>NZ_CP009962.1:0-311307 GCF_000786695.1 Collimonas arenae | reverse complement strand
CAGAACGGACTAAATTTGTAGCGCGGGATGAATCGGATCGACGTTGGCCTCATCAACGACAACTCCAGTGGCGAATGCCGGAATGATGGCAAGCTCTAAGTGGCAGTGACTCTCCTGGCTTCTGGCGTAACACCGCCATAGTTTGCTATTTCATGTGCGCGGTAGCCACGACGCCAAACGAAGGTATTCGAAAGAACCTGGCCTAGGGGACTCACGTCGTCCTTCTCTTAGGCGAAGATATAGACTACCGGGAAGTAGGGAGGATAGTGCTCGAACGGGGTGTTTCGATACGTCCTATCTCTACTTTGTATTCGCCAGTACACTATCTTCCCACCGCAACAGGATTTATCGAGGCTGCCGCCCAAGGATTGGGGTGGTGCCTGGCACCAGAGTCACTAATTGGAAACGCAATAAAGGAACGCCGCATTGTGAGCATCGCGCCAAATCGTTGGCTAGACGTCCCACTCTACTGGCAACACCCATCGGTTCAATCACAGATCTTGCAGCAGATTGGCACAGCCCTTCAAAACGCAGCTTCGACCATTTTGGAACAATAGCACCTTGGGAACCCTGAACATTAACGAAAAATTTCGACTGTGACAGCTACCGCCATCTCCGGTATTCCGCTCATCTTCGCTTCCGGCTACGACATCACGCAGGGCGATCCGCGCGGCCGTTTCTTTACGATTAAAGCGACCTACAAGTTCCTGTGACAGCTTGTGTGCAAGCCATCTCCGGCCTCTGCCTGAGATTCAGGCAGAGGTAGTTCCCAAGGCATCCCGCGCCGCCTGCTCCAGTTGTTTCATCAGCTTTAAATATGGACCTGGCCCGTAGCTCACCCGGGCCACGCCGGCGTGCGCCAATTGCGGCAAGGAGGGCGTTTGTTCGCGCACCATGACATTGAGCGGTAGCGGCGATTCGGCCGCCAGCCTTGCAATCAGGCGCTCATCGGTCAGGCCCGGTACGAACAGGCCGTCCGCGCCCGCCTCGGCATAGGCATGCGCCCGCTGCAGCGCCAGGGCGACCAGGGCGTCGTCATGCGGCGGCGCCGATGGCTGAAAGAAGATATCCGTCCTGGCGTTGATAAAGTACGGCAGGTCCAGGCCGTCGGCCGCATTCCTGGCGTGCCGGATGCGTTCGCTTTGTTCCGTCACGCTGCGTAGTGTCCGGTTTTCCGGGAAGCTGTCTTCCAGGTTGCAACCGATGGCGCCGGCCCGGATGCTGCGTTCGATCACGCCTGCAACCTCGGCGGCTGTCCTGCCGTAGCCGCTTTCGAGATCGACCGTGACCGGCAAATCGACCGTGTGCGTGATGCGCTCCAGGTTGCCGATGACCAGATCAAGCGGCACCTGCTCGCCGTCCGCGTAACCATTGACATGCGCCACCGCCCAGCTGCCGGTAGCGATTGCGAGGGCGCCGCCGGCGGCAACCGCGGTTGCGCTGCCCGGGTCCCAGATATTGAACAACACCAAAGGATTTCCTGGAATATGCAGTTGCCGGAATTGTTCCGCTTTCTGTTTCAGGTTATTCATGATTCTCCTTGTTGTTTAAAAAAACAGCACATCATGGGCGAGCAGAGCAACCCGCACTTTCCTTGGCCGGCAGAGTTGCCCCGCGCAACGCGCTTGCCGATGCTACGCTAGTTTGGCAATGTTTTCATTTCTCGACCGCCATTTCCGCGGGGCTGTAACCGCACACGCTTATGGTGCTGACGACGCATCGGCTGGATGCATCGCGGCGTAGGCGTCGCGCAGTTTTTGCGCGCATTCCTGGCAACAGACTTCGACGGTTTTGCCGCCGATCTTGATCTTGATTGCACTCTCGTCAAGCTTGTAATCGCAGGCTGCACATGTTTTTTCTGACATGATGGTTCTCCGTAAATACCCGAAAGCCGGGACCTGTAGAAGACCATGCGGCGACATCAGCCGCTATCGAAATCTTTAGTAACTTGTGTTTATTACCGCTGCAACGCCGCTTGCTTGAATGCCGATGGCGAGCGGCCGAAGGCCTGGCGAAATGCGGCGCTGAAATGGCTATGGCTGGAAAAACCGAGGTCGAGGCTGAGTGCGGACAGATCCTCGTATTGGTCGAGCAGATCAAGCGCCCGCGCCAGGCGCAACTGCATTTGGTAACGGTACAGCGGCATCCCCTCGATCTGCTGGAATACCTGGGTCAGGTACACCGGCGAACCGCCGGTTTCGGCAGCAATTTCGGCCAGCGTCCAGCGCCTTGCCGGATCGCTGGTCAGCACCAGCTTGGTCCGGTCCACCAGTCGCCGTAGGCCGTGGCTTGCATGTGCAGCACCTGCGGTCTGCAAACCAAGCGCGCGGCGCACCAGGGTCAGCGTCAATATCTCCCCTTCCAGCGGCTCGGCGATACCGTTGCGCAAAGAGTGCCGCAGCAGCGCCACCAGCACCTGTGCGCGCGAGTCGATGCGTTGTCGCTGCTGCTTGAAGACCGCTTGCGCCTGGTGTTGCACAAGTTCGGGCGGCGCCAGTTCCAGCAGCATTTGCGTATCGACGGCAATCGACAGGCAAGCGTCGCCGCCGGCGACCGGATGGCTGACCTGATATTCCTGGGACGCGTTGAAGAACAGGACCTGGTTGCTGTCGGCAACCGCCTCGTCGCTGCCGACATGCCGCATATAGACGCCGCGATAGGGAAACACGATGTGGGTGCTGCCTGCGCATTCGAGCGCGCTCTTGTGGCGGCAGTTGCCACGGCAATGCACGTCGTGGACGGCGGCCGTCGGGGTATTCAGAAGAGTCTGGGATGTGATTTCCGGCATGGTCTGGCGCACGCTAGGGTCTGTCGACGTGACATAACCAATGCATTTTGCATGCTTTTGTCCATTTCCGCTGGCCCGGCTGCAATGCTTGCCAATTCAACATATTTCAACACGCGTCAGCACATTGCAGCACCTGTCAGCAGGTTCTGCTCGCCGACAGGCGAGCCAGAATCACAGTCCGCCATTGCGCAAGATCAAACCGGTCTCGACAAATTCCTCCAGGATCTCGGCTACCCGCGCGACCGGCACGGCGCCTGTTGCCTCCGCCACCTGATGGCCGTGGAAAGATTTTTTCCGCGCGCCTATCCACTTCAGCACTTGCCATGCGTCCTTTGCGAGCACGCTGCGTTCATGCTTGCGACCGGTCTTTACGACCAGCACGTCGTCATCGCCGGCCACGCCGCCATCGATATGGAATGCAATCTGCGGATTACGTTCAAACGAAGCCGTCAGCGCACCGCCCCAGTCGGCCAGTAAGGCGCTAGCCGAAAGTTCTGACACTGCCTCTCCCGCCGCATCAATCAAATGCTGCAGACGCTGCCGCTTTTGTTCATGGTCAGCGGTGGAGCCAAGGCCAAAGGCCAGTTCGCGGCCAGCATCGTGCTTGAGCATCAGGTCCCTGATTTCATTCATCAGCAAATCTGTCCACGACGGCGGGTTGATGGTGAACAGCAAGGACAGCGACGGTTCGTGATTAAGGGTGCAATGCCAGTAACCGGGATGCAGGTAGACCAGCGTGCCGGGCCGTGCCTCGAAGCGTTTGCAGCCGGGCGGCATGCGTGTCGGGAACGGCTGGCGCGCATAGCGTTTCATGTGTTCGTTGACCGTGGTGCCGGCGGACCAGCCCACATGCGGATTGACCAGATGCTTGTTCTCGGCGACGCACCATTGCTTGCTGCCGATCAGTTGTATGTTGATGGTGACGTTGGGATCGAAGTGAAAACCGGAACCGGTGCCTTGCGAAATGAAGGCTTCGAAATAAACATCCTCCTCGCGCAGGCCGAGATCGCGCTCAAGCTTGCGTGCAATCGGTTCCAGCGCGGGAACATGTTCTTCGACCTTGCTCAGGTAGAGCGTGTAGCCGCTTTCATAGAATGCCGGCAGTTGCTTCGCGGTGGCGTTGATCAGCGGATTTTTTGTATCGCGCGGGGCCCAGGCATCGGCGTCGCCGCGCCAGGCTTCGAGCAAGGCATCGATGCTGGCCAGTTCAGGGATGGCGGCGATTTCGGCGAAGCGTTGCGGCGAACCGTGGCCGATATAAGGCTTTTTTTGCCAGTAACGCGCCATGAACGTATCCAGCGCCAGCGGATGTATCAGGTCGGCCATTCCCAGCTTTTTCATCGTCGCTCCCGTCGCAGAAAAACCATGACCCGAAGCAAATAAACTCGCCCGGTGTGTGATTACTGAATACGCTCGCTACCGCCAAAAACCAGTCATGTTGTTTCTATATTCCAATATTAGCCGCGTGTCGACTGTCAAATTTGACAGTCGTGTGCGATTCGTTTCCGTCCGCGCCGTGCACAGCGCAATTTCGACAAATCGGCGGATTTTTCCGATAGAATTAATTTCCACAAAGAAATATTAATGTATTCCACCTTCCCGGCCCGCACTCAGCGGCAATTGCATTCCCACGGCCTCGCGCCACGTTCAGATAAGGATCTTAAGATGTTTATCGACGCTATCAAACACACGCAATACGGCTTGTTGACCCGGGCCGTATTCGGCCAGATCGCCACCCTCACGCTGCGCGACCACAGCCAGACTACCGCAGAGGCAATGCTCAGCCTGGTCCGCTCGCTTGCCAATGCCGCCAAGGCATCGCCCGCAAACGCCGGCCTGGTGGCGGCTTTCGATCCGGAATTGTGGGGCCGCTGGCATGACCGCCAGATTCCGGTATCGCGCACAGTGCTGGACAGTTCGCCCAAGCTGCGCGATAGCGGCGGCGATGTGCTGCTTTACCTTAAAGCCGACAGCGCCGCCATTGCTGCGCAACTGATGGAAAGCATACGCCCCGGGCTGGAAGCGCTGGCGGCGCAGATCGAAATACTGCCGTTGGGCAAACGGCCGGACGGCAAGGTGATGGGCGGCCGCTATCTTGACGGCATCACCAATCCGAACGATCCGGTGAGCCTGGCCAGCGACATTCTGGTCGATGGCGAATTCCGCGGCGCCTGTTACGGTTTCACACAGAAATTCCTGTTCGAATGGAGCACGATCGGCGATATGCTGCCCGACGCGCAAGACGCCATGCTGGGTCGCAATCCCGCCGGCGTCATCTTGCCGCAGCATGATCACAACGCACATATCCATCGGGTGCATGTCCTCGACAGCAATGGCGACAACCTGAAACTGCTGCGCCAGGCTTTGCCGTTCGGCGAGCACGCGGGCAGCGCTGCGCGTGAGAAAGGGTTGATGTTCGTGGCCTTCTGCAACGCTCAACCGCGCTTCGAAACCATCATCAAGCACATGATGGGCGGCATGCCGGACCGGCCCGCCGACCGCATGATGAGCGTGGTGCAAGGGGTGGCCGGCAGTTATTGGTATGTGCCGAACGCGCAGGAACTGAATGTGCCGGCTGCCGGCATCGATGATGTTCAGGAAGACCCGCACTGGAAAGCGCGTAGCGAAAACGGCTATATGTTCTACAACGGTCAGGACTATCTGCACCAGATGAGCGAAGGAAAATATGCCGCTGGCGATCCGCCCAGCCCTCGCCTGCTGGCGCTGCTGGGACGGGCGTTTTCACACTGGAACGACGGCTGGCTCAAGCGCCATCCCTTTCCGCGCCTGCCGCATTTGTCGGAGCTGGTGAGCCAGGCCGAGGCGCCGTCGCTGACCGCTTCGGTGGCTTTGCGCAAAGCACTGGCCAATCACAAAACGCTGGGCGGTTTGCTGTCCAGCCCGGAGTCGGAGATCGCCCGCAAGAACGGCTTGCTGCGCATCTACCCCGAGGAACTGATCGTCGGCGTGATCCCTGATTTCACGCTGGGCCGCGGCAAGGAAGTCGTTCCCTACCTGACCGAGGACGAAACAGTGGCGGCCTGGCTCAAGGGTCAGTTGAACGAATGGTCGGCCATGGGCCACGTGGTGCCGCATTACCAGAAGCTGGTCACGCTTGGCCTGGGCGGCTTGATCGCCGAACTGCAGCAGCAGGCGCAGGCCGCTGCCCTGCTGCAGGAAGACAAACCCGGCGACAGCGCCTTGAAGAGCAGGCTGGAATTTTATCTTGCGGCGATCTTGTCGCTGGAAGGCGTACAAGACTATCTGGGCAATTGGGCGACTCTGGCGGAAACCGCCGCCGGCGCGGCACGGGATTGCGGTACGGCGGAGAACGCCAACAATATGCGCGACGTCGCCGCCCGCCTGCGCCACCTGCGTACCGAGCCGCCGCTCAGCTTCCAGGACGGCGTGCAGCTGGTGTTTTCTTTCCATTGTTGTCTGCACCTGGTAGGCGAACTGACATCGCTGGGACGGCTGGACCAGATCCTGTGGCCCTTGCTGGAGCACGACAACATTGGCCCGGAACGGGCGCAGGAAATCGTCGATTGCCTGTGGCTGAAGATCGGTGAAAACGCTTTCGTCAATCGTGGCCTGATCACCGATTACGTCAACTATGGCACCACCGCCGTCTGCGGTTACGGCGGCAACTTTCCGCAGGGCGGCGGCATCAACCAGTGGGTTCAGCAAATTACCGTGGGCGGTTATGTCGCCAATGACGACGCCACGCCGACCGGCGGCGTCAACCCGGTCACCATGCTGTGCCTGAAAGCGGCGCGGCGGATCCCGGTCAACGCGCCGACCCTGTCCCTGCGGGTGTATGACGGCATCCCCGATGCGATCATGGACGAAGCGGCCAAATGCCTGCTGGCCGGCGGCGCGCATCCGATCCTGTATCAGGATGACCGCCTGTGCCAGGCCCTGCATGCATCCGGCAGCAATGTAACGCTGGCTTGGTCGCGCAATTATGCGGCTGACGGCTGCTATGAACCGATGCTGGCCGGCGCCACCGGCTTCTCCTTCAACAACGTCACACCGATGACGGCGCTGGAGCAAACCCTGAACCAGGGCGCCTGCTACGGCGAAGCCGGCCCGGTCTATCTGCGCGGACTCAAACAAACCTTCCGTTCGCCGCCTGTTGCTGCAATCACCAGCTTCCAGCAATTGCAGGATATCTTCCTGCGACAGCTGGAGTGGATCACGATCCAGAGCTACAACGTGATCTTGGGCGGCTTCGGCAACCTGGCCGATATCTGCCCCAGCCCGCTGCTGTCGGCGGTGATCGAGGGCTGTGCCGAATCCGGCCGCGACCTGACTGCCGGCGGCGCTCGCTTCAACATGATCGCGCCGCTATGCGTCGGTATCTCCAACACTATCGATTCGCTGTATGCGATCCAGAAACTGGTGTTCGATCCGGCCACCGCCGTCACTACATTGCCAGAACTGGTCGACTGCCTGATCAACGATTGGGGCTTCAACATGATCGAGCCCTATCAAAGCCAATTGCTGGGCCCGGCCGACGCCGAGGAACGCGGCCGCCGTTACCAGGAACTGCGCGAGACTGCGCTGGCTTTGCCCAAGTGGGGCAGCGGCGACGCCGAAGTCGACGCCTTGGGAAAATGGCTGATGGATAACACCGTGCGCATTTGCGTCGACGTCATACGCAAACCGCACCCTGCCCTGAAACCGGCGTTGGACGGCATCGCCAGCACTTACGGCAACCCCGAGTTCGTGATTACGCCAGGCATCGGCACCTTCGAAGGCTATGTCGGCGACGGCCTCGGCTGCGGCGCATCGGCCGACGGCCGGCGCAACGGCATGCCGATCGCCTCCGATCTGTCACCCGTCCCTGCGCCGCAAGACCTGCCGCCGACGCCGGCTTTCCGCAACATCTACCAGGCGCTCAAAAGCTGGCGCGTCGATTCGATCGAATACGGCTTGTCGAACGCGTCGCCTGTCGACATGAATATCGAGGAGGATTTTCCGCTGCAAGAGTTGCAACGCTTTGTGAAAGCTTATGCGCGCGGTGAAACCGGCTCCAACCTGATCACCCTTACCTGCGCCGACCTGGCCACCTACCAGGCGGCGGTCAACGATCCGGAGCGCTACAACCTGGTCCGGGTGCGGATGGGCGGCTGGACCGAGTTCTACGCCACCATGTTCCCGATGCATCAGGAACAGCATCAGCGGCGGCAATATTTCACACCGGAAGAGTAGTCTCGGCAACCTCAGTAGCCTCATGAAAAGAGCGTTCAGCGGCACAGACCGGCCGGCTGGGCGCTCTTTCTGAAAGCCGCTGCGCAAGATGGCAGCAGCCGTATTGAACATTCAATTACTTCGTCATTTCGTCACGTGGCGAAGCATCTCGCATCGGGAAAAAAGTATATTGATCTCCAGCCCGCCATCTGGAGACCCGCCGTGACCGACACCACCGAAACAAAGCCTTTCCCCGGAAACCGGATACTGATGGCCACCAGCATCAGCTACACCATCGTGCTGCTCGACGCTTCGATCGTCAACGTCGCCTTGGAACAGATCAGCGGCACGCTCCACAGCAACGTCGCCGGGTTGCAATGGGTCGTCAACGCCTACACCCTGACCTTCGCCAGCTTCCTGCTGACTGGCGGCACGCTAGGCGATCGCCTTGGCGCGAGAAACATCTATCTTGCCGGCCTGGCCGTGTTCACGCTTGCCTCGATGCTGTGCGGCTTTGCGCCCGACCTGCTGACGCTATCGCTGGCGCGCGCGTTGCAAGGCATCGGCAGCGCGATGCTGGTGCCCTGTTCCCTGTCGCTGATCAACCAGGCCTATCCTGATCCGGCCCGGCGCGCTTCCGCTGTCGGCGTCTGGATGGGTTGCGGCGGCGCTGCCATGGCTTGCGGGCCGCTGCTTGGCGGCGTACTGATCCATTGGTTCGGATGGCGCAGCATCTTCTTCGTGAACTTGCCGCTGGGCCTGCTCGGCATAGGGCTGACGTGGTCGGTCGCGCGTGACAAAGTCCTGCACTCCCGCCACGTCGATTTAGCCGGCCAGATTGCGGCAGTCATCGCGCTTGCGAGCCTGATTGCGGTGCTGATCGAAGGCGCTGTGTTCGGCTGGCGATCGTTGCCGATCATTTCAGGAATGGTGGTGAGCGGCGTTGCATGGACCTTGTTCTTCACGATAGAAACCCGGCGCGCGCACCCCATGCTGCCGCTATCGTTCTTCCGCAACCGCCTGTTCGCGGGTTCGGCCTTTGTCTCGATGGCATCTGCCTTTGTCTTTTACGGCGTGTTGTTTATCTTCAGCATTTACTATCAGCGCGTACTCGGTTATTCGCCGCTGCAAACCGGGCTGGCTTTCCTGCCGATGACCATCATGGTGGCGCTGGGCGGCCTGTTTTCCAGCCGCCTGGTGCGCATTTTCGGGACGCGCTGGCCGATGTGCATGGCCTTCGGCCTGTACGCCGCCGGCTCCTCCGGCTTGCTGCTGGCGACGCCGGCATCACTGTACTGGACCGCCATCCTGCCGATGCTGGCAATCGGGCTGGCCTCCGGCTTCATCTCGCCGGCGGTGACTGCGCCGGCAATGGGTACTGTCGATAAAAGCCGCGCCGGAGTGGCCGCCGCTGCCCTCAATTCAGCAAGGCAAAGCGGTGCAGCGCTAGGCGTCGCCATCTTCGGCACATTCATCGCAGCGCTGCAGCCGTTTGAGCGCGCCATGCACGTCGTGCTCGGGATTGTCGCCATCACAGCGCTTGTGGCTGCGATGGTCTGGTGGTTATCCGCCAAGCGGGTCACTCCCGCCGTTATACGGAGTGCGCTTGCGGAATGACGCGGATCGACTCGCCTCGCCACCGTGACCAATTCACCTGGCCGCTTGCGCCGTATCGCCCTGCCAGCCGCCGCCCAGCGCCTTGACCAGATAAACCGAGGTCAGCATCCGCTGGCCGTTGATCTGCACCATCTGGCGCTGATTGGTCAGCAGCGTTTGCTGCGCCGTGATGACATCGAGATAGGTGTCGAGGCCGCCGGTGTAGCGGTCGTTGGCAAGATCGAGCACCCGTTGCGAGCTATGCACGCTCGCCTCGGCCTGCTTGCCGGCGCGCCCCAGCACCGCCAGGCCATCGATGCCATCCTCGACTTCCTGCATCGCAACCAGCACCGTTTGCCGGTAATTGGCTACCGCAGCGGTGTAGCCGGCTTCGGCAATCTTCACGCCGGCGCGGGTCTTGCCGGCATCGAACAGGTTTTGGGTGATCGAGGTGCCAAGCGACCAGAGCAGGCTGGGTGCGCTCAGCAGATTGCCGATCTGGTTGCTGTCCCAGCCACCGTTCGGCTGCAGCAGGATAGTCGGGAAGTATGCCGCGCGCGCCACGCCAATGCCGGCATTGGCGGCCGCCACGGCGCGTTCGGCAGAAGCAACATCAGGGCGGCGCTGCAGCAGATCGGATGGCAGACCAACGGGCAAGGGCGACAATACCGCCGTCATCAGCGTCAGCGCCGGTTCCAGCTTGAATTGCGGAGCGGGCGTGCCAGTCATGGTGGCGAGTGCGTGTTCGTACTGCATACGCTGGTTTTGCAATAGTTCAAGCTGGGTCTTGCTTGCGTCAAGCAGCGCCTGCTGCTGCGCCAGATCCAGGCCGGAAGCGACGCCCAGGTCATGGCGGTCGGTGATGAATTCCAGGGATTTCTGTTGCAAGGCGATACCCTGGCGCACCACGTCGATTTCGGCATCCAGCTCGCGCAGATTGAAATAATCGGCGGCCAGTTCCGACATCAGCACCAGCTTGGCGTTTTCAAAATCAGCACCAGCCTGCTCGGAAGAGGCACGCGCCTGCTCCACCGTGCGGCGTACCCGGCCAAACAAGTCGGCTTCATAACTGACCGCAAAGCCGAGCTGGAAGTTGTTCTGCACGGTCGACTGGCTCGGCGTGCCATAGGCGCTGAGCGGCCGGTTGGCTGAAATTTTCTGGCGAGCGGCGCCGGCCTGCAGACTCACCTGCGGAAACAGGCCGGCGGCGCTGACCGTCA
The DNA here is from genome assembly GCF_000786695.1 of Collimonas arenae. Lineage (NCBI taxonomy): Bacteria > Pseudomonadati > Pseudomonadota > Betaproteobacteria > Burkholderiales > Oxalobacteraceae > Collimonas > Collimonas arenae. The sequence goes on along the minus strand of NZ_CP009962.1, from coordinate 300,510 downwards.
CCTGTTGCCTGGCTTGCTCAAGACGCGTCGCGGCGATCCGCAAGGTCTGGTTTTGCGTCAGGGCCAATTGCTCCAGCTGGTTCAGGCGGGCATCCTGGAACGTCTCCCACCAGTTGCCTTTCAGCGCGCCGTCGTTCGGCGTCGCGATATGGAACGGCTCCTCGAATTGCCAGGCTGCCGGCATCTCGATGTCAGGTTTTTTATAGTCAGGACCGCTGGCGCAACCCGCCAGCCAGACGACGGCGCTGACCAGTGCGAGGCGGCGCGGCGTATTCATAGCTTGGCCTTCTGCGGCGCCGCAGCGGCTTTAGGCTGGACAATCGTCACGGCGTCGTTGTCAGCCAGAGAATCGGGCGGATTCAGCACCAGTTTGTCGGCAAGACTGACACCGCTCAGGATTTCCAGCGAGTTGCCGAGATCGTGACCGATGACGATCGGCCGCAGCTTGATGCGCCCGTTGCCGCCGACCACGGCGATCCGCGCTCCTTCGGGACGAAACAGGATCACATTGGACGGCACGATCAGCACATCGGAAGCGCCGCCAAGCGGCAGCGCAACCTGCACATACGCGCCGGCCAGCAGCTTGTGTTCCTGATTCGGCAGATTGATTTCCATCTGCATGGTGCGGGTGGCGGCATCGATCGCGCCGGCGGTCCGCACCACTTTGCCGTGGAAGGTCTGGCCGGGCATTTCGCTTTGCGTGATATCGACCTGGTCGCCGATCTGGATGCGTTGCGCATACGCCTGCGGTACGTAGACATACACCCGCAGCTGGTCGATCTGCGCCAATGAAAACAAGGCGCGTCCGGCGCCGCCGTTGCCGGCATCGATCAGGTCGCCGACATCGACGCTGCGGCGCGTCACCACACCGGCAAACGGGGCGATCACTTTCTTGAAACCTTCCAGTTTCTGCAGGCGACGCACATTGGCGTCTGCCGCAGCGAGATTGGCTTGGGCCTGGGTGTAAGCGCTGGTGCGCTCGTTCAATTCCTGCTGCGTGACGGCGTCTTTCTTGCGCAGCGCCTCCCATCGTTCAGCGGAAGTCTTGGCCAGATCGAGGCTGGAGGCGGCCTGTTCCCGCGCCGCGATTGCTTGCGACAATTGCTGGTCCACTTCAGGCGTGTCGATATCGGCCAGCAATTCGCCTTTGGCGACATTGGCGCCGATGTCTTTGTACCAGCGCAATACATAACCGCTGCTGCGCGCATACAACGTCGATTCGATCATGCCTTGCAGGGTCCCTGGCAAAGTCACCGGCTGGCTGCTCGTGGCTGCCTTGGCATTGATGGTGGTCACGTACAGCAGCGCGTGCTCATTGGTGGCGGCAGTCAAGGCGCGGGCATGGACCAGGCGCAACGCGACGGTTGCAATCGCGCCCAGCAACAGCAGCACGAGAATGACGCCGGCAATCAGTCTGGCGCGTTTGCGGATATCGGCGCGCGGCGAAGAGCGCACGCCAGCCGCAGGGGACGGCGCTTCGGCGCCATGGATGCCGAGAACGGCATGGCGTTTTTCAGACATGTCAGGAACCTCCCTCTGCCGCCGGCAATGGCGGATGCTGCGGCGCGCCGGCGCGCGCTTCCTTGCGGCGCGCCAGATGACGGTGAATGCCGGCAAAGACGATCGGCACGAAAAATAAAGTGGACACTGTTGCAAACAACAGCCCGCCGATCACCGCACGGCCCAGAGGCGCATTTTGTTCTGCGCCTTCGCCAAAGCCGATCGCCATCGGAATCATGCCGATGATCATCGCCAGCGCGGTCATCAATACCGGACGGATGCGGGTGGCGCCGGCCTCCAGCGCGGCAGACAACGGCGGGACGCCGTCATCCAGGCGCTTGCGGGCGAACGACACCATCAGGATACTGTTGGCGGTAGCCACCCCCATGGTCATGATCGCCCCGGTCAGGGCCGGCACGCTGAGCGTGGTGCCGGTCAGGAACAGCATCCAGGCGATACCCGCCAGCGCAGCCGGCAACGCCGTGATGATGATGAAGGGATCGACCCAGGACTGGAAGTTGACCACGATCAGCAGGTACACCAGCACGATCGCCATCAGCAGCCCGATGCCGAGGCCGATGAATGACGATTTCATGGTCTCTACCTGGCCGCGAATCACGATATGCGTACCGCGCGGCAGTTCGGCCCGCAACTGGTCCACCAGTTTTTCCACCTCGCCCGAGACCCCTCCCAGATCACGCCCTTCGGCGCTGACATACAGATCGACCACCGGCGTCACGTTGTAATGCGAGACATCCGCCAGTTGCTGCGCCGGCGAGACTTGCACCAGGTTGCTGAGCAGTTGGGTCGGCATGATGCCGTTGCCGGCGGTGGCCGCCGCAGCGTTGTTGCTGGCGTTGTTGGCGTTGTTGGCGTTGGCGCCGACCGGCGTGCGCAGCAGCGCGTCCAGGCTGTCGACCTGGTATTGCGGCGTCTGTATCGCGATGTTGTAGACCACGCCGTTGGCGGGATTGAGCCAGAACGCCGGCGCGGTCTGGAAGCTGCCGGCCAGCGACACCAGCACATTCTGGGCGACGTCGATCGGATTCAGGCCAAGCTGCTTGATCTGCAGCCGCTGCATGTCCAGCGCCAGCGTCGGCTGGTTCAGTTTTTGCAGGATATGCACGTCGACCGCGCCGGGCACCAGCTTGACCTGTTTCATCAGCTTGCTGGCGAAGCCATAGTTGACCGGCAGGTTGGGGCCGCTGATTTGCACATCGAGCGCAGCCGGCAAGCCGAAATTCAGGATCTGGGTGACGATATCGGCCGGCTGGAAATAGAACTCCATGCCGGGGAAACGTTTTGGCAGCTCGCGCCGCAAACGCTCTACATAGATGGCGCTGGGACGATGGTCCGCGCTCAGGGATATCTGGATTTCTCCATCCATGGTGCCGATGGTGCCGGCATTGCTGTAGGAGAGATTGATGCCGCTGTACGGCAGCCCGAGATTGTCAAGGATCGGGCCGAGCTCGCTGGCTGGAATCACCTCGCGGATTACCTTTTCCACCTCGTCGGCAAGGCGCGCCGTTTCCTCGATGCGGGTGCCGGTCGGCGCCCGCATGTGCAGGCGGATCTGGCCGGCATCGACACGCGGGAAGAAATCGCGTCCGGCAAAGAAAAACAGGCAGCAAGACAATACACAAAAACCCAGGAACAGCGAACCGAACATTTTCCGGCGCGTCAGCAGGCTGGCCAGGATCACGATATAGCCGCCGCGGAAGCGTTCGAAGCCGGCGTCGAAGCGGCGATAGACCCGTTGCAACAAGTTCGGCTTGGCGGACGGGTCGACGTGCGCCTTGTCCATCATCAGCATCACCATGGTCGGCACCAGCGTACGCGACAATACATAGGATGCCAGCATGGCGAATACGACCGCCTCGGCCAGCGGCACGAACAGATAGCGCGCCACGCCGGTGAGAAAAAACATCGGCACGAACACGATGCAGATACACAACGTCGACACAAACGCCGGCACCGCAATTTCACCCGCGCCTTCGAGGATGGCTTTGTGCAGATCCGATCCCTGATGCAGGTGACGTTCGATATTTTCAATGGTGACCGTGGCGTCGTCGACCAGGATCCCCACCGCCAGCGCCAGCCCGCCCAGGGTCATGATGTTGATGGTCTCGCCCAGCGCATACAGCGCCAGCACCGACGCCAGGATCGACAGCGGGATTGAGACGGCGATGATGCAGGTGCTGCGCCAGTTACCCAGGAACAGGAGGATCATTGCGGCAGTCAGGCAGGCGGCGACGACCGCCTCGCGGATCACGCCGCTGATGGCGGCCTTGACGAACAGCGACTGGTCGAACAAGGGCGTGATTTTCAGGTCTTCCGGCAGCGACTGCAGCGCGACCGGCAGGATGGCGCGCAGCGTGCTGACAATATCCAGGGTCGACGAACCGCCGTTTTTCAATACCGATATCAGCACGCCGCGCTCGCCGTTCTGACGCACGATATTGGTTTGCGGTGAGAAGCCGTCGCGCACCCGCGCCACTTCGGAGAGATAGGTGGTGGCGCCGTTCTTCGACAAGACCGGGATATTGTTCAGGCCGGCAATCGTATCGGGTGAACCGTTCATGCTGATACTGAATTCGGTGGTGCCGATCTTGGCGGTGCCCGACGGCAGGATCAGGTTTTGCGCATTGACGGCATTCACCACGTCGGTCGGTGTCAGGCCCTTGGCCAGCAGCGCCTTGGTGTCGAGGTCGACCGAGATCACGCGCGATTTTCCGCCGTAGGGATAGGGAATCGCCGCGCCCGGCACCGTAATCAATTGCGGCCGCAGGAAATTGAGGGCGGTATCGCCCAGCGCCTGCTCGGTCATGGTCGGGCTCGACAGCGCCAGCTGGATCACAGGGATGCTGGAGGCCGAATATTTAATGATCAACGGCGGCGTGATTCCTGGCGGCATTTGCCGCAACTGGGCCTGCTCCACCGCAACCACTTGCGCAATCGCAGTCTGGATGTTGGCGGTCGGCTGGAAGAAAATCTTGATGATGGAAATGCTGGCCAGCGATTGCGATTCGATGTGCTCAATGTCATTGACGGTCGTGGTCAGGCCGCGCTCGTTGCTGGCAGCGATGCGCTGCCCCATTTCCTGAGCCGAGAGGCCGTTATAGTTCCAGATGATGCTGATGACCGGGATGTTGATGTCCGGCAGGATGTCGGTCGCCATCTTCAGCAGCACCACCGGCGTCGCCAACAAGATCAGCAACGCCATCACGATGAACGTATAGGGCCGCCGCAACGCAATTTGAACAATCCACATATCCGACAGGTCCCACGCAGGTTAACGGCGTGAAGTGATGGTAGCGGAATTTTCAATGGCGGGCGCAGCCGCCATGTATCAGAATTGTTTCAGGATTGCTGTATAGGTGACAGCAAGGCAACTGCGCGACGGCTGCATGCGGTTGATTTAGAGGCTGTTGCAAACACACCTGGCGTTGTTGCCCTTGCAGGGCGCACCCTGGCTTGCAAGCCAGGGGCGTTCCGCAGGCAGACGACTATGTCGTCTGAAACCCCGCTACACCCTCCTAGCCGTACTATTCGTACTGTCTTCGTCGGAGCGCCTGGCCTTCTGTGTTCACAACAGCCTCTTAATAATATTTTTTCAACACCATGCGGACATCACTTTCCCGGCCGATCACATGCCCCGGAACAACGGTTGCCGGCGCGCGCTGAATGCCTCCAGCCCTTCGCTGAAATCGGCGCTGGCGCAAGCTTGCCTGCGCAGCTCGGCGATCTGCTCCATGGCCTGCACCGGCAGCGGCTGGAAATCTTCCAGGATCCGCAACTGCTCTTTCACCGCACGTATCGCCAAAGGCGCCTTGTCGGCGATGCCGCGCGCCAGTTCAAGCGCCGTGGCCTCCAGCTCGCTGCTCTCTGCGAGGCAGTTGATGACGCCGAAATGCGCGGCGCGCTCGGCGCTGAGCGGCATGGCGCAGAAGAACATCTCCTTGAGCACGTGGATCGGCAGGTTGCGGAAGAAGCGCAGCAGCCCGCTGGTGGTGTAGGGCAAGCCGATATTTGCCGGCGTCATGGCGAAGCGCGCGCTGCGGTCGGCGACCACCAGGTCGCAACTCATGGCCAGGTCGACCGCGCCGCCCCATACCGATCCCGAGACCATTGCGATCACTACCCCGGGGTAGGAACGCACGGCGCGCAATACCCGTTCCAACGGTTTGCCGTAAGCGATTGGATCGCGATCATGCGCCAGCTCGCCGAGATCGTGTCCGGCACTCCATACTTCCTGATCAACACCGCTGCCAAGCAGCAACACCGGCACGTGCTGTGCGGCGAGTTCCGCCAGGCGTTCTTCCAGGGCACCCAGCAGATCGGCGCTGAGCGCATGACGGCGCGACGGGTTGCTGAAGACGATCTGGCCGATCCGTTTTTCAACGATGCGACTTGTAACCGCAACCGAATATTCGTTCGCAATAATGCTCATGCCGCCTCCGCCATCGGCGCTGCGCTTTGATGCGCCACCTTCGACGCCAGCAACGCATCGATGGCTGCCTGGCCGAAGCCGGCTTGCCGCAACACTTCTACCGTATGTTCCCCGAGCGCAGGCGGCGCGCGGCGGGTGACAGGCGCATCCGCTGCAGCGCCGTAGCTGGAGACCGGCGTCACTACCTGCCTTAGCGCACCGAGCGTCGGGTGTTCAGTGGTTTCCACCAGCCGGCAATGCAGCACCTGAGGATCGGCGAACACTTCGTCCAGGGTATGGATCGGCCCGGCCGGCAGACCGGCGTCGGTGAACAGCGCACTCCATTCACGTTTGCTGCGCGTCTTCAGGCGCGCTTCCAATAAGACTTTCAGCTCATCGCGATGGGCAACGCGCGCCTCGTTGCTGGCGAAGCGCGGATCGTCCGGCAGTTCCGGCACATCGAGCAACTGGCACAGCCGCAGCCACATGTCGGCGGTGATCGGCGCCAGGTTGAGCGGGCCGTCTGCGGTCTCGAAGACGCCGTATGGCGCAATCACGGAGTGGGCGTTACCGGTTCTCTGTGGAATTTCGCCCAGGCTCAGGTAGCGCTGGCCATGTACGCTCAGCATGCCAACCAGGCTGGCCAGCAAGGAACTGCCGACATGCTGGCCGCAGCCTGTGCGTTCGCGCTCCAGCAGCGCCGCCAAAATGGCGCTCGTCAGCCACATGCCCGAGCTCATGTCGCCGATGGCGGTGCCGGTGCGGGTCGGATCGCCGTCGGCAAAGCCGGTCAAGCTCATCATCCCTGAATATCCCTGGGCGATCTGGTCGAAGCCGGGCCAGCTGCTAAGCGGGCCGTCGGCGCCGAAGGCGTTGATGCTGCCCAGCACCAGCCGCGGGTTGCGCGCGCTGAGAACGTCATAGCCCAGACCCATGGCGGCCATTGTGCCCGGCTTGAAATTCTCGATGACGACATCGGCGCCGTCGATCAGCGTTTGCAGCGTCGCCAGTCCCTGCGGATTGCGCAAATCGAGGCAGATGCCGCGCTTGTTGCGGTTGCAGGACAAATAGTAAGTACTGACGCCGCGGTCGAACGGCCCCCAGCTGCGGCTCATGTCGCCGCACGGCCCGGACTCTACCTTGATGACGTCGGCTCCCATGTCGGCCAGCGCCATGGAGCAGAATGGTCCCGACAGCGCGCGGCTGAGGTCGATGATCTTGATACCTTGTAGTGCTTGCATCTGTTGCTCCAATCGTAACTGTGGTTGGCGGCTATTGCGGCAGCTTATGGTTGCGGGTTTCCACGGCAAACGGCAGGATCAACAAACCGGCGACGAACGCCGCCGCAGTCCAGGCCACCGGCAGGCCGAGCGAACCCTGCCACTGGATCGCCGCCGCCAGCAGGAAATTCACGCCGGCGCCGAGGAAGCGGCCAATGGAGGCATTGAAGGCGAACGCCGTGGCGCGGATCCGGGTCGGATATTGTTCCGGCAGCCAGAGTGAGAAGATGGCGAAATTGCCGCCGAAGAAACCCAGGAACAGCAGCGACACCATGAACAACTTGAGGCCGTCGGGCAGATAGAACACCCAGCCGAAGGCGAACACGATGGAGACCGCCATGCCGGCGAAATAAATACCGAGTGCAGTCCTGCGTCCGAGCCGTTCGGCCAGCCAGGGCGCGGCCAGGCAACCGAGAATCGTGGCGAACGACAGGATCGCAGCGCCGATCGACGCCAGATGCACCGCGCCGACATGATCGACGCCGGCGCGCGTCGCCAGGGTGACGACCGCGCTGGCTTCATACACCGATCCGGCCCACAAGCCGATCACCGCTACCCCCACCAGCGATGCGCTGGTGATGGTGCGGCGGCGAAATGCCGGGGAAAACAATTCGCGGAAAGAACTGCGCGCCGCTGTCTTGGCCGCAACCACGGTGCCATGGGCAGCCTTGCTCCATTGGCCAGGTTCTTTCACGCGCAGCACCGTGAAAATGGCCAGCAGCGCCGGCGCCAGGCCGCACAGGAACATCGCACGCCAGCCATAGGTAGCGCCGATCGTATAGTTGAGCCAGGCGGCGATGAAGAAGCCGACGTAGTAGCCGGTTTGCAGATAGCCCGCGCCCATCTTGCGGCGATCTTCTGGCCAGCTTTCCGCCACATAAGTGCCGGCCAGCGCCCATTCGCCACCCACGCCGATACCAGCGATCAGGCGGAACGCCGCCAGCTCCCAGACATTGTCGGCAAATGCGGCTGCGCCAGTAAACACAGAGTAGATCAGGATGCTGGCGGCCAGGGTCTTGACCCGGCCGAAGCGGTCCGCCAGCGGCCCCCAGATGAACGACAAACCCCAGCCGATCAGGAACAGCGCAAACAGAATCGAGCCGTACATGCCGAGATTGCCGGGTGTGGCGACGATGCCTGAGGCCGGCAGCAACTCGGTCAGCGCCGGGATCAGCACCAGCGCATAGATCACCGAATCGACGCCGTCCAGCACCCATCCTGAATATACGGCCCAGAAACCGCCGATCTGTTCGCGGGTAAGCGGCGTGCGTTGTAGCTTGATGCCGGGATTTGCACCGGGCGTGATCACCGGCTCCTGTAATGCAACTGCCTTGTCCATGCTTGTCTCCTTGTCAGCCTGTATCGGCTGCGGTTTTGTGTTTTGTGAGCCAAGTATAGAAAAGCGATCAATAATTTAAAAATATGTTATTCCGCTAGCTTCATAGGATTTACATATAGGATGGCGATACAGGATCAGAACATGGAAGGAGTGGGAAATGGACTTGCGGCAGTTGCGGTATTTCGTGAAAGTGGTTGAGTGTGGCAACGTCACGCACGCCAGCGAGGCGTTGCATATCGCCCAGCCTGCGGTCAGCCAGCAGATGCGCAACCTGGAACGCGATCTCGGCATGCAGTTATTGGAGCGCAGCGTGCATGGCGTCAGCCCGACCGCTGCGGGACTGACGCTGTACCGGCATGCGCTGGAACTGCTGCGGCAGGCCGACGGCACGCTGGAACTGCTGCGCCAGGATGCCGAATTCCCACAAGGTAAAGTATCGGTGGGCATGCCGTCCAGCACCTCGCGGGTGCTGGCGATTCCGCTGGCGCGCATGGTGCGCGAGCGTTATCCCGGTATCGTGCTGGAACTGATCGAAGCGCCGAGCGCGGACCTCGGCGGCCTGATCGGCGGCGGCCGGGTCGAACTGGCGGTGGTCGCCGATGCGGTGGAAACGCGTGGCGTTGCTGCGCAGCGGCTGATCAGCGAAGCCTTGCATTTGATTGCGTGGCCGGATTTCCAGCTGCCGCCCGCACCGATAAAGCTGGCCGACCTGGCGCGCATGCCGCTGATCCTGCCGAGCGCGCCGAACTCGATCCGCAGCCGCGTCGACTGGGCCTTGAGCGAAGCCGGCTTGTCTTGCGAAGTACGCTTCGAAGCAAGCTCCACCGCACTGCTGTTTGCGGCGGTCATCGCCAAACTCGGCGTCACCGTCCTACCCTGGTCTGCCGCACATATCGAGCTCGACGAACACAAGCTCAAGCTGGCCAAGGTCGACCACCGGCTGTTTTCACGCGAGCTGTCGCTGTGCTGGCACGACACCGAACTACTCAGCAACGCGGTGTACAAGGTCAAGGCGATTATTGTGGAACTGTTCGACGTGCTGGGCCAGCGGCCAGAGTGGGTGGCGGCAAAGAGCAAGGCCTGAAAACGCCAGGCGCAGGGATGTCGCAGGAAAGGCGCAGGCGCCTATTCGAAATCCGTCGCCGCCACAAACACGGCGAGCAAGGATTCGAGCCCTTGCAGGTCTTCCGGCCGGAAGCGGTTCAGGCTTGGACTGTCGATATCGAACACACCGTATAACTTACCGTTCTTGATCACCGGGATGACAATCTCGGCGTTCGACGCCGAGTCGCAGGCGATATGTCCCGGGAAAGCATGCACGTCCGGCACCAGCACCGACTGGCGGCTGATCGCGGCCGTACCGCAAACGCCGCGGCCGAACTGGATGCGGGCGCAGGCAACCTTGCCCTGGAACGGGCCGACCAGCAATTCATGTTCATCGCTGTGCGTACTTGCCGCTCCACGCGGCTTCACCCAATAAAAGCCCACCCAGTTCAAATCGGCCACGGTCTGGTAAACGAAGGCTGAAAATTGCGCTGCATTGGAGTTCTGGTCGCGCTCGTTGTCGAGAATACTGACGGCCTGGCGCGCCAGGAGAGCGTAGTCGACATCAAGCTCTGCTGTGGTGGAAGTGAACATGGTTATCCCGTGAAAATATGCCGCAAGTTTACACGCAAACCGATATTTTCTGGCAGCGGTCAACGGCGGCTGGAGCTATCTCTGGTCATCCTGGCAACCGTCATGCCGGAAAAACCGCTGTCGGAAGAAATGACCGAAATCGCCAAAGGAAAAATTGAGGTTCCAAAGTACTGATCCGCAGCACGTTCACATAGCGTAAACCGGCTTTGGGCATGGCTTCACAAGCCACGCCTGCTTACCGTCTCAGGTCGTTTAATACAATTCGTTTATACAATTTCTCGAGAATTTCTGCGAAAATGCCGCTCTGCTTAATTGTTGATTAATGGCTGATTTACTGTTCAAGTTGCAGAAAAATACAGAATTTGCTGTGGCTCTCAAAGACATCTCACGCGTAAGGTTGTAAATGTTGAAATATCTGGTTGTACTCTCCTGCGCGCTCGGCCTGAGCGCATCCCATGCTACCGACATCAACGGCGCCGGATCGACCGCAGCGGCCCCGCTGTATCTGAAATGGGACGCCGCCTACAACAAGAAAACCGGTAACAAGCTGGCCTACGAATTGATCGGCTCCTCTGCCGGCATCAAGAAAATTAAAGAAGGCACAACAGATTTCGGCGCCAGCGATGCGCCGATGTCCGCCGCCGACCTGAAGAAATTCAATCTGCTGGATTTTCCCACCGTGATTTCCGGCGTCGTGCCGATTATCAATCTTCCGGGGATCAAGGAAGGCGAATTGCGCCTGACCGGAGATATCATGGCCGGCATCTATCTGGGCAAGATAGACAAATGGAATGACGTCGCGATCGCCAAGGAAAATCCGAAGCTGACGCTGCCCAATTTGCGCATCGTACCGCTGGCGCGCGCCGACGGCTCCGGCACCACTTACACCCTGACCGACTATTTCAGCAGCGTCAATCCGGAATGGAAACAACAGTACGGCCGCAATTTCAGCATCGCCTGGCAGGCTGATGTCAAAACCATCAAGGGCACCGGCGACCTGGTCGCCGCCTTGAAGAAAACGGCGGGCGCCATCGGCTACGCCGAGTACGCCTATGTCATCGAAAACAACCTGAACTACACCCAGCTCAAGAACCGCGACGGCCAGTTCGTCAAGCCAAACGCCAACTCCTTCAATAGCGCCCTGGCCAACAGCAGCTGGAAGACCACCGGCAATTTTGAAGAAATGTTGACAGACAAACCAGGCTCGGGCAGCTGGCCGATCACCGGCGCTACCTATGTGTATCTGCCCCGCGTAACCAGCCAGCCGGAACGGACCAAGGCGGTCATCCAGTTCTTTACCTGGGCTTTCATGGAAGGCGACGATCTTGCCAACAGCCTGGACTACATCCGCTTGCCCGACAATGTACAAGCACGCGTGGTGCACGAAATGTCCGCCGTCGTCGACGCCAAGGGCAAGCAGCTGACAGTGCCGATTTTCCTGAAATAACCGGCCTGACCTCCGGGTCGGATTGCGGCCGCAATCCACGATGCCTTGAAATTGCGCAAGCAAGCCGCCTGCGCATTTTTTACGACGAACGGTGTACGGCGATCGCAATCCCGAGGCCGGTCAGAATGGCGCCGCCGGCGCGGTTGATGCGGCGCATGACAGCGGCGCGGCGGATCACATGGCGCAGACGTATCGCACAAGCTGCATACAGGCTGTCATTGAGCATGCCGATGACGGCCATTGTCGGTATCAGGATCAGCATCTGCGGCACGTAAGGCGCCTGTTTGTCGATAAACATCGGCAGGAAGAGGACAAAGAAACCGATCCCCTTCGGGTTGAGTCCGGTCACCAGGAATGCATGGCAAAAGGCTTTCAACGGGCTGACCTGATGCACCGCTTTCTCCTCATCGATTCCTTTCGTATCCTGACGCCACATCCGTATCCCGAGATAAATGAAATAGGCCGCGCCGAGCAGCTTCAGGCCAGTGAAGACCAGGGTCGACGTCGTCAGCAACACGCCCAGGCCGGCCATCGCCAGCGCCATCGCGGTTGCTCCGCCCAGCGCCGAACCGAGCACCATGGCCGCCGCAATGCGCGGGCCGAAGCTTACGGCATGGGTTGCAATCAACAGAATGGTCGGTCCCGGAATGGCGATGACCAGCGCGGAAGCGGCAACGAAAGAAAGCCAGAGTGAAAGCGACATGGCGATACTCCAAGGTTTGAAGGGCTGTGTCGCCGATTATAAGACAATCCATAAGACGATCCTCCGGCAGTCAGTCTGGCGCAACCGACTCCGGCTGTTTTGCGCGCGCGGAGCTATGGCGTCCAGCAAGACGACGATCAAGAAATCATCAAATAATTCTTCACACTACTGCGTACGCCCCGCCGCCGCCAGGATCAGGTCGGCAATTTCCTTGGGGTGCGACACCAGCGACAGGTGGCTGGAATCCAGTTCGATCGTGGTCGCATGCATGCGTTGCGCCAGGAAGCGTTCCAGATCGGGCGAGGTGGTCTGGTCCTGCTTCGACACCGCATACCAGGATGGCTTGTCGTGCCATGCCGCGACGGTGGTGCGGCCGCTGAACAGGGTCTTGGCAATCGGCTGCTGCGTGGCATACAAGGACAGCGCCTGGTCGTGCGGCAGGTCGCCGCCGAAATACTTAAGATAAGCATCCTCGGTCAGCGTCACATAACCATCGTGATCCTTGGCCCCGGCGCGCACCGGCATGGTTGGATACCTGGCGGCCAGGGCATTGAAATCCTCGCCGGCGTCCGGCGCACGCGCTGCTACATACACCAGGGTGGTGACTTTGGGATCGTCCCCCGCCTCGCTGACGATGGTGCCGGCCCAGGAATGACCGACCAGGACCGTCGGCCCGTTCTGCAGCGCCAGCACGCGGCGGGTTGCGGCGACATCATCCGCCAGCGACGTCAGGGGATTCTGCACCGACGTGACGTTCAGGCCGGCGGCCTGCAGGCGCGGAATCACATTGGCCCAGCTGGAGCCGTCGGCCCAGGCGCCATGCACCAGAACCACGTTGACCGCCTTGGGTGGAACCGCCGATTGCGCGAACACTGGCGTGGAACCGAACGCGGTTGCGGCCAGGCTGAAGGCGATCAGGGAAAGTTTAACGCGGGTTTTCATTGGTTTGCCTTTGTAAAATGGATTTTTACAGTACACATGATGATGTCCTGGAAACTTGACGGCGCGACGGCGTATGACTGTGTTGCCGCATCGCTAAACGCAAGTGTAGGATTTCATGCGGGACGATCGCGTGACACTCGTATGACAAATGTGTCATCAGGCATCACGCGGTCAGTGGCAGGGACCAGGCAAAAGATAGTGCATAAAACTGCGCCGGCAGCCGGCGCAGCGGATCATTTCAATCCTGGCACGTCAAGAGATGGAGCGCACCACGCCGCCATCCACCCGCGCTGCCGTGCCGGTGGTAGCCGAGGCTTGGGTAGAAGCCAGGTAGACCACCATGTTCGCCACTTCCTCGACTGTCGCCAGACGGCGGATCAACGAACTCGGGCGATGCTCGGCAATGAAATCGCGCTCCAGCTTTTCCAGGCCGACGCCCTGCTCTTTGGCCATCGCTTCAAAGAAAGTGGCGACGCCTTCGGAGCGGGTCGGTCCCGGCAACACGGCATTGACCGTAACGCCGGTGCCAGCCATGGTTTCCGCCAGCCCGCGCGAAACCGCCAGCAAGGCCGTCTTGGTGACGCCGTAATGCACCATCTCGCGCGGGATCTGCAAACCCGATTCGCTCGACAGGAACAATACCCGGCCCCAGCCGGCGGCGGCCATCAGCGGTGTGTAGTGACGCGATAGCCGTACTGCGCTCATGACGTTGACGTCGAAGAAACGCTGCCAGTCATCATCGCTGGTGTCGAAGAAGCCCTTGGGTTCGAAGATGCCAAGGTTGTTGACCAGGATATCCGCCTTCGGAATTGCGGCGATCAATTGCGCCACGCCAGCGGCGTTGCCGAGATCTGCGGCCACGCCTTGCAGGCGCGCCTGCGGCAGCTCGGCGCGAAGGGTCGCCAGCGCCTGTTCGACTCTTTCCTGGCTGCGGCCGTTGACCACCACTTCGGCGCCGGCCTGCGCCAGTCCGCGTGCAATCGCCAGTCCGATGCCGGCAGTCGAGCCGCTGACCACGGCGAGTTTGTTGCTCAAATCGATATTCATGACTATTTTCCTATCGTAAAAGAACTCAGAAAAAATAAGCGAACAAAATAAATGAACACAATAAACAAACGACAAGCTTGTCTGTTCGCACCACCTGCAATCCAATCTCGGTTCTTGCCTCATGCGCTGCCGCGAAATCGCTCTTAGCCCGGCTCCAGCATGCCGAATAACGATACCAGCAACAGCACCGCCGCGCCCAACCCGATTTCCGTCAGTGTGTAACGCCTGATCGAAGCAATTGCGGATGGCGCATCGCTCTTCATCCGCGGTACGAACACATAGCGATTCATCACGGCCAGCAGCGCCATCGCCGCCGTGAACAGGATTTTGAGGGAGAGCAACAGCTGATACGGTGAAGACCAATCGGTCGGCCATCTGCCCAGCACCAATAGTGTATTGAGGACGCCGGTGAGCAACACGCCGACGACGGCAACATGTCCGGCGTTGGAAAACCTCTGCAAGGTGAGCGAAGCATCGCTACGGGTGGCAGGATCGGCCAGCAATCGCAAGCACAGCAGGAAAGGTGGCAAGGAACCCAGCCACGCGCCGCCGCACAGCAGATGCGCCACATGATTCGCAGCATGCAGGAAACCGCGCAAACCCTCGTCCATGGCGGCGTGTCCGGTCAGCGCCAGACTGGCGAGCAAGAGAGCGGAACCAAGCACGACGCCGCCCAGGCGGCCTGGCCGCTGCCGCAGCGTTAACCCCAGGAGCAGCAAGGCCAGCAACATCCTGAGAATCCAGGTCTGGCCGATATCGGTACGCAGCACTTTTTGCAGCAACTGGACATCGACCGTTGCCTGCCAGCTGCCGGCGATCTCACCCGCCTGCAGGAACAATCCTGCCAATGTAGTCAGTGCAGCCAGCAACGCCGCAATACGCAACGCCGGATTCAACCGGCGTCCGATAACCACACGTAAATCCGGAGCAGCAAGACGCCATACAAAGATACTGCTGCCGAACAACAACATCAACGTCAGGTAATGCAGAAACCGATTTCCTGCGACTACCGTATCCAGCATCATCCAGGCTGGACCGTGAAGCTGTATCTGCCCTTGGTCTTGTGGCCATCGCGCGAAAGCGCATGCCAGGAGACTGTATAGACGCCGGCGGCCAGATGGCCGCTGAGCGGCACCAGCAATGTCTTGTTGCTCTCCGGCGCCAACGATACGGCGCCGGTGGCGATGCTGTTACCCTTGGCGTCGCTCAGCGCAACGCCGCTGAATGCCAGCTCGAGCGCTTCGGAGAATTCCAGCCGCAGCGTCGCCGGCGCCGTAGCGACGACCGTATCGTGCGCAGGCACTTCGACTTTCAGGTGCGCATGCGCGAGCGCGTTCTCCATCATGGAAAAACTCAGGAGGGCTGCAATAACCGCAGTCTTGAAACCGGTAGAGAGAACTGACATAAAGCATATCCTTGAAATAAAGCGGTCGGGTCGATCCGTCATTGCGCGAGGCCGCGCAAACCATGAATGCAGAATGATGCCAGCAACGCGGCATTTCCGCTGCCACGCTCTCCATTTCCTCAAATGTGCACGCCACGCGCGGTCGCCGTCTAGATGCTTCAATACGTTACAGCGCTACTCAAACACAAGGCGGTGAGATAAAATTCTCCATCCCCTTATATTTGGATTGCCATGTCATCGCGCCGAAAATTCCTGCAAAAGAGTCTGTTCCTGGGTGCCGCCGGGCTCTTTTCTACCGAAGTATCATTCGCGAAATCGACCATCTTCACCAAACCCGCTGTCGCCGATCAGGTCAGCATGGACCCGCCGCCGGATATTTTCGACGCCCAGCTGATAGACATGGATTTCTGGGTGAAGCCGCGCGTGCTCGAAGTAACGCGCCCGGCCAGCGGCGAACACGCCAAGCTGCTGTATTGGAAAGATGGCGAGGTGCAAGACGCCGCCTACCAGGAGTTATGCCATCTGCTGCGCGACGTGCAAGCCAAGAAAACCGAAGCCATCGACCCCAAGCTGTTCGAAACGCTGTGGGGCACGCAAGCCTTTATCGCCCGCTACGGCATGGTCCAGCCGCTGGAAATCCTGTCTGGTTACCGCACTCCTGCGACCAACAACGGCCTGATCGAGAGCGGCGTACCGGCGGCGCGCAAATCCCTGCACCTGGCAGGCCGGGCGGCCGATATCCGCCTGGCGCAGCTGGATGCCGACGTACTCGGCGGCTTGATCCGCAGCTTCCGCCAGGGCGGCGTCGGCTTCTATTACCGGCCCGGCAAGCGCGGCGGCTGGATTCATGCAGATACCGGCCTGGAACGCACCTGGAAGGGCTAAGAACTGTTCGAAATCTGTAGCCTCAGCTACGCTGACTTGGTCGTCAGCGAGGTAAAGAGCCGCGCAAAAAGCGGAGCATACTTGAGTATGTGAGCATTTTGAGCAGCGCATGCGCCCCGTTGACGGCCTCGCAGTAAGATTTCGAATAGGTTCTAAGGTCTTCGCTGCCAGTCACAGGAATGTTTGAAGCCGGGGAAATTCGCGCAGTACTGTACTGCCGTAGTCCATAGCCGGTTCATGAACGCGACGCGGATATGGTCGCTGTTGCGGAAGCTCTGTTCTGCCAGCTGCGCCAGTACAGCGCAATGAAAAACTCACTGGCCGGTGATTGTACAAGTACGGCAAACAGGCCGGCGCAATTTGGCGTAGGCTAGCAATGATGCCGCTGCCAGAAAGGAGAGTTGTCATGCCTGATGCGCATTATTCATTGACCTTGCAAATGCTGGAGTGGATTGCACCGGGATCGCACCGCTACGCCGAGGCGGTCGATGTCTGGAAGACCACTTGTCCGCGCTTCATGATCTGGGAAGATGCCTGTGCTGACGGACTCATTGATGCGCAGCCTGGCAAGGACGGTGTGGTATCTCTGACTGAAAGAGGGATCGCGTTGCTTGCGCAGCACGTCCCCGTATGACGGATAGATCATGACAATCGACTCCAGGAAAATAACAGCTTTTCAAATGCTCTGGCCGCTTGGGTTTCCTTTCGTGTTCCCGGCATCGATGCTATTCATCGCAGGCGATTGGCTTTGGGTCCAGTGCTGGATCTGGGGCGCATGGTTCATCGCCATGTGTTGGAGCGCTACGCTATATCTTTACATCAAAGACCAGGATCTTCTGAAAGAGCGGCTGCAACCCATGAACAATGTCCGCCAGAAGAAAGACGCCACGTATCTCGTGTATCTGTTCGGTTTTCTGTATGTCGTGTGGAGCATCGTCATGCCTCTGGATGCCAGGCGGTATATGTGGACGACAGGCTTCCCGTACTCCCTCGAGGTTCTTGGCGCGCTCCTCCTGCTAGGCGCCTGGTTTCTTATATTCCGCACTTTTTCCGACAACACGTTTGCCTCCGCGCTGGTGCGGGTACAGAGTGAGCGCAAGCAAAAAGTCATTTCAACCGGTGTCTATGGCTTTGTCCGGCATCCCATGTATCTGGGTGCGATTTTGCTTTTCGTCGGAACGCCGCTCTTGCTGGGATCTTTCTGGGGCCTGGTCACGAGTCCGGTTTTTATTTTCCTGCTCGCCGTGCGTACGCTTGGAGAAGAAAAGATGCTCACCGACGAGTTGGACGGCTATGTGGAATACAAGCGCAAGGTGCGATATCGGTTTGTTCCGTTCATTTGGTAGACGCGTGCCATTCGTACCAGTTCTCATCGGGTAGCACGCGTCAAATCGATCCCGCCAAGCACACATAATGCATCACCAGCCGCTACCCATCGCCCACGGCAAACGTATCAATGAACAACAGCGCTTGATCTGCACCAGACCCGCGCAGACGAAGTGATGTTGCGGCGCGTCATCCGCAAGCCGGCAAGCAAAAAATCGGGATAGGCAAACCCAGGGCTGCTACACTTATTGCCGCCGATAAACAAACACGGCAACCTTTACCTCTTGCGGCGAGGCTGAATGTGAGTGCAACCTGTTTTAGTCCGGTACCCTGCCAATTACAACTCCAGCGCGGCGACCATCTCGTGCCGCGCCATCGGCATGACGCCAGCTATCTGGCGCTGGTCCTCTCGGGTAGCTATGAAGAAGCCGGCGACCGCGGCCGCTTCCGGGTAAGCGCCGGCGACATCGTGGTGCATGGCGCATTCGAAGCGCACCTCAACCGCTACCTCTCCGCCAGTGCGCTGATACTGAATATTCCCCTGAACACCTGGCAAGAACCAAGCGCGCCGTTGATGCGGATCGCCGATCCGGATAGTGCGGCGCGGCTGGCGGAGCGCGATCCGCGTGAAGCGGCGGCGTTCGTGCTGTCCGCCATGCACGCCGCGCCCTTGCCGGTGGCCGACTGGCCGGAACAGCTGGCCGCCGACCTGGCGCGAGATCCCCACCTGAGACTGCAGCACTGGGCGCAGGCGCGCGGCCTGGCCGATGCGACCGTTTCACGCGGCTTCCAAAAGGTGTTTGGCGTCACGCCATCTGCCTATCGCGTGCAGTTGCGCGGACGTCTGGCCTGGCGCCGGATTGTCGGCGGCGAGAAATCGCTGTCCGACATCGCCATCGATTGCGGCTTTGCCGACCAGTCGCACATGACGCGCACGGTGTTTGCCGTCACAGGCCGCTCGCCCGGAACATGGCGCAACGAGGTCAAATAGATTCAAGACACGGCCCTCCCCGGTACATCATCATCTGACCATGAAAACACCAATATCTTCGATGGCGCAGGACAGCAGCCGGCGGCCGCATATCAATATTTTGGTACTGGCTTGCGCTTTGGCGTGCGCCGGCGCTGCGCACGGGGCAGAAAGCATGGCCATAGCGCCAGCCTCCGACAGCGCCCAAAGCTCTGACACCACACAGCGCGACGTCGCCAGGATTCTTGCCGCCTACAGGGCAGCCGCCGGCGGCGACGCCTGGCGAGGCAAAGCGACGCTACGAGCGCTGTACGCCTATCGCGGCAACGGCTTGAGCGGCACCGTCACCTCCCTCGCCGATATCCGCAACGGCTGGTTTATCGATGCATCCGATACCGATCCGACCAGCGGGGCCAACGGCTTCGACGGCAAGCAGCCGTGGATGCGCGACCAGTCCGGCGCAGTCACGCCGGAAGAAGGCGGCGACCGTATCCAGCTGGCCGTCAATGAAGCGTATCGGAACGCCAACAGATGGTGGCGTTCCGATAGAGGAGGCGCGAAGATCAACAGTCTTGGACTCAAGCGCGACAGCAACCGCAGCTATGCCGTGCTGCAGGTTTATCCTCAGGGGGGCAAGCCGTTCGAAGCATGGTTCGATCAGCAATCGCATTTACTGGCCAGGGTAGTCGAAGTGCAGTTATTCCTGACCATCACCACCAGCTATGCCGACTACCGCCGGGTCGACGGCGTGATGCTGGCCGGCAGCGTCAAGATCGATAGCGGTACAGGCGGCGATCCCGAATTGCAGACGCTCACGCAAGCGGCATTTCTGCCGGCCCGGCCGGCCAGCGCGTATGCAGCGCCCTCCTGGTCGCGCAGCAATCTCAGCCTGCCCGGCGGCAGCACCACCATTCCGTTCGAACTGCTCAACAACCATGTCTACGCCAAGGTGTTCATCAATGGCAAAGGGCCGTTCCGCTTCATCTTCGACACCGGCGGCCATAACATCCTGACGCCCGCGACCGCCACAGCGGTGGGCCTTGCCCCCAAGGGCGACGCCCAGTCCGGCGGCGCCGGTGAAAAGACCGTCAGCACCGGCTACGTCAAGGTCGGCAAAATACAAGTCGGCGCCATGACCATGAGCGATACGCCAGCCTTCGTGCTGAATTTCAGTTCAGCCAAAACCGAGGGCTACGAAGAAGAAGGCATGATCGGCTTTGAAGTGTTCCGGCGCTTCGTCACCACCTTCGACTACGATGCCCAGACCATCACCTTGACCGATCCCGCTCAATTCTCCCCTGCAGCGGCAGGCACGCCGGTGCCGTTCAAGTTCTACGACCACATGGTGCAGGTGGCCGGCACCGTGGATGGCGTGCCCGCCCGCTTTAATATCGATACCGGCTCGCGTTCCGAGGCGACGCTGACCAAGCCTTTTGTCGATAAATACCAATGGCGCGAGAAACACCCCAACGGCGCACTGGCCATCGATGGCTGGGGCGTAGGCGGCCCGTCCCGCTCGTACGTGGTGCGCGGCAGTGAACTGAGTTTGGGCGGCGTGCGCCAGGAAAACGTCATCAACAGCCTGGCGCTGCAGGATAAAGGCGCATTTTCCGACGCCAACTACGAAGGCAATATCGGCAGCGGCTTCATGAAGCGCTTCATCGTCACCTTCGACTACGGTCGCCAGATCATGTACCTGAAACCGCGCGCCGCGCCGGTGCCTGACACAGCCGCGTACGATCGCTCCGGCATGTGGATCAATGTCGGCAACCAGGCCTTCGAGGTAGTCGACGTCACGCCGAACGGGCCGGCGGCGGCTGCAGGTTTGCGCGTTGGCGACCAGATCGTCGCAGTCGATGACAAGCCGGTTACCGCGAATGAACTTTCCATGTTCCGCCGTCGCCTGCGCAACGATCCGGCCGGCAGCACGGTCAGGGTTTCGGTTCTGTCGGGAACGGAAAAGCGCGATCTGCGGATCATCCTGCGCGACCAGCTTTAAACATGAGTAAAGCATGAATTATTCAGCACGGCAGCGGCGATGATTGACCACTAACAGTGTGGAATGACAAAACTCTATGCGGCTTTTTCCATGGCCGGAGTTTTCGCATACTGGAGGCGTCACAACAACTTTAGTGAGAATGTCATGTATATCCTGAACATCAGCTATAGCCAAGCCCCAGCCGCAGTCCAGCCATATATCCCCAGCCACGGCGCCTGGGTCAAGCAGCACATCGACGATGGCAGTTTCCTGTTTGCGGGGCCCAAGAAGAGCGGCCTGGGCGGCATGATACTGGCCAGCGCCATGCCGAAGCCGGCCCTGCTGGCGTTACTGGCGGGAGACTCTTACGTACAGGCCGATGTGGCCGACTACCAGATTGCCGAGTTCGATTGCAAGATCGCAGCGCGTACGCTGGAAAGCCTGTTGAGCGCGGCATAGGCCGTGCCTTACCAGTTTCCCTGATTTGCGTTATCGTTTCGCCTTGGCGACAACTCACTCAGGGAAACACATGATTCGTTGGGCAATCATTGGCAGCGGCGGCATCGCGGAACGTTTCGCAGATGACTTCCAATACGTACAGGATGCTGAACTGGCCGGCGTCTATTCGCGGCGCATTGAATCTGCGCAAAAATTCGCCGCACGCCATGGACTGGCGCGTAGCTATGCCAGTCTGGATGAACTGCTTGAGGCCGGTCTTGACGCTGTGTATATCGCCACGCCGCATATAGAACATCCTGCCTACGCGATCGCATGCCTCCAGGCAGGGCTGGCGGTGCTGTCGGAAAAGCCGGCCGCGCCTAACCTGGCGCAGCTGGAATCGGTGCTGGCGGTTGCCGAACAACATAAGGTGCTGTTCATGGAGGCCATGAAGCCGGCCTTCTATCCGCTTTACCGACAGATCAAGACGCTACTCGGCGACGGTGCAATCGGCGAAGTCAATTTTGTCGACGCTGGCTTCTCCTACCTGTTCGGTGATCGCACACACAAGGTATTCGATCCGGCCCAGGCTGGCGGCAGCCTGCTGGACATCGGTATTTATCCTGCGTTTCTTGCCTGCGATCTGCTCGGCCCGGCCTTGCAGGTCAAGGCATTGCTGGATATCGGCATCAGCGGTGTCGATGAAATGGCGACAGTTAGCGCCCGGCATGCGCATGGCATGTCGAATTTCTTTTGCGGGATGCGCAGCGCCAGCGACGGCCGTGCTGTGATCGGCGGCAGCAAGGGACATCTGGTGATCGAAGGAAAATGGTGGAATCCATGCAAGGCATTACTAGTGCGGGAATCCGGCGTCAGCGATATTTTATCGGCCGCTTACCTGGGGGATGGCCTCTGCCATGAGACTCAGCATTTCACGAACTTGCTGCGCGATGGAAAGATCCAGAGCGACATCATGCGCTTCGATCTGTCGCGCGCCATGATCCGTACCCTGGACATGGCGCGCGCGGATTCCGATATGCGCTTTCCTTTCGAGTAAAGAATGGCTGGGCATTCTGTCAATACCAGGCAGATGGCCAGCGCTTGCGATGTATGACGCGCCGATAGATCCAGCCGACCAGCGGCAACAGGCTGGCGCAGGCCTTCGCAGTCGGCCAGCACCCGCCGCGCCCATGCCAGCACCCCATCCGGGGTGAAGCCTTCAAAACGGCGGCTGCGCTGCACGATCGTCATTCCCAGCTCTCGCTCTATGCTGCGGATGGCGCCTGACAAGGCCAGCTGCGAAGCATGGCAAGCCAGCGCCTCTCAGCCGAAATGCTTCTCCCGCTCCAGGGTGACCAGATAGGTCGATTGGCGAATGAATGTGGATTTTGTTTGGAATTATCGTTACATATTTGTAAATATAGTGTGATTCACGGCGACCTGTCTGATACGCCTTGCCGTACCTTATTGACCCCCTGCAATCCATCTCTGATATACGCGGAATGGCATACGGAATAACAGGCTGGTATGAACGCCGGCGTCGCGCATTGGAGTAAGATAAAACTCCCTTTTTCCAGATCCTCAAACCTGGCGCTCAATACGAAACCAAGGAATTGAACATGCTTACCAGTGCACGTAATGAATTCGCCGGCAAGGTAACCGCCATCCTTCCGGGTGCGGTGAACGACGAAGTCGAACTGACGCTCGCCGGCGGCGACCGTATCGTCGCGGTGATTACCCGCGAGAGCACCAAATACCTCGATTTGAACATCGGCTCGGAAGCACTGGCGCTGGTCAAAGCACCGTGGGTGATCCTGTCGACGCCGGACGCCGGCATCAAGTTCTCAACCCGTAACCGCCTCGAAGGCACAGTGAAAACGGTCAAGTCCGGCGCTGTGAATACGGAAGTCGAAGTCAGCCTCAAGGGCGGCGAAACGCTGGCGGCGATCATCACCCAGGAAAGCGCACAGGCGCTGGGTCTGGCGGCAGGCAAGCCGGTAGTGGCGATTTTCAAGGCTTCGCATGTGATCGTCGGCGTCAAAGCCTGATTCAAGCAGCAAGTGCTTTTGGCGGCTGGCGGCCTCGTTCCTGAACGGGCCGCCGTCGTCGCGTCAACAATGCGACGTCAATCCGGCTTATTTGCCGAACGTTTTGTTTTGCCGGATCAGGTCGTCACCATTCAAGCGCGCCAGCGTTTTCTCGATCAGGCAATATTTCCGGGTATTTTCTCTCTCCACTGCGACCGTCTGCTTGTCGGCGAACAGTGAACAATCCAGCAGAATCGTCTTTTTCCAGGACACGAAATCGTCGGTGAATGCCTGCCTTTCAGCGCCCGGTAAAATTTGCGCAGTTGCCGCATGCGAATCCGCTGCTGCCTTGCTTTGCGCGTTCAACTCATCGGCCAGGCATGACGACCTGGCTTCATTGCTGGCGTCGGCTGCTGCATAACAAGCTTGGAACTGGCTGGAAAAATCATGACCAGCCGGAGCGGCTATCGAGATCGCGGGCGCTAGCAACAATGCCGCAATAATCACATGACGATAATTTTTCATCATTGCCCTCCTCCGACTGATTCTGAAAGGCAAGAATAGCAGCAAAGTTGCAATGATGGCGCGCCGGGCATTTCCATGCACGCGGCCTGGCGCAAAAATGAGTGCTTGTACTAGTGCTTGTCCGGATCGGGCAACGCTGTTCTCATCTCCTGAACGGCCGGTACTTCCACGGAGACGCGGCTTTCACCCAGCATCTTGATCTGGGCCATCTGGCCGCAACGCAATGTCACGGAATTGCTTGTAATTTTTTCCGGCAACAGATCACTGTCAAAACTCTGTCCTTCAATTACGGTGAGCGAACCGCGCTTGTCATTGTTCAATACAGCGATGCCGGCTTGCCGGTATCCACCCATCTCTACACTGACCAGACGCCATGCATCGAGGCGCTGGATCGAGCAGTCTGCGACGGTCCTGGCAACTGCATTGCCTGGTTTCGCATGCACTGCCGGGACCGGCGTTTCGGGCGCAGCAGCGCCGCTTCCGGGAAGCAGCTCTATTGGCGATTGCGATACCTGTTCGGGCATGGTCACATATACCAGCAATGCGATGAACGCACAGCCGGCCAAACCTAGCCCTATTGCAAATTTCTTCTCGTTCATTCTCTTATCCATAACTTGCCGCCAGCCCGGTGCCGCCGTTCACGCGGTGCATCGGGCCCAACTTCTTCTTAGAACCTATTCGAAATCTTATTGCGAGGCCGTCAACAGGGCGCATGCGCTGCTCAAAATGCTCACATACTCAAGTATGCTCCGCTTTTTGCGCTGCTCTTTACCTCGCTGACGACCAAGTCAGCGTAGCTGAGGCTACAGATTTCGAGCAGGTTCTTAGAGGCTGTTACAAACACAGATGGCTAGGCGCTTCGACGAAGACAGTACGACTAATACGGCTAGTAGGGTGCAGCAAGGGCAACAACGCCAGGTGTGTGTGCAACAGCCTCTTAACTTACCAACGCAATACCGGCGGCCGCGTCAGGCCTTGCTGCCCTTCAGTGTAGCCCACCATCGACTGCATGAAATTGCTGTCGCCGCCCAAGGTGATCTTCAAGTCATACCAGCCATTGGTGGTGGTGAACTGGATGGTCGAGGTCTGCTTCGGCGCTACCGTGATGGTCTGGCTGGTGACGCTGGCTGAGGTGATCCGGTCCAGCAGCGTGAACACCGCGGTATTGGTGGTGCCGCTGTTGTCGAACAAAATAGTCACCGTCTGGCCGACGCCGTTGTTGGTCAACTGCACCTGCGGCTCCGGCTGGCCCTGCCATGCGGTGGCGCTGAGATAGCCTTTGAAACGCCGGTAGAACTGGTTAGGCGCCAGCAGTTCCAGGTCGTAGTAGCCATTGCCGTAGCTGATCACGTGCCAGTAGTCGCGCGAGGTGGCGTTAGCCGCCATGGTGTACATCCATGGATTGTCGCTACGGTAATTATCCACGTTGATTTGCAGCGGCGCCGGCTTGCTGCCGCCGTTGCTCCAGTTGGTCCAGACCTGTTTGTTGGCCAGGTCTTGCGTCAGCCAGCCATTAAGCTGGTACGGCTGCACCCGCAACGGCTTCTGGCCTGCTTCGTAAGGCGGCATGACCGTGTTGGCCGCCGGCGGCACCGGCTTCGGCAAGCTTTGCTGGCTGGTGGCCAGGGTCGCCAGCGCGGCGGTATTCGGCAGCACCGGGAAAGCGGCATTGCTGACGCTGAAGTCGAAACAGGATGTCAGGTCGCCGCAGACGTCACGTCGCCACTGGCTGATATTCGGGCAAGTGACGCCGGTCCATTTTTCCAGAAACTGGATGGTAGAGGTGTGATCGAATACTTCGCTGGCGACCCAGCCGCCGCGGCTCCATGGCGAGCAGACAATGGTCGGCACCCGCGAACCGAGACCGATCGGCACGCCGCTGACGAATTCGTTGGCAGTGCCGGATGGTGGCGTTGGCGTGGTGACGTGGTCGTAGAAGCCGCCGTTTTCGTCATAGGTATAGATGAATACGGTCTTGGCCCAGACTGCGGGATTCGACGCCAGCGCTTGCAGGAACTGGTTCACATAATCGACGCCGACATTCGGTGAGCCGCTAGGGTGCTCGGACTTGGCGGCAGGCGCGACGATCCAGGACACCGCCGGCAGCGTGTCATTGGTGACATCGTTCTGGAAATCCGCCAGCACCCGCGTCTGCACGCCGTTGATGTACAGGGGCGAATTGGTCGGCAGGTTCTGGAACTGCTTGAACCATGCCAGCGCGTTATCGTCGTAATTATCGACTTCCTGGTAAGTGCGCCAGCTGATGCCGGCCGCCTGCAACGCTTCCGGATAAGTCTGCCAGGTCAGCGAACCGTAGGTAAAGCCATTGGTGGTCGCCGGGCCGCCGTTCAATCCTTGCGGATCGATGGTGCCGCTCATCAGGTACAGGCGGTTCGGATTGGTCGAGGTCCGCGCCGAGCAGAAATAGTTGTCGCACAAAGTGAAGGCATCGGCCAGCGCATAGTGATATGGCAGGTCGTTGCGCGTCATGTAGGTGTGCGAATTCATGCCCTTGTTGGGAATCCATTTGTCGCTACGCCCCTTGTTCCAGGCTGCGGTGCCGGTGTTGAGATCATGCGGCACATCCGACAGCCATTGCGCCGAGGCCGTGCTGGAATTCAGACGCCAAGGCGTGTACAAGGCGCCGGTGCTGTCGGCCTGGCTGAACACGTTACGGGTAGTGGCCTGGATGGTCGCTGCGTGGTCGTCATTAAACCCGCGCGCACCCTTGATGGTGCCGAAGTAATGATCGAAGGACCGGTTTTCCTGGCAGAAGATGACGACGTGGCCGACCGAGCCCAGCGTGCCGCTGACGGCAGGCGCCGCCAGCGCTTGCTGGACGGCCGGTGGCAGCATGGTCGCTCCCATTGCTGCCACAGAACCTTTGAGAAATTTTCTACGACTTGAGTGCGCCATGTCATTTCCATAGAGAAAGAAAAGCCAGACTCTATCGACGATGTGTTACCGCTGCATGACCGCAGAGTTACGTATCGATGACGTTTGAGGGTGCAGGAAAAGCACCGCAGGCAATACAGGAAACCGGCTTCGGCAAGATGTCGCAGTGTTAGCGCAATCATGTATCCGCATTCACGCCAAGTTGAATATGCACTCCCTCAGTGACGCGATTGCCGGGGGATCTGCGAACACGGATTTCTCTGCCGGCAGCCGCAACACCGCAGCATAAGAAATTTGCATGAGCTGTATGCTAAAAATCGGTTTTCCCGAAACGGGCGACGCCCTTGTTCATGCCCGGAGGATCAAGCGGCGCGAGATCAAGTTCGATTGGTTCTCCGATCCATTGCGCCAGGCTGGTGTGGTCGGCGAGATCGTCATCGGTGAGCGGATGCACCAGCGCGGTCAGTCCCGATGATTCAAGAATCGGGACAATGACGCCGAGTTTTTCTTTTGTAAAATGGATTTCGAATTGAGGAATAGGATGCGGCCCCACTTTGCGGTCGCGCAGCTGTCCGACAAAAAGAATCGGCGCAATACCTGCCGCTTCTTTCAGTTCGCCCAGGCGACGATGCAAATCTTCAGCGACGGCGCGATGTGCAAGCGTGTAGTAGATATGTGCATGGTAAGGAGCGGCTTTGTCGTTCATATTATTGGCACTTTCCAGATTGTGGGCGGACAAGCTATTTTACCGATAGCGGAACTCGTGCGGTTGAAACAACAGCCTCAGAGGCGCTCCCGGAATCCGGGGAGGATCTATGGCTTTCTTGCTCCTCCCCGCATCGCTCTTATCACTGGTCTCAAAACAGAATGACAGTTTTACCTGCGCCATGCCCGGTTTTATTTTTTTCGATGGCTGCTGCCGCCTGCGCCACCGCGACCACGTCGTCCATCAGGACTTGCAATTTTCCTTGGGCGACTTGTTCGGCAAACCGGGCCAACTGGACAGAATCCGGACGCATTGCGAACCAGCTTCCTCGTTTCCCTGCGGGGATGGCAGCGACGATTTCCGGTGCGGCCGTGCTGACGATCCGGCCTTTGGCCGACAGCACATCCCATGAACGCTGCAAGGTCGCACCACCCACCAGATCGAGCACCAGGTCGATATCGGCGGCACGTTCCCAGAAAGCGCTTTCTTGATAGTCGACCACTTCATCGGCGCCAAGGCTGCGCAGCAGACCGGCATTGACGCCGCGCGCGGTCGCCACCACACGGGCGCCGGCCTGCCGTGCAAACTGCACGGCAAAGCTGCCGACCGCACCCGCCGCACCGTGGATCAGCACCGTCTCGCCCTTCTGCAAGCCGCCCGCCTCGAACAACGATTGCCAGGCAGTCAAGGCGGCGACCGGCATCGCCGCCGCCCGGACGTCGTCCAGCCCGGCCGGGATGGCCGCGATTTTATCGGCACTCACCAGCACGTAATCCGCATACGCGCCCAAACCGCCGAGCGCGGCCATGACGCGCGTACCTGGAGCGAATCCGCTCACGCCGGCCCCGGCCTCGACGATTTCACCGGCAAACTCCAGCCCCAGCGTTGCGGGCAGCGGCAAAGGAAAAGCGTCGCGCACCAGGCCGTCGCGTATTTTCCAATCCAGCGCATTGACGCCGGCAGCGCGCACCCGCACCACGACTTCACCTTCGCCGGCAACCGGCACCGCCAGCATATCCAGCTGCACAGCTTCCGCTCCGCCATAGGCGTGAATTCGCAAAGCGCGCGTGTCCGTATGCTTCGGGCTCGCCGGATAATCGATATAGCCGGCCGCTCCGGGGGCATAAAACAGTGCTGGATCCGGCTGGTTCAGCGGAGCATCAAGCGCCAAACGCTGCGGCAGATCCGGGTTGGCAAGGAAGGCGCTGCCGAACACTGCGGCGTCGGCCTGGCCGCTGGCGATGCGTTGTTCGGCGCTTGCCTTGGACAGACCGCCGCCAAGCAGGTAGACGCCTTTGAACAAAGGACGCAGCAGGCTGTGATAATCAAAAGCGGCCTTGGAGCTTGCCACATGCAGGTAGGCCAGCTTCAGGCCTGACAACTGTTCGATCAGATAGCTGTACGTCTGCACCGGTTCATCGTCCTTGAGATCGTTGAAACCCATCTCCGGGCAGATCTTGATGCCGACCCGGTCACTGCCGATGGCATCACTCATCGCAGCCAGCACTTCCAGGATGAAGGTCGCGCGTTTCGCGAGCGAACCGCCGAAGCGGTCATTGCGGTGATTAGTGCCTGAAGACAGGAACTGCTCCGGCAGGTAGCCCGAAGCCGCATGCAGTTCGACGCCGTCGAATCCAGCCTCGATTGCAAGCCGCGCAGCATTGGCGTACTCCGCGATGACGGCCTCGACTTCTTCGGTGCCGAGCGCGCGTGGTTCAACGAAATCCATCAGCCCGGCTGCGGTAAACGACTGGCCCGCAGGCCTGATCGCCGATGGCGCCACCGGCAACGCGCCGCCAGGCAACATCGATGGATGCGAAATGCGGCCGCTGTGCATCAGTTGCAAGAAAATCAATCCGCCGCCGGCATGCACTTCGTCGACCACTTTCTTCCAGGCCGCACCTTGCTCTGCGGTGCTAATGCCTGGCGTGCGGACATAGCCCTTGCCCATCGGCGAAGGGAAGACGCCTTCGGTAATGATCAGCCCTGCGCCGGCGCGCTGACCGTAGTAAGTGACCGCCATCGGCGACGGCACGCCGCTGGCGTCATCGGCGCGGGAACGTGTCATTGGCGCCATGACAAGGCGATTGCGCAGTGTGTTGCGGCCGATTTGCAAACTGGAAAATAAGGTAGACATGGTTTTCTCTCATGAAGGTTGGTGACGGCTTCATCATCGGTCGTTTCTTCAATGGGATAAATAGCTTAAACTGAATTCACTGATCCATTAATGGAGCAATGGGAATGGAACTGCTTGCCAATATGGAATTATTTGTGGCGGTGGCGAAAGCCAAGGGGTTCCGGCGCGCCGCCGAGATACTGGACATGCCGAATTCAACCTTATCGCGCCGCATCGCCGATCTGGAACGGCTGGTCGGCGTACGCCTGTTTCACCGCACCACGCGCAAGGTCGAACTGACCGAGGCGGGGCAAGCGTATTTCAGACGCTGCGAAGGCATCGTCGCCGAAGCGCATGTTGCACACGAAGCGTTGCTGGAAGGCGCAGAACAGCCTGGCGGCGTTTTGCGGGTGTCTATGCCGGTCGATCTGGCGCTTTCCTATCTGGCGCCGGCGATCAAGGAATTCGGCGAGCGCTACCCGCTCATCGATTTCGAACTCGACCTGACGCCACGCCGCATCGATCTGGTGGCCGACGGTTTCGATTGCGCCATCCGGATGGGCGAGCCGGTAGCGATGCCGGCTTCGCTGATCGCCAAGCCGATCGGCCTGCTGCCGCGCCACCTGTGTGCATCAAGCACCTATCTCGCCGGCGCGCCGCCACTGCGCCATCCGCGCGACCTGGCGCAGCACCAATGCCTGCTGATCCAGACACCGCTTAGGCAGCAAGCCCAGTGGAAGTTGATATCGGAGACCGAGACGGTCACCATCGCCGTCAAGGGGCGCTACGCGATGAACAACGTGGGGCTGTCAAGAACGATGGCGATTCTCGGCATGGGCATCGCGGTCTCTGCCGGACGCGAGACGCCGGAAGACATCGCCGCCGGCCTGCAGTGCGCGCTGCCGGACTGGCGCTTCGCGTCCATCCCTGTGTACGCCATCATCGAATCGCGGTTGATACCTTCGCGCGTACGGCTGTTTATCAATCACATCAGCGAAAGCCTGGCGGCTCATGCCTAGCAAGCGACTGCAAATGCCTATTGATTCAACCGATGGCCCTAGGAAAATCCGGATCAACCGGGATCTTTCTCGTAGATCCGGGTAGCGGGAGGAAGCTGAACCCAAGGGTGTCTGCGGCAGTCGTAGACCGAGACTGTCGGCGCCGGGAAGTCTGGATCTGCGAACGCACCCACGGCGACGCTAACCGAGCCCTCATAACCGACTTCCGTATGAAAGACCGTCGTGCCGCAGACTGGGCAAAACCGGAACACGAACTGCGCGCCCTGGTCTCCGGTGCGCAAGTATTCCGTAGCGACGCCGGTGACACGGTACGGCGCGGCGAAACCGGCCAGTGCAGCGAAGACGCTACCGGTTCTGCGCTGGCACGCCAGGCAATTGCAGATACCGACGCCACGCGGTTCGCCGTCGACGTCGATACTAAGCTGGCCACACGAGCAGGAAGCGGTTCGGGATGTCATGAAGTGCTCCTTATGAAGGATCTTGCAACGTCCAACGTTGAAAGTATCAGTCACGCGCGCCGTGTTTAACGGACGGTGCTGTTTGAGCTACAACTTATCTGATAGCGTGCGTCGGGTCAAATGAAAGGTCAGGCTTCGGGTTTCTGGCAAACGACTTCGATATTGTGGCCGTCCGGACCAATGACGAAAGCCGCATAGTAGTTCGCGTTGTAGTTCGGGCGCAGGCCAGGCGCACCATTGTCTTTGCCCCCGGCCTCCAGAGCCGCGCGGTAGAAAGCCTCGACTTGCTGGCGATTCTCCGCAGTGAACGCCAGATGGAGATGCGCCGGCTTCTCCTCGGTCTGGAACAGGCACAATGAAACCTTACCGTCTGAGCTAAGCTCGACACCGTAGGTCGGCGGCCCCTCCGAGACAACAGCTACCCCAAGCGGTTCGAGTGCCTTGAGGAAGAACGCTTTGCTCGCGGCATAATCACTGACTCCAAATTTAACGTGGTCAAACATGCGCTCTCCTAAAGTATGTGGGCCTGCAAAAACCTAAGGTCAGGTTTTGCAATGATACATTCTCGAAATACGAAATTGAAAGAGCCGTCCAGACACACGCGATTTCATAGGTCATTGCAATACCTGCCCCCGATCTCCGTAAGCTGCTCAGCGTTCCTCTGAATGCGCTGCGAACAATTGCTGGTGGCGTGCTTCCGTGGCGTCATCGGCGGGAAACATGCATTCCAGGCGCAGCTCCTGCGCGGCAACGGTTTGCGGCGTTCCAATGCTCGTCACCATCGAAAAGTAGCGGAGAACTACGCCCTCGCTGACGAAACCCAGCGGAATGACCGGCATGGTGGGCGTGGCGGACGGCGCATGATGTGCATTCCAGTCGCGCGGCACATCAGGATACGCAAGCAGTTCGTCGAGCAGACGCGTGGTGTCGGCGTCGATCACGCGACCAACCGATTCGCGATACACCCGTTGCAACAAGCTGCGGGAAGCGTTGTCCCAATCGGCCACGAACGGACGCATGCCCTGCGGATCGAAGATCAGATGCAGCATGTTGCGTGGTCCCTTGCGTGCACCCATGTCAATGAAGTGGTTAAAAAATCGCGGCGCGGCGTCGTTGGTCATCAGCACGTTCCAGTGACGATCCATCACGATGGCCGGAAACGGCTCGTGCTGGCGCACGACCCGCTCAAGCGCGCGGGTGACGCTGTGCATCTCTTGCGCGTTCCACGCTGCTTCCGAATAAACGGGCGCGTAGCCAGCGGCGAGCAGCAGTGCATTGCGCTCGCGCAGCGGCACCTCGAGCGTCTGCGCCAAGGTCAGGACCGTATGCCGGCCCGGTACGCTGCGTCCGCTTTCAATGAAGCTGATCTGACGCTGCGAGACACCGGCCTCGAGCGACAGATCGAGCTGGCTCACGCCACGCACGTCCCGCCAATAGCGCAATAAATCGCCAAGTTCACTCGGCGGCATTTTCGGATCGGGACTGGTGACGTTCATCGGTTTTCCCTAGTCGAGGCGGATGAATATAGCAGACTCACGGTGCGGGCGCATGCCAGGCAAACTCCTCGAACGGTGCTTCGAGCACCGGCCGGGTAACTCTGGCGGTGTAATTCGTAATGGTTGATGCGGCAACCACCGCAATCACTTCGAGTATCTGCTCCGAGCTGAACCCCGCTTCGCAGAAACGTCGCTGGTCAGATTCAGTGAGACGGCCACGCCCTTCGATCAGCGTGCGCGCCAGCGTTGACAACGCAGCCAGTGTGGCATCGCCAGGCAGGCCGCCGTGCCGGATTGCGTCGACATCGGCGGGACGCACGCCCTCCTTCAACGTGAGCGCAGTGTGAAACGCGACCGGCCACTCGCTCGCGTTAGTTACCGCATTGGTCAACAGCAAGGTCTGGATCTGCTGCTCCGTCAGACTACTCGCATGCACCCGTTCAAACAGGCCGATGAAGCCATTGATCAGCACCGGCGAAGCGGCCATCGCGGCCGCGATGTTCGGGATCATGCCGAACGTTCGTTGCAGTTGCTGGAGCACTGGCTTCGATTGCAATGGGGCGGACTCGATCGTGTGAAGGGGATAGGTAAACATGGCAACTCCTTGGCGGTGAACGCCACCGGACTGGTGGCGAAAGCCAAATGGTAGAGGCGGCTGCGCTGTCCGCCAATTACATCGAATGTAATCGCCGTGCGTCAGATTGATCGCCGACCGCAGTGCTGGCCTGAAGCGCTGCCACATCAAAACCAGTGATTGGCCTGCTTCAGGTCATTACGCAACTCTTTAAAACAATGGTCAGTCCACTTGCTATTTTGGCATAACGGAACAGGAACTTGTGTACGGCAAGTCGATAACGGCTCGCACTGAAAAACCTTCCGGCAAGACCTCAGTCGTATCAAAGGGAACGGATACCCTGAAAGTTGATGCAGACGAAATAGTGCAGCTCGTCACACTATATGCACGCTCAACCATTGCCGGACGCCAAATCATTATGGCTGCGGCTATCCGGGCGGAAGCAATGTCGGCCAACCGAAAAAGACGCTGGCAGTTACCTGCCTGTCGTCAAACCCCAGTTTCCCTATGGAAAAGCGTACAAACCGGCATGCCTTCGTGGAAACGCCGGATTTAAGCAAGTCTTAAGCAAAGCCAAGTAGAATTAGTCAAATTGAACGCGTGTTACCTATGCCAGTCAAATTGCACAGGGCATGCGCCAAATTTGCGGAAAGTCGTTTTTTACGATCGAAACTAAAAACAATGCTGTTTTTGCTCCCGTTTTGCTCCTGTTTTGTTCCTCTTTCGCTCCAATTTGCACGAACATCGAATCGAAGGTTATATGCGCCTAAAAAATAGTCTGCTTTGTATCTTGTTGGCATTGTCCACCGCTGCCCATGCGTTGGAGTCGGGACCACCGCCGGTCCTGGCGCCATTGCAGCAGCAAGCGCAGGCAGCCCACCTGAGCGCACAGTTCCTGACCCGCTTCCACTACAAACCGGTGAAGCTGGATGATGCGCTCGCGGGCAAGGTCGTCACCCGCTACATCAAGTTGCTGGATCCGGAAAAATTCTTTTTCGTGCAGTCGGACATCGACCAGTTCACCGCGCAAAGCAGCAAGCTGGACGACGCCATCTATAAAGAAGATCTCAGCCTCCCTTTCGATATTTTCAATCTGTACCAGCAACGTATCGTTGAGCGCCTGACGTATTCAAAGGAACTGCTGAAGCAGGGTTTCGACTTCAGCCAGAAAGAAGATTTTGCCTACGTGCGCGACAAGGAGCCGTGGCCGAAAACCGAGGTGGAAAGCCGCGACCTCTGGCGCAAGCGCGTCAAGAACGACTGGCTGCGCCTGAAACTGGCTGGCAAGAAGGATCCGGCGATCCGCGATACGCTCAGCAAACGCTATGACAATTCGCTGGCGCGCGCCTACAAATACAAAAGCGATGACGTGTTCCAGATCTTCATGAACGCTTATGCGACATCGATCGAACCGCATACCGACTACCTGGGCACCACAGCCGCTGCCGATTTCGATATCGCCATGAAGCTGTCGCTGGTCGGCATCGGCGCCGTGCTGCAGGAAAGGGATGAGTACACCACCATCCGTGAACTGGTATCGGGCGGTCCGGCCCAATTGTCCGGCAAGATCGCCGTTGGCGACCGCATCGTCGGCGTGGCGCAAGGCGACAAGGGTGTCATGACGGAAGTGGTCGGCATGCGCATCGACGACGTAGTCAAACTAATCCGCGGCGCCAAGGATTCGGTGGTGAAGCTGGACATCTTGCCAGCCGATGCCGGTCCGGATGGCAAGCACAAGCTGATCAGCCTGGTGCGCAACAAGATCAGCCTGGAACAGCAGGCCGCCAAGAAAACCATCATCACCACCAAGAACGGCGACACCACGCGCAAGGTCGGCGTGATCACTTTGCCCGCCTTCTATGAAGACTTCGATGCGCGCGGCAAGGGCGACAAGAACTACCGCAGCGCCAGCCGCGATGTAGCAGTCTTGCTGAACGATCTGAAGAAGGAAAAAGTCGACAGCGTGCTGATCGACCTGCGCAACAACGGCGGCGGTTCGCTGACTGAAGCGGTCGATCTGACCGGCCTGTTTGTCGGCAAGGGACCCATCGTCCAGCAACGCAACGCCCGTGGCGACGTCAATGTGGAAGGCGACGACCGCACCGTGCCGGTCTGGACCGGCCCGCTGGGCGTCCTGATCAATCGCGGTTCGGCATCGGCTTCGGAAATCTTCGCGGCAGCGATCCAGGATTACGGCCGCGGCGTGATCATCGGCGAAGGCAGCTTTGGCAAGGGCACCGTGCAAACCATGGTCAACCTGGACCAGCTGGCGCACAACGACAAGCCGAAATTCGGCGAGTTGAAGATGACCATCGCCCAGTTCTTCCGCATCAACGGCGGTACGACGCAACTGCGCGGCGTTACGCCGGATGTCGCTTTGCCGGGCTTCTCGGACACCGAGAATTTCGGCGAGTCCAGCTACGACAACGCGCTGCCATGGTCGCAAGTCAAGCCGGCTGAATACGTGCAGCGGGGCGACGTGAAAGACATGATTCCGGTGCTGCAGAGCCGGCATGAAGCGCGGGTGGACAAAGACAAGGATTTCCAGCGCTTTGTGGAAGATGTCAACGAGATCAACACGCAGCGCAAGAAACGCTCGATCTCGCTCAATGAAGCCGACCGGCGCGCCGAAATGGCCCAGCAGGAAGCACGCCAGAAGGCGCGCAAGGCCAGCGATATCGGCAACAAGGATGCACTCGACGCCGACACCCAGGACGACGGCCTGCAAGCGAATGAACGCAGTCTCAGCGCCGATCTGGCGGCAGAGAAAAAGCAGAAGAGCGCAAAAGACGTGCTGTTGAATGAAGCCGCCTACATTCTGGGCGACGAGTCGGATCTGATCAAGAGCAATCCCAAGTTCGCGGCGCAGCAACCGGCCACCACAACAGAGAAATAAGCAGCCAAATGACAGCGAGCCGCCCGGTTCGCTGTCATCCCCTCCCAAGCTCGCAATAAAAGCAGTCAGCTTCTACCGCGGTCCCCTGTGTCGGAAGCATCGAATGACAGCGTTCTCCTCTGGATCGCCAACAA
This sequence comes from Collimonas arenae, assembly GCF_000786695.1. NCBI lineage: Bacteria > Pseudomonadati > Pseudomonadota > Betaproteobacteria > Burkholderiales > Oxalobacteraceae > Collimonas > Collimonas arenae. The sequence continues at coordinate 264,337 of NZ_CP009962.1, read as the reverse complement.
TGATAGCCATCTGCACCTACTCGGAACGGTATCGCGACGGTGTCGCCAATCTGATCCTGCCGATTCAGCAGGAAGAATTCGGCGTCCCCATTACTTTGCAAGACCAGCCCGATCTGCTCGACATTCCCAATTTCTATCAAAGCGGCCACGGTAACTTCTGGCTGGCGCTGGCCGGTGAAGAAGTGGTCGGCAGCATCTCTCTACGGGATATCGGCAATGGCCAGGGCGCGCTGCGCAAGATGTTCGTGCAGGTGCCGTTTCGCGGCCGCGAACACCAGGTAGCCCACCGCTTACTACAAACCCTGGTCGAATGGTCGAGGGAGCAGGGGTTGAAAGAAATCTATCTGGGAACGACCGCGGCCTTCCTGGCAGCCCATCGCTTCTATGAAAAGAACGGTTTTGCGGAAATTACGGCGGCGGAGCTGCCGCCGGCTTTCCCGCGCATGAAGCAGGACACCAGGTTCTACCGGCTCGGCTTGTAGCTGCAAGCGGTCGTCATCGTCTTGCCTTAGGCGAGCCGCTCCACCAGGAAATCGACAAATGTGCGCAGCTTGGCTGTCGGCCGCGAATCGCGGGTGCGGACCAGATGGATCGGCCGCGCCGGCAAGCTCCAGTCCGGCAGCAGGCGCACCAGTTGGCCCGACGCGATAGCCGCATCCAGCAGCACATCCGCCTGCACCACGACGCCGATGCCGCTCAGCGCAGCAGTCAGCAGAGCCTGGCCGTTGTTGCTGATGAATGATCCGCGCACCGGTACTTGCACCTCTTCCTGGTCTTGCGTGAAACGCCAGGAATGATCTTTTCCCCAGGACATGAAGCCGAGGCAATTGTGGCTTTCCAGTTCGGATGGATGCTGCGGCGCGCCGTGATGCTGCAGGTAAGCCGGGCTGGCCACGGCAAACATGCGCGACGACCGCAGCGGGCGCGCGATCAGGTTGGCGCCGTCCACCACGCCCGAACGCAACGCCACTTCAAAACCCTCTTCCACCATATCCACTACGCGGTCGTTGAGCACCAGTTCAACCTGCACCTCTGGAAACAAGGTCATGTATTCGCCGATCAGAGGCACCAGCCGATGTGCGCCGTAGGTGACCGGTGAAGTCATGCGCAGCTTGCCGCGCGGGACCGCGCGCAAGGCTTCGGCGACATAATCTGCGGCCTGCACGCTGCTCAGCACATCACGGCAGCGCTCCACATACACGCTACCGATTTCAGTCAGGCTGTGGCGGCGCGTAGTACGGTCCAGCAGGCGCGCGCCGAGATGGGTTTCCAGCGCCCGCACATGATTGGCGACCATCGTGGTCGACAGCGAAAACTCCTCCGCCACCGCGGCGAAGCTGCCTTTTTCCACCACACGAACGAAAACAGCCATGCTGGTTAATCGGTCCATTCAGAAGCCTGAGTGTTGAGTGATTAAAGTGTTGGCCAGTTTATCAAATTTTATGCCGGAGTGAGAATGGCTTCGCCTACCCAAAATATGGAGAAGAAAATGAAGCCAGATAGCCTGTTGCGTAGCGTTGCCTTATCTGCAATCTTATTAAGCACCTTGGTGTACGGCCAACAGCCGGCCCTCGCCGCAGGCGCTGCGGCCCCTCTGCCGACCCTGGCCTTGCCGGCAGACTGGTATCCGGAAAGCCTGGCGATCGGACCGGACGGCTCGTTTTATGTCGGCAGCTGGCATCAGGGTGCGATAGCGCGTGTGCGGCCCGATGGCAGCGCACCGGAAATCCTAGTGAAGCCCGGTTCTAACGGCCTGGCGAACGGCCAGGGCGTGCTGGTCGACGCCGCGCATCAGCTGTTGTGGGTCTGCTCTGGCAACTGGGGTTTCACCAGCGTGCCGTCCACACCGAGCGCCCTGAAAAGCTACGACCTCGCGAGCGGCGTGCCACGCGCCAGCTACCCGATGCCTGACAAAGGATATTGCAACGACCTGGCGCAAGACAGCCAAGGCACGCTGTATGTCACCGATTCCTTCCATCCACGCGTATTGCGTCTGTCGCTTGGGGCTGCGGCGCTGAGTATCTGGAAAGAAGATCCGCGCATGGGAGCGGGCAGCGACGGTCTCTTCCTGAACGGCATTGCGCTCGACGGCGACCACAAACTGTATGTGAGCCTGGTCAGCGCCGTACCTTATGTGTTACGAGTCGACGTCGAGGACAACGGCGCTGCCGGCGCGGTCAGCCGCATCGACATGCCACGGGTGCTGAAAAATGCCGACGCCATCCGTATCTATGCGCCGGACCGCATGGCGATCTTCGAGAGCAACGCCTTCGGCAAGACCGGCCCTTACGGCGGCCAGGTCAGCCTCGCCAGGATCAACGGCAACACTGCGACGCTGGACACGATCGTCAACGGGCTGAACGATCCGTCCTCCGGGGTGATTGTGGGAAATCGGGTGTACTTCATCGAGTCCAAATATGCGTTGCTGTTCCCGCACAAGGATCATCCTGAGGACATACCGGCGAATGTGCCGTTCGACCTGCAGTCGCGGGAGTTACCAAGATAAGCCCGCAATCGTCAACAACCTCCAGGCCCTTTTCCAGATTCAACTGGCAAAAGGGCCATCTTTCACAAGGCGGCCTTGATCAGGTCGGTACTACGCAACCCCAGCGCCACCGCAGTCAACGTGGAATTGACGGTGGCCGAGGTGGGCATGATGCCGGTGCCGGCGATGAACAGGTTGTCGTGGTCGTGGCTGCGGCCATGGCTGTCCACCACTGAATCGGCCGGGTTGCCGCCCATGCTCAGGGTGCCGGTGATATGCTGGTTGTTGCTGTACTTGCCTTCCTCGCTGTAGCGCAGATTGGTGCCACCCATCAGTTTGGCTATCTTGCCGTATTCGACTCTGGCGAGGGCCATGCCGCGATGGATATAGTCGTCCATCTGATAATGGATCTGCGGCGTCGGGATGCCCAAGGCATCTTTGCGTGAGCTCAGCACCACGCGGTTCTGCGGCAACGGCAATTGCTCCATGACGTTTTTTAGGCTGACCTGGCGCGCCGCCCGATGCCGCAGTTGCTGTTCCAGTTCTACTCCATACACGCCTTTGGCGATCAACTCTTGCGTTACAGCCAGCACCTGCGAGGCGTCGCTGATATCGATGCGGAACGCCGCATGTTCGCTGCGGAACGCGCCATCGCGCAAATGATTGATGGACGCCGGGCTCATCGGCCCGCGGCCGGGCCAGTTGGCTTCGTCCGTTTCAAAGGTGAGCTTGTTGCTGGGGTGATCCATCAAATGCTGACCTACCGTGCCTGAACTGTTCCCCAGCCCCTGCGGATACTTGTCGCTGGCGGACAGCAGCAACAGTTTCGGGCTTTCGATGCCATTGGCTGCAAGCACGAACACCTTGCCGGTGACGCGCGTGGATTTCTTGTCCGGATCATAGTAATGCACTGCGGCGATGCGGCCCTTCTCATCGTGCTCGATGCGATACACGACGGCGTTGGCGATCAGCTTGGCGCCGTCGGCTTCCGCCGCATCGACCGCGTTGCCGCCGTGATACTGGGCGCCGATAGGGCAGATCGGCATGCAGTTGTTGTTGCCCATGCAGGGCGGCCGGCCATCGTAGACCTGGCTGTTGCGCGCTACCGTGTTTTCGATCACTTCATAACCTGCCGGCGCCAGCCGTTCACGGAAGCGGCGCTGCGCCCAGGACTCCGCTACCGGCGGCATCGGAAACGGCGCGCTGCGCGGCGAACCGTTCTTGAGCGAACCGGAAACGCCCATCCTGGTTTCCGCCTCCAGGTAGAACGGCTCCAGCTCGTCGTAGGAAAGCGGCCAGTCGCGGCCGATGCCATAAAGCGTTTTCATGCGCAGGTCGTTGGGCAGCAAACGCCAGGCTTGCGCCGCCCAATGCCAGGTGGTGCCGCCGACCATGCGGATATATTCGGCGGGATAGGGATAAGGACCAGCCTGCACCAGATAGCCGTTATCGCTAGGTTTGTAGAGCGGATGCGGCGCCCAGGGTGAAAACGGATAGGGCGACATGAAATCGTCCTTGCGCGGAGAATTGCGGAAGTTGGCGACGATGGTGGCCCGGTCGGCTCTCGGCCCTGCCTCCAGCATCAGCACCGAAACGCCTTGCTTGGCCAGCTTCTGCGCAATCAATCCACCGACAATGCCGGAACCGATGACCACGACGTCGGCCGATATGTTGTCGCTCATGCTTTCTTCCTCGTTGTCTGCACTGGTTGCGCTGCCCATGAACCGTAAGCGCCGTAGGCATAGCTTGGCGGCCGCAGCTGATCGCTGACGGCAAGGTTCATCAAGGCTTCTTCATAGTCGATGCACTTGGCCTGCGCGCCGCTGCCGACCACGCCGACATACCAGCCCTGCAGGATGTTGCGCGGAAGCGCGGCGAATGCGGCTTGTTCGCTATCCAGCGCCGCCTGCAGGCCGGAGGCGTTCAACTTGCGCTCCGCGATGAATTTCTGCAGATCCAGTATTTTCCCGGCAAAGGCAGGATCGCCGGCGGCCAGCGCTTGATAAACACGCTCCGCCTGCGCCGGCGGTAATTTTGCATGGCCGGTCAGCATCAGGGATGTCTTCAGAAATGCTTCCTTGGCCGGTGTTTTGGCAGCGGCGGCTTGCGCCAGCAACGGCGCACCCAGCATCCAGGTGCACAAGGCAGCAACGCTGCCACCCATGAAAAAGCGGCGTTGCATGCGTACAGGCGGTTGGCTGCGGGTGATCTTGGCTAGCGGTGTCATCATGCTTGGCGTCTCCCAGGAGTGTGTTGTTTAGGACTTACGCAAAATTCCGCCAGCGGCGTTATGCCTCCTAGCTGTACCTTCGTACTATCTTCGTCGGCATGCCTTGCTGGCGAAATTTTGCGTAAGTCCTATTGTTTTATTGCAGATCGATGATCTCGACCCAGTTCGGGTTCTTGCCCATTTCATATTGATGCAACAGGTGCAGTTCGCCGCTCTTCTGGTCGATGGCATAGCTGCTCATGTGATTGGATTTTTGTCCGACCGCCAGCAGATAACGTCCGCTGGGATCGATATTGAATCCGCGCGGCTGGGTCTCCGTCGGGAAGCTGCCGACCAGGGTCAGCGCACCGCTATCAGGATCGACCGCGAATCCGCTGAGCGTGCTGGAGGTCCGCTCCGAGGCATACAGGAAGCGTCCGTCCGGCGTCAGGTGCAGATCCGCCGGCGCCAGCGCATCGCCCTTGAAACCTTTCGGCAGCAGCGAAACGGTGGACAACAATTTCAAGGTGCCGGCAGCGGCATCGTAAGCATAGGTATTCAGTGTGCCGTCCAGTTCGTTGGTGCAGTAGACGAAGCGTGCGTGGCGGTCGAACACAAAGTGACGCGGCCCGGCGCCGCTCCTGGTCTCGACATACGGCGGATCGTTGGGCGTCACCTGGCCGCTGTGTGCATCGAATTTGTATTGCAGGATGATGTCGCCGCCAAGATTGCTGGCGAACAGATGCGTATTCGCCGGGTCCGTTGCTATTGCATGCGCTTTTTCGCGCGTGGCGATGACGGTCTGCGCCGGCGCTTCCACCGCACCATCCTTGCCAATGCGGTTGATGGAAATCTTGTTACCGGTGTAGGACGCCGCCAGCAAGAATTTTCCGCTCTTGTCGGTCGAAAGATTGGCCATGTTGTCTGCCAGCGGCACGGTAGACAGCAAGTCTAGTTTGCCGCTTTGCCGGTTGATTGCAAAGCTGCTGACAGAATAGGGAAGCGAACGCAACGAGGCGTACAGGACATGGTGATCCGGACTGACAGCCAGCGGCATCACAGTGCCGCCGGTAGCTACCTGTTCCACCATCGTCGCGCTGCCGTCCGGCTGCAGTTCCATGACGTAGATATCGCGGCTGTCGGCATTCGACACGTACACCATGGTTTTGGCGAAGCTTGCCGACGCCAGCAGCAGGAAGCCCGCCAGGAAAACATATCGTGCATATCGTGGATATCGTGCTTTTTTCAGATGCATGCGGGTCCTCTTGTTTTTATGGGAAGCTTATGTAACGCGCAACCTCAACCGTCATCAGGTAATCGGCGCAGGATTGAACAGCGTCAACGCGTTATGCAATTTGTGATGTTCGGCCCAGGTTTGCTTGCGGCCGCTGGCGACATCCAGCATCAGATTGAACAGTTCCCAGCCGACGTCTTCGATGCTGGCTTCGCCGCTGGCGATGCGGCCGGCGTTGACGTCCATCAGGTCGTGCCAGCGGCGCGCCAGGTCGTTGCGCGTCGCCACCTTGATCACCGGTACCGCCGCCAGGCCGTAGGGAGTGCCGCGTCCGGTGGTAAAGACGTGCAGGTTCATGCCGGCCGCCAGTTGCAATGTGCCGCAGACAAAATCGCTGGCTGGTGTGGCGGCGTAGATCAAGCCTTTTTGTTTTACCTTGTCGCCAGGCGACAGCACGCCGGAAATAACGCTGCTGCCGGACTTGACGATCGAGCCCATGGCCTTCTCGACGATATTCGCCAGGCCGCCCTTTTTATTGCCCGGCGTGGTGTTGGCGCTGCGGTCGACGCCGCCGCGCGTCAGGTAATCGTCGTACCAGGCCATCTCGCGTATCATCGCTGCCGCTACCTCTGCATTGGCGGCGCGCGATGTCAGCTGGTCGATGCCGTCGCGCACTTCCGTGGTTTCGGAGAACATCACGGTGGCGCCGGCGCGCACCAGCAGATCGGTGGCATAGCCCACCGCCGGATTCGCAGTCACGCCGGAGAAGGCGTCGCTGCCGCCGCACTGGACGCCGACGGTGAGCTCGGATGCCGGACAGGTTTCGCGGCGACGCCGGTTCAATTCACCCAACTGCTCTTCCGCCGTCGCCATGATGTCGTCGATCATGGATTCAAACCCGACATGCTCCGCATCTTGCAGGCAGACCACGCGCAAGCCGTCTTCCTTGCCGCCGGTATTCTGGATCGGAATCGCGCCTTGCGGGAACAACCGGCCCGGTTGCAGTTTTTCGCAACCGAGGCTGACCACCATCGCCTGGCCGCCGAAGTTCGGATTCATGCTGATGTTGCGCAAAGTGCGAATCGGAATCTCGGCGCCCGGCGCATCGATCGCCACGCCGCAGCCATAGGTGTGTTCCAGGCCGATGACGTCGTCCACATGCGGATATTTCGGCAACAGTTCGGCCTTGATGCGCTTGACCGCATGTTCCACCACGCCGGATACGCATTGCACCGTAGTGCTGATCGCCAGGATATTGCGCGTGCCGACAGTGCCATCGGCATTGCGATAGCCTTCGAAGGTGTAGCCATCCAGCGGCTTCGCCATCGCAGGAACCCGCGTCGCAATCGGCAGGTTGGTGAGTTCACGCGCCGGTGGCATGCGCACCAGCGATTCCTCGATCCAGCTGCCTTGCAGAATGGCGCGCAAGGCAAAACCAATCGCTACGCCGTAACGGATAATAGCTTCGCCTTCGGCCAGATCGCGCAGCGCTACCTTGTGGCCTTGCGGGACTTTGTCGCGCAATACCAGGCCGCAAGGAAACACCGCCCCCGCCGGCAAGCCGCCGTCATTGACTACGATGGCGACGTTATCGTCATCCTGCATGCGGATATACAGCGGCTTGCCGGCTATCGCTTCTGCTGCTTCTGCTGATGTTGCGCTCATCTCGATTCCACTCCGGATAATTTCTTGTACGGTTGTGCTTCCTTGTCGAGCGGCTTGAGCACCACCCGCTTGATATCTTTCACGATCACCAGATAGCTGATCACCGCCACCAGCGCGTTGGCGCCGACATACACCAGCGCCCATTCGAAGTTACCGGTTTCCTTGATGATGTAGCCGATCACGATCGGCGCGGTGATCCCGGCGATGTTGCCGAACATGTTGAACAGGCTGCCAGTCAGGCCGATGATCTCTTTTGGCGAAGTATCCGCCACCACCGCCCAGCCCAGCGCGCCGACGCCTTTGCCAAAGAATGCCAGCGCCATGATGCCCACCACCATCCATTGGGTATCGACGTAGTTGCACAAGACCATGGTGGTCGACAGCAGCAGGCCGGCGACGATCGGGATCTTGCGTGCCCAGGTCAATGAAAAGCCGCGCTTGATCAGGCGGTCTGAAATCAGGCCGCCCAGCACGCCGCCAAGAAAGCCGCATACCGCCGGCAGCGAGGCGACGAAACCTGCTTTCAGGATCGACATGCCGCGCTCCTGCACCAGATAGATCGGGAACCAGGTCAGGAAGAAATAGGTAATCGTATTGATGCAGTACTGGCCCAGATAGACCCCGGCCAGCATGCGGTTGCTCAGCAGTTGCTTGAGATAGGCGAGTTTTGCGCCACGGTTGACCTTGGACTCGCCGCCATCGCCGCCGCTCAGGCCCTGGTCCATCTCGACCAGCCCGCCGCCATCACGGATATGCGCCAGTTCGGCGCTGCTCAGGCGCGGATGGTCTTTCGGGCTGTAGATCACGCGCAGCCAGATCATGCTGATGACCAGCCCGGTCCCGCCCATGACCACAAAGGTTTCTGACCAGCCATAAGCATGGGTGATCCACGCCATCAGCGGCGCAAACAGGACGGTGGCGAAATACTGCGCCGAATTGAAAATCGCCGACGCCATGCCGCGTTCGCTGGTCGGAAACCAGGCAGCGACAATGCGGCCATTGGCAGGAAACGACGGCGCTTCCGCCAGGCCGACCATGAAACGCAGCATAAACAGCGCCGGCACCGCCCACAGCGCGCCGAGAAAATGCACGCCGCCTTGCAACAGCGTAAACAAGGACCAGACAAAAATGCTGATGGCGTAGATTTTCTTGGAACCGTAGCGGTCCAGCAGCCAACCGCCTGGTAATTGGCCCAACACATAAGCCCAGCTGAAAGCCGAGAAGATGAACCCCATGGTGACCGCATCGAAGCCCAGTTCGCCCTTCATTGCGGTACCGGCAATGGAAAGAATGGCGCGGTCGGCGTAATTGAACGTGGTCACCGCAAACAGCATGAACAAGATCATGTAACGCACATTGCCGCGCCGGCCCTGCAACTGCGCCGGTGCGCCCGTTTTATCGATAGTCAACTACGTCTCCTGTCGTTGCCGGCGTTAAGGCCAGCGTTGGAATAGCTTCCAGGCACTATTTTTAGTGTTATGTGCTCATTTTTGTAGCATCAGCCGTTGAGTGTTATCAGTCATCCTACAACTTGATTCGTAGTATAATCAGCCAAAAATAATTTAGCAACTAGATTTACCAAACCGCGGCCCCGCCCATGAATACACCGCTCAATCTCTCGCTCGCCCCAAGCGCCCCGCGCAAAAAGCACCGCAACCTGGCCCAGAGCGTGGTCGCCAGCATCGCCGACAGCATTCGCGACGGCACCAGCAAACCCGGTGACAAGTTACCGACCGAGTCGGAACTGATGCGTACCCAGGGCGTCAGCCGCACGGTCATCCGCGAAGCGATTTCACACCTGCAAGCCTCCGGACTGGTAGAGACCCGGCACGGTATCGGCACCTTTGTACTTGCCGCCAGCAGCAGCGGTAATTTTGACATCGATCCGGAAACCGTGATCACCATGCGCGACATCCTGGCGATCCTGGAACTGCGCATCAGCCTCGAAGCCGAAGCCGCGGGGCTAGCGGCGGCGCGGCGCAACGAGGAACAACTGGCGCTGATGCGGCAGGCGCTGGACGCCTTCCAGAAGAGCGCGCACGAACATGGCGACTCAGTCGCCGCCGACGTGCAATTCCACCTGCACATCGCCCAAGCTACCGGCAACCGCTACTTTGTCGACATCCTGACCCAGCTCGGCACCACCATCATTCCACGCACCCGCATCAATTCGGCGCGGCTGGCGCATGACGATCCGGCCGCCTATCTCGACCGCGTGCACCGCGAGCATGAAGATATCTACAATGCCATTGTGCGCCAGGACCCCGAGACCGCCCGCGCCGCCATGCGCACCCACCTGAGCAACAGCCGCGAACGCTTGCGTAAAGTACAAGACAGCATGGCGCCGATGCCCTAAACCGCCCACCGCCCGCCGGCGCCCCAAGTTCCGGCGACAAATCTCTTTTCCGGCCGGCGCAATGCCGCCGGAACAACCGGCATCCTCCGCTCTGCGGCCTGCAATACCCCCACTTCCCGATTAAATCGATAACGACACATGCTTGCGTACTGCAAATCTTTGTTGTACGATGACTGATAACTTAAGTCGAAACGCCAAACGCCTCATGACAACAGCGAGCAGCGGCGTTCCGTTATCAACCGCAGCACTACCCATGACGAGACCATGAATCCTCAAGAACTCAAGCAAACACTGTCCTCCGGCCTGTTGTCCTTCCCGATTACCGACTTCGATGCGCAAGGCGACTTCCGCCCGAGCACCTACGCCGAGCGCCTGGAATGGCTGGCTCCCTACGGTGCGAGCGCCTTGTTCGTGGCAGGCGGCACTGGCGAATTTTTCTCGCTCACCACCTCTGAGTATTCCGACGTAGTACGGCTGGCGGTAGAAACCTGCCGCGGCAAAGTCCCGATCCTGGCCGGCGCCGGCGGCCCGACCCGCACCGCCATCGCATTTGCGCAAGAAGCCGAACGCCTAGGCGCACAAGGCATCCTGCTGATGCCCCACTACCTGACAGAAGCCTCGCAAGACGGTTTGCTGGCGCACGTGGAAGCGGTATGCAAATCGGTCAAATTCGGCGTCGTCGTCTACAACCGCGGCATCTGCCGCCTGAATGCCGATTCGATGGAAACCCTGGCTGCCCGCTGCCCCAACCTGATCGGTTTTAAAGACGGCATCGGCGACATCGAACTGATGGTCTCAATCCGCCGCCGCCTCGGCGATCGCCTGACCTACCTGGGCGGCTTGCCGACAGCCGAACTCTTTGCAGCCCCCTACAAAGCGCTAGGCGTACCAGTCTATTCATCGGCCGTATTCAATTTCCTGCCAAAACTGGCAATCGATTTCTACAACGCCATCAAAACCGACGACCACGCCACCACCGGCCGCCTGCTAGACAACTTCTTCCTGCCCTACCTGGCAATCCGCAACAAAAAAGCCGGCTACGCAGTAAGCATCGTCAAAGCCGGCGCCACCATCGTCGGCCACGACGGCGGCCCGGTACGCACACCGCTGATCGACCTGAACGCAGAAGAACGCGAACAACTGAAAACCCTGATCCTGGCGCAAGGACCGCAGTAATTACCAAGCAGCAGCGCAGCCCACGCAAAAAAACGCGGGGTTGCTGCTTTTGACGTTGAAGTTGCCGTTGTTTTTGAAGTTGAAGCTGCTTTTGAAGTTGCAGTTGCTCTTGAAGTTGCAGTTGCCGTTGCTCTTGAAGTTGCCGTTGCTGTTGAACTACCCCGCATTGAGAACTTGCCAAAAGAGGCGCGTGACTGTCGGGAATTGTGGGGCACATGTTTGAGCGCAGCGAGTTTGTGTCCCACCCGACTGGCACGCACCTCTTTTGGGGACCTGACCGAAGGGAAGGCAAGGGCTTTGCGGTCGCCTTCTTTTTGGTTACTTTTTCTTGGCGAAGCAAGAAAAAGTAACTAGCTGCCGGGCTACCCCCGGCAAGCATCCACGGAGTAGCAACCTTTTCAAGTAACGACGACCGAACATCCAAATACCAACGCACGTACTCCGTGGCCCGTTAAAAGGGGTCAGAGTAATTTTCGCAAAAACCGCGAAAAAAAACTCCGACCCCATTTAACTGCGTCCTCCCGAATTGACCAAAACACCAAGGACAGATAAATGAACATCACCGGCGAAATGCTAATCGGCCAATCCGCAATAAAAGGCCAAGAAGGCACATTCCAAGCCATCAACCCCGCCACCAACGAAAAAATCACCCCCGACTTCGGCGCAGGCACCCAAACAAACGTAGACCAAGCCTGCACCCTAGCCCAACAAGCCTTCGACACCTACCGCGAAACAACGCAAGAACAACGCGCCAGCTTCCTGGAAGAAATCGCCACCGGCATCCTGGCCCTAGGCCCGCAACTCATCGAACGCGCCACCCAGGAATCCGGCCTCCCAACCGCCCGCTTAGAAGGCGAGCGCGCCCGCACCGTCGGCCAGCTACGCCTGTTCGCCAAAGTCATCCGCGACGGCCACTACCTCAACGCCACCCTCGATTCCGCGCTGCCAGAACGCACCCCACCCCGCTCCGACCTGCGCCTGCGCAAGATCGCCCTCGGTCCGGTCGCCGTCTTCGGCGCCAGCAACTTCCCGCTAGCGTTCTCAGTCGCCGGCGGCGACACCGCAGCGGCGCTGGCCGCCGGTTGCCCGGTCGTCGTCAAAGCCCACAGCGCCCATCCCGGCACTTCCGAACTGGTCGGCCGCGTGATCCAGCAAGCCGTCGCCACCTGCAAACTGCCCGAAGGCGTGTTCTCCCTCATCATCGGCAATGGCAACGCAGTTGGACAAGCACTGGTCAGCCATCCCGCCATCAAGGCAGTCGGCTTCACCGGCTCACGCCAGGGCGGCCTGGCCCTGATGCGCGCCGCTGCACAGCGCCGTGAACCGATCCCGGTCTACGCAGAAATGAGCAGCATCAACCCGATGTTCCTGCTGCCAAACGCCCTGGCCGCGCGCGCCGCGCAAATCGGCAGCGCCTTCGTCGATTCGCTGACCATGGGCGTCGGCCAGTTCTGCACCAACCCCGGCCTGGTGATCGGCCTGGCAGGCGAACACCTGGCGCAGTTCCAGGAAGCCGCATCCAATGCATTGAAAGCCAAAGCCGCCGGCACCATGCTGACCCCCGGCATCCACAGCGCCTATGTCAGCGGCGTCGAACGCATGCGCGCCATTGCCGGCGTTGAGAGCGTCGGCCAAGGCCTGGCGGCAACCGGCCCATGCGCCGCACAGGCAGCATTGTTTGCCACCGACGCCGCAACCTTCCTGGCCAGCGAGCAACTGGAAGATGAAATCTTCGGCCCCAGCTCGCTGATCGTCGCCTGCAAGAATGAAGATGAAATGCGCGCCGTGGCAGAACACCTGGCCGGGCAATTAACGGCGACGCTGCAACTAGATGCAACCGACCATGCGCTGGCCAAAAAACTGCTGCCAACCCTTGAACGCAAGGCTGGCCGCATCCTGGTGAACGGCTTTCCGACCGGCGTCGAAGTGTCCTACGCGATGGTGCATGGCGGCCCGTTCCCGGCCACCTCCGACAGCCGCAGTACCTCGGTCGGCGCCAGCGCAATCGATCGCTTCCTGCGGCCGGTGTGCTATCAGGATCTGCCCGCCGACTTGCTGCCGGCGGCCCTGCAAGATGGCAATCCACTGGGCTTGTCGCGCCTGGTTGACGGTGCTTTGCTGGCGACTTAAACAAGCATGGCGATCGGTGGCGCGAAACCGCCGATTGCCATGCCGTTTTCAGAACGATCAAGTTCTGCCGACAGCTTGATGGCTGATAAGAAAAACGAATTGCCAATCCTCAGGAGACTTCAATGTTCAAAAAATGGATGATGTTATGCATCGCGATGGTTTGTTCCATGGCGATTGCACAAGGAGCGGCGGCCACGCCAGTAGATGAGCAGCAAGCGGTAGCGGATGTTGTCGAAACTTTGCGTGCAGCGATGAACCATCCCGGCGATGGCGCGACGTTGAAGTCGCTGGTGATGGATGAACTGAGCTATGGCCATTCAAATGGAAAGGTGCAGGACAAGACAGAATTCGTCGATGCCCTCGTCAGCGGAAAATCTGATTTTTCCAGTATCGCCTTGTCCGACCAAAGCATCCGAATCGTGCAGGACACGGCGGTGGTGCGGCACACCTTTGTCGCCGTTACCAATGATTCAGGAAAACCGGGAAATGTGTCGCTGAAGATTTTGATGGTTTGGAAGAAGCTTGATGGGCATTGGCGTTTGCTGGCGCGGCAGGCGGTGCGGTTTAGTGCGTAAGTTTGCTCCGTTTTTGGGAATTCTCTTAGCAGAGGCCGGATTTTTTGACAGCCCACAAACACACAAACCGCATCATGCGTCTTTTGTACGCATACCATTGCCCCTATGGATCGCGAGATCTAACCCTGAATTTGTGGCCCTTAACTTTACTTGCTCGATTGTCGCCGAGATCAGGGAAGTGGGATGTCGAAAGCACTCGCTACGACATCCACCAAGGAATCACGATGCGACCTCACCGCTCGTGGAATGGAATCAAGAAGCATACTCTAGGTGATGAAATAACTTTCAGCCAGCCTATTTAGCGCGTACCAAGAACATGAAACAATCGCCACTCTTTGGGTACACTAATTTTCCGCTTCTCCAGTGCTTGAAGCTCTTACAGCAAACCCAGCGAAACCCAGGGGGAGCCGGACGGTTGGATGCGACCATAAAGGCCTCCATAATCCAAGGACTCTTGACACCAGAGACCGATAGCACAATAATGCGCCTGCAATGTAATCGGGTCTTTCCCGGCCTCCCGTTGGACAGTCCATTTGTCCGGGGAGATTAAGGGCCAGCACAGCGCTAACTGTGCCGGCCCTTTTCCTTTCCTACTTACCATCTGTTTGCGGCACATCTTCATCGTCCGCCAAGTGGAAATCAATGTAAGCCTTAAGACGCTCCTTATCAGCCAAATAAAACGGAGTCGGAATCTCAAGAAATGCTCGCCTGCCGCCAGCCAATTTCACCGGTACTCGATCCATTCCCTCATCTAAATGGCTTCCACTAACACCGCTAAATTGATAACGCGGAAGCTCTTGCCCCACAGGCGCAACCTGGGGCCGTATATCGCCCCCCTCAGTCACGATATCCTCAGTCGTCTTCTCCACAACTGACTCGACTTGCCCCTTAGGCTGCCCAACTACGTCGTAATAACGAACAAATTCGACAGATCGCTTGAAAATTCCCACCACCGTATCCGCTGCTGCAGGATCAAAGCCCCTCTGAATGAGATCGAATTTCAAATTCCCATCCGATGGTAATCTATCAGCATATTTTTCCAATAGCTCCGCATACAGTGGCGGGCTTTTCAGAAAACCAATAAGCAACTCCTGCTTGTGAGCTGGATCAGGCGTGAACTGAAAATCTTCAAAGGTCTTAGAAACCATTAGCTGGCCGTCCCTAGGACGCTCTACAAGCCCCCAATACCGGATGGATGCCACCGCCTGCAATGCAGCACCATTCTTCCCGTTGTAGCCCAAATGCTTCATAACAACTTCGTTCGGTGCAGAGTGTCGACCTTCCGCTTGATACACTTTGAGGGCCCGCGCAAGAGCATCGTCCAATGGCATATTTGGCGAACGTGGATTTGGCTTCTTTTTGATTGCGACCATGACGTACTCCTTTACGAATAAGTCGCAGTGTACTTGCCACCCATATGTTTTGCAACGTTTTTTTAATACTTAATCTAAAAGTACATTTTTATTTCTAAGTAAAAATTAAGTCAAAACATTATAACTAATTGATTTTAAAGTTATTTTTGCATATTTATAATCATGAAAAATACTTCTAAATATACTTCCACCTATCCTATCAACGCGTTTTTAGATAAATTTATGTAGAAATACTTCAATATAAGTACTTTCACGAGGTGAAATTTTTTGAGAAAAATTGCTCTCATGAAAATATCCCACTAGACTGCCACCGCCACGGAACTGGCCATACGCATTCGGAACGAAAGAGACCGGGATCAAGCCATACAATGACGTATTCCATGAAATAAGTTGTGCCAAATATCGAGCCAGTATGAAGATTAAGATGCTTAAAAATGGAGCGATATGTCATTACAAGATCTGCCCTGAACTTGTACTCTTCCTCCTTCAGCTCCGAAATTTTCACCTATACGAATCTTCCGAATATCTCAGACTATTGATCCGAGTAGAATTGTCATAGCATTCATTAGCGTTTATAGTGACGCCGTCCCTGAAAAAGAAGGGGCCGGGTTGGGAAGCCCGAATACTCAAAAGCGCACAAGCCGCGTCATGCGGTTTTTTTTGTGCGAGCACCATTGCGCGTTCTCTATGGGCGGCGATGGTGGGGAGCCTTCGGGCTGCCGGTTTGCTTTTGGGTGCCGGTCTTCCTACCCTGCTATTTGCCGCCCTCCCGTTAGGAAGCGGGAAGCGGCTTAACTGCCACCCAAAGGAGTCCGCAATGACTAGCTTCCGCGCAGCAAAAGCATCATCCGCATCTGCCTCACCTCCGCCAAATCATCCCATTGATACGTTGACGTATCCGCCTGACGTCAGCAAGCAAAATCCCACACAAACCATCCCCGATCCAATGGCTACAGACGAAGCTAGCCGGCTCACAGCTTCCTTTTATCAGGAAGAAGATCCCGAGGTTTTGTGGATTCGTTTAGGTGGCAAGGGAATTGCGCGTGCAGGGATTTCGCCACACTCGCCGGTGGAAGTCAGAATTATGAAGGGCTGTCTTGTGATCACTAGCGACGGTTAAATCGACATCAGCCGCGAGATCGCGTCTGGTCTCGCGGCTAATTTGATCAAGCTAGACCCCGACTAAATCGACATCGCTCGGATGAGCCAGCACAACGCACCATTTACTGACGTCAATTGATCGAAGATGATTCAGCTCATACAAGCGAATTCAGTCTTGATCGAGCCCGAAACTTGCGAAGGGACTATATGGATTCTTGCCATCCTTATAGATCGGATAAACGATTTCGATATCTACCTCGGACTTTGTGCCTGGTTCTCTGACCGATGCGGCTGGCAACAATCGACTCTAGCCGTCATGTTGATGCATCATTAAAGAGTAGAGTTCCGCGACACGTGCTTCTGAAATTCCGCTCCGCTGTTCAACTGCGAGTGGGTGGATCGTAGGCTCTAACTCAATAAATGGGCGGACACCGTCATCTCGCAAATGAATTCTTGTTTTGAGATTCATCGTGTCTGGATAGGGCTTCAACCAAGCATCGAGCCAGCCGAACAAAGGCCCGATATGAGAACGCTCTGTTTCGTCAAAATACTTGGCCCATTCCATATAGTTAGTTTCACTCAGAGAGACCCATACGCCCCAGCTAAATGACTCAACTGCGCCCTTCACCGGTATTTCAATGCATCCAAGAACAAAGAAATACTTTTTGTCGATAACGCAGTCATCACTGCCAAGGACACAACGCTCCGCCCGTTCATTCTCAGGAACTGCGTAGTAACTTAACGGTGCATGAGCATCGAAATTCGGCATGCCTTCGTGAATTTCTTCACAGGATGTGCATTTGAAAGTAAACGACATTTTGGTACCTAAGGCTATGAAATGAATGAGAAACGGCCAACGCGTGCTGCCACGGAACGCCCAACGAGACAATGATAAGTCGTGCGATATCCGACAGTCCGCAGTTGCCGATAGCAGACTTTCCCCTATCCTCCATTTGTCTCACCAGTTGCAAACAACTCCAGATCACGAGCAACCCAGAAGCAGACATACGAAATCACGGCAGCAGAGATCGCCAACACATAAGCCAGCCGCTTGCCATGCCAAAGACTGGCCAGCCATTGATTGAAGCCGCCAATCAGCCTGCCTGATGTGCCGCCGTACATTTCCATATCCCGCAAATATGCCTTCGACTCACCGGCGGCGTAGGCGCTGCCGCCCACCACGTTGTAACCCAGGCCATGGTTGCCGCCATCCGCAGCGAAGTAATACACCACACCGGCGCTTAGCAAACCGACGATCAGAACAACCACGCTTGCCACGTAAAGATAGCGCGGCAGGTTTGCATTCTTGCTTTTCATATCTTCCACATCGGTTTTCTATGACGACTTAATCTATCTTCTGCTTGCGAAACGGAAAAGCCTGCTGCCGGATAAACCCATCCGGCATGTAATCGCCGACCACACCGTATTTCTCCGGAAACGCACGCCCCACCTTGACCGCAGTACCGAGAAAATAATCGATGAAGGCAAAGTGCGCGGCGTAGTTCTTGTCGATGGCTTCATCTTCCGACGAATGGTGCCAGTGATGGAAATCGGGCGTGACGAAAATATAGCGCAGCGGCCCCCATGGCAGGTGTACGTTGGAATGGTTGAACACTGCCTGGAAGCCGACGACGATGATGTAGGCGTTGACAACCGATTTGTCGAAGCCGAGTACGAACAGCGGGCCTAGCACCAGTACCCGGGTGCAGATCAGTTCGAGGATGTGCTGGCGCGAACCGGCCAGCCAGTCCATGGTCTTGACGCTGTGATGCACCGAGTGGAAGCGCCACAGGAAAGGAACCTCGTGATAGGCGCGATGGGCGCCGTATTCCATCAGGTCGGCGACCAGCATGCACAGCAGCAGTTGCGGAATGAAGCTGATGGCGGCGACGGTGTTCTGGAAATCTGCGTGCACCATCCAGCCGAATACGCGGTGGATCATGACGTTGACCACCAGCAGCGCCAAGCCGATGATGAAATGGTTGACGGCAAAATGCACCAGGTCGGTCTGCCACTCGAAACGGAAGATGGCTTGCTTGCGATAGAGCGGGAACAACTTTTCAATCAGCACAAAGATCAGGGTCGAGCCGAGCAGATCGATGATGAACCAGTCGAGGCCGATGTAGGGCGTGTGGTCAGGGAAATCGCCGACGGCGACCTTGGAGCCACCCCACGCCACCGCGACCAGCACCATCAGCAGCGCGGAAAAATTCAGGGAGCGGTGGCGGCCGAACAGGATGTTCGCCAGCGACAGGATACCGGCGACCAGCAATGCGCCGAACAGTATCTGACGCATCAGGCTGACGGAATAGACGTGGCGCAGCTCAGGTGTGGTCAGGTATTGCGGGTAGTGGAACGCCAGCACGCCGAGCAGGCTGAGGAAGCCGAGGCTGAGTGCGATCACGCTGGTGATGATGCCGGAGCCGGGTTGCAGTTCACCGCTTTGCTGCAGGATGCTGGCGGTATCTTCCACCATGGCGCTGGTCAGGCTGGCAATATTGGGCGACTTGGCGCGCCCCGCAGATTTCGACGTCGGGTCCTGATCAGGCATGTGCGTCTCGATATGAAAATTGAAAGAAAATCGAGTATAGCAACGAGCCTCGTGCTTACTCGTTGTCTAATCACAACATCCAGAACATATTTAATTCTTGGCCTGTCTTGTTACAAGTACTCCGGGCGAAACCCGGCGCGGCGGCTTATGCGCTTGCCTGACACCATGAATTCGCCGTTGCCGGCGTAGTGCAGCGTCTGCGGATGTTTGGGGGTGGGCGCGAGATGCGCTTTGACCACTTCAAAGATGAAGAAATTGTATTTATCGATCAGGCTGTCGTCGGCCAGCTTGCATTCCAGGCTGGCAAAGCACTCCTGGATCATCGGCGCTTTCACCTTGCTGGCTTTGACCGGGGTCAGCTGGAATTCCTGGAATTTGTCGATTTCGCTGCCGGAGCAGTTGCCGATGCCGACCACCTTGTCGACCAGTTTCGCGGAAGGGATATTGATTACGCATTCCCGGCTGTTGCGGATCAGGTCGAAGCTGAAATTGCCGCCGGCGATAGTGCAGCCGACCAGCGATGGCGAGAACTCCATCATCGTTTGCCAGCCCAGCGTCATGATGTTGACTTGTTTTTTCCACCTGGAGCTGACCAGGACGATCGGCCCCGGCTCCAGATAGCGGCGGATTTCATGTTGCCCTCCGTTCTGTACAGGAAGCGCGGAGCGGACAGGCCGCTCCGCACAACTGACTATCTTCAGCCCGGCACTTTGCCTTCCACGCCTTGCACGTAGAACTTGATGCCGTGCAGGAAGGCGTCATCGGCGACCGCATCCTTGGCCACCTGTTCCTTGCCGGTGTTGTCGATGACCGGGCCTTTCCAGATTGGCGCGCTGCCGTCGATGATGGCTTTCTTGCGTTCCGCCACCAGCGCCTTGACGTCATCCGGCAAGCTTGGGTTGAAGGCGCCGAGATCGATGCCGTCGTCTTTCAGGCCGAGCCAGCTGGTATCGGTTTTCCAGGTGCCGTCGAGCACCTGGCCGACGCGTTTGTCGTAGTAGACGCCCCAGTTGATCATCGATGCCGCCTGATGCGCTTTCGCGCCGAAGCTGGTCATGTCGCTATCCCAGCCGAAGGCGGCCACGCCTTTTTCCTGCGCGGTCTGGACCACGGCGGCGGAGTCGGTGTTCTGCATCAGCACATCGACGCCCTGGCCGATCAGCGTGGTGGCGGCTTCGCGCTCCTTGCCCGGATCGAACCACTTGTTGACCCACACCACACGCGTGGTGGCCTTCGGATTGACCGAACGCGCGCCGAGGGTGAAGGCATCGATGTTGCGGATCACCTCAGGAATCGGTACCGAGCCAACCACGCCCAGCTTGCCTGATTTGCTGATCTTGCCGGCGACCACGCCGGCCAGGTAAGCGCCTTCATAGGTGCGGACGTCGTATTGCGCCAGATTGTCGGCAGTCTTGAAACCGGTGGCGTGCTCGAATTTGACGTCCGGGAATTCCTTGGCGACCTTGAGCATCGCTTCCATATAACCGAAGCTGGTGCCGAAGATCAGCTTGTTGCCGTCGACAGCCAGCTGGCGGAACACGCGCTCTGCATCGGCTGCCGATTCAGGAACGTTTTCGACAAAAGTGGTTTTCACCTTGTCGCCGAATTTTTCATCGACCGCCTTGCGGCCCTTGTCGTGGGCGAAGGTCCAACCGGCATCGCCGACCGGGCCGATATAGACAAAAGCCACTTTCAGCGGATCGGCCTTGGCCGGCGCTGCTGCCGGTGCAACGGCTGCCGCCGGCGCGGCCGCTTCTTCCTTCTTGCCACAACCGATCAGCGTGGCGGCTGTCAGTGCGACGAGCATTGCGAGTGATGCCCTGCGTGCTATTTTCATTGCTTATCTCCCTCTGTGTTGATGGTTGGTCGGTCTGTTATCAAATCTTCTATTCAGTTTTATTACTAAGTATTCGGATAGCTCGAATAACTCTCGGCTCGTCGTTCCCGCGAACGCGGGAATCCATTGTCATCAGTAACCTGGATCCCCGCGTTCGCGGGGATGACGGCGCTTTTAGAAATACACTTCAATACTCAACTTGCATCCGGCTTGAACGGCTTGCCCAGCGATGCCGGCATGTTCAAACGGATCCAGTCCGGATTGCGCGAAATCAGCGCCAGCACCACGATGGTGGCCACATACGGCGCCATCGACAGCACCTGCGACGGAATGCTCACTCCCATGCCTTGCAGGTAAAACTGCAAGATCGTCACGCCGCCGAACAGCAGCGCGCCAAGCAGCACACGCAGCGGCCGCCAGGTGGCGAAGGCGGTCAACGCCAGCGCGATCCATCCACGGCCGGATACCAGGCCCTCTACCCACATGGGCGTATACACCAGCGAGAGATAGGCGCCGGCGAGGCCGCAGCAGGCGCCGCCGAACAGCAAGGCGGCAAAGCGTATCCAGCGCACCGGATAACCCAGCGCATGCGCCGATTCCGGCGATTCACCAATGGCGCGCAAGACCAGGCCGGCGCGGGTGCGGTAAATAAACCAGGCAATGGCGCCGCACAGCAGCAGGGCGAGATAGCTCATCCAGTGCTGCTGGAACAAGGCCGGGCCGATAAAGGGGATGTCCTTGAGATAGGGAATCCCCATCGCTTGCGCCGGCAGGCCAAGGCCTACCAGGCTCTGCCCGAGGAAAGCGGAAAGCCCTGTGCCGAAAATCGACAAGGCCAGGCCGGTGGCGACCTGGTTGGTCGCCAGCACCAGCGCCAGCCAGGAAAACAGCGCCGCCATCAGCACGCCGCTGAGCGCGCCGGCGAGAAAACCGAGCATCGGGCTGTGGGTGCTGTAGCCGACCGCAAAACCGGCGATGGCGGCGACCAGCATCATGCCCTCCGCGCCGAGATTGAGAACGCCGGCGCGTTCGTTGATCAGCAAGCCGAGCGCTGCCAGCAGCAAGGGCGTGCCGGCATTGATCGAAGCCGCAATCAGTGAAGCTAACTGTTCCATGTCAAATCCTCGCTTTCCGGCGCAAGCGGTAATTGATCAGCGTATCGCTCGCCAGCAGCAAGAACAGCAGCATGCCCTGGAACACGCCGGTGATCGCCGATGGCAGGCCGAGCCGCGATTGCGCCAGTTCGCCGCCCAGATACAGCAGCGACATCACCAGCCCGCCCAATACCGCGCCGACCGGATGCAGGCGGCCGATAAAGGCGACGATAATGGCGGCAAAGCCATAGCCGGGCGACACCGACGGCAGCAGCTGGCCGATCGGCCCGGCGATTTCAAAGGCTCCGGCCAGACCGGCAAAGCCGCCGGAAATCAGCAGCGATACCCACAAGGCGCTGCGGCTGGAAAAACCGGCATAACGCGCCGCATGCGGTGCGACGCCACCGACCATCAGCGAAAAGCCGCGGAAGCTGCGTGTCATGAACACCGTCATCACCGCCGCCAGTATCAAGGTCACGGCGAAACCGATGTGCAAGCGCGTACCGCTCAGCAGCATCGGCAGCATGAATTCGTCGGAGAACACTTTCGATTGCGGGAAATTCATGCCGTTCGGATCTTTCAAGGGCCCGTTCACCGCATACATCAGCAGCAGCTGAGCGACATAGGTCAGCATCAGCGAGACCAGGATTTCATTGGCGTTGAAACGGTCGCGCAACGAGGCCGTGATACTGGCCCAGAAGGCGCCGCCGACGATACCGGCGAGTACCATCAGGACCAGGCCGACGCTGCCCGGTATCGCATGGTTAGGCACGTCAAGGAATACCAGCATGGCGCCAGAGAACAATGCGCCGACGGTGAACTGGCCTTCGGCGCCGATGTTCCAGATATTCGCGCGGAAGCATACCGCCAGGCCGAGTGCGCAGAGTATCAGCGGGGTGGCTTTCAGCAGCAGCTCGCTGATGGCGCGCTTGCCGTTAAAAGGATCGATCAGGAATACCTTGAGACCGGCCAGCGGATCCTTGCCTAACGCGGCAAACAATAACGCGCCCAGCAACATGGTCAGCACGATCGCAATCAGCGGCGACAAATACGTCATGGCGCGCGACGGCGTGCCGCGCAGCTCCAGTTTCCACGGCCACAGATTATGCATGCGCGGCCTCCGCTGTATCCTGCCACAAACCACTCATCCACAAGCCGACTTGTTCTCGCGTAGCCTGCTCGATTGCAATCGATGGCGACAGCTTGCCCTTGGCGATCACGTGCAGGCGATCGCATAGCGCGAACAGCTCATCCAGTTCTTCGGAAATAATCAACACCGCGCAGCCTTCCTGTTTGAGGGCGAGAATTTCGGCATGGATCTGCGCCGCCGCGCCAACGTCCACGCCCCAGGTCGGCTGCGCCACGATGAAGACGCCAGGCTTGCGCTCCAGCTCGCGGCCGACGATGAATTTTTGCAAATTGCCGCCGGACAGGCTCTTGGCCAGCGCATCCGGGCCGCTGGCTTTCACCTTGAAGCGGTCGATGATGGACGCCGCGCTCTTGCGGGCGTAAGCGAAATCGATCATGCCGTGTTTAACATAGGGCGGTTTCTGGTGCGACAGCAGCATATTGGCGGCCAGCGCCAGGGTCGGCACTGCGCCGCGTCCCAGCCGTTCTTCCGGCACCAGCCCAAGGCCGAGCGCACGGCGCGGATTGGGCGCCAGCTGGCCGGCTGCACGACCCGCCAGCATCACCATATTAGGCGCGGCGCGCTGGTCTTCGCCGGAGAGCGCCGCCAGCAGCTCTTGCTGGCCATTGCCGGACACACCGGCAATGCCGACGATTTCACCGGCGCGCACTTCGCATTCGATATCTTTCAGTTCCATTGCGAACAGATGGGCTTTCGGCAGGCTTAAACGGTTGATATGCAGCTTGCGCTCACTGCGCAGCGAATCGGGATTGCGTTCGCGTTGCAGGCGCACCAGCTCATCGCCGATCATCATGCGCGACAGGCCGGCGCTGGTTTCATTGCGCGGATCGCAGATGCCGGTGACTTTGCCGTTGCGCATGACGGTGGCGCTGTGGCACAAGGCGCGGATCTCATCGAGCTTGTGGCTGATATATAAAATGCTGCAGCCTTCGGCGGCCAGCTTGCGCAAGGTGACGAACAATCTTTCTACCGCCTGCGGCGTCAGCACTGACGTCGGTTCATCGAGGATCAGCAACTGCGGATTGGTCAGCAAGGCGCGCACGATTTCCACTCGTTGCCGCTCGCCGACCGACAGGGTATGCACGTGGCGATGCGGTTCCAGCTCCAGCCCATATTTGTCGCCGGTCTGGCGGATTTGTGTCACCAGTTGCAGCATGCTGACGTTGGAGGCCAGGCCGAGCGCAATGTTTTCAGCGACGGTGAGCGTATCGAACAGGGAAAAATGCTGGAACACCATGGCGATGCCAAGCTGGCGCGCAATGTGTGGATTGGCGATGTGGGCCAGTTCGCCGTTCCAGAAAATCTCGCCGGCGTCCGGCTTGACGGTGCCGAAGATGATTTTCATCAGGGTTGATTTGCCGGCGCCGTTTTCTCCCAGCACGGCATGGATTTCGCCGGGTGCGACGGAGAGATTGATGTCGTCGTTCGCCAGCACGCCGGGATAGGCTTTGCGGATATGGGCGATTTGCAGACGCGGTATGGTTGAAGTCACTTCTTCTGCCTGTCAATGAAAGACCGTTGCAAAATAACGCCAGCATTGTTGCGCTCACCAGCCCCGGCGCAGGGAAACGCAAGGCAAGCAACATGCTACATCACTCAGCGGCTTATCGGCGCATTACAAATAATGTTTTGCCGACATAAAGCTACTGCAAAAGCAAACTGCATGCCAGACTCGCCCTGCCACTGCTGATCTTGCCTGGCGCGTTTCCTGCCTAAGAGGCTGTTGCAAAATCAAGATGGCCAGGAGAAGCAACAACGCCAGCTTGATTTTGTAACGGCCGCTAAGAGTTCGGCCTGTGTCTGCTGCGATGATGGCAGCGATAATTTGCGGTAGCATGACAGCAGACTGGTAATCAGAAAATGAAAACAAAGCCCATGAAAAAAAAGCCCGTCACCCCCGCTTCGGCCAGACCCGCTTCAACCCGGGGCAGCGGCGTTGTCGATCAAAAAATCTACGATTCGGTGCTGAAGGCAGTCATGAGCCAACGCCTGCCGCCGGGCACCAAGCTGACCGAGGCCAGCCTGTGCGAACTGTTTGCCGTCAGCCGGACGATCGTGCGCAAGGCCATCCAGCGCCTGGCGCACGATCATATCCTTGAATTGCGGCCGAACCGCGGCGCCATCATTGCGCAGCCGACGCCGCAGGAAACTCGCGAGATTTTCGCGGCGCGGCGCGCCATTGAAGCCGCCATCGTGCCGCTGGCGGCGGAGCATGCGACGCGCGCCCAGATTGCCCGGCTGCGCCAAATCGTCAAAGAAGAACATGCGTCCTTTCATAGCGGCGACCACCCCAAATGGATACGCCTTGGCGGCGAGTTCCATATCCTGTTGTCCGAGACAGCCGGCAATCCGGTCCTGACCCGCTTCCTGCGCGAGCTGGTCTCGCGCTGCTCCCTGATCATCGCCCTGTACCAGGCGCCCAACAAGACTCCCTGCCCGAACCACGAGCATGAAGAACTGATCGACGCCATCGCCGACGGCGACGCCACAAAGGCGATAGCGATGATGAACCAGCATCTGCTCGATATCGAACGCGCCCTGCGTCTTAGCGACGACGAACACGAAGTCGACCTGGCGGAAATACTCGATCTTGCCTGAGCAAGCCCCGCGTTTCCGGGACCTATCTTAGGGCACAACTACGCCCGTCCCAGCTGTCAGAAAGTGTATACAAATTATTCCGAAATGTCGCCATTTTGAAGCACGCACGCGCACTAATCCGGTTCTTGCAACATCCCGCCTTCCCTACTTTGGCGCGACGCTCACCAATAGATGGCGTTATTTTTTGCCGCGCACGGCGCTCTTCTCGCCAACCATACTTATCATCCCTGCAAGTTGTTTTTCGCACGAAAAACGGTTTTCCGGATGTATACAATATATTCCGATACAAATAGACATACCATTTTTCTCTCTTCTTCCTGCCAGGAAAAATTCTGGCACGGTCTTTGCGTTGTGGGTATCCGTTCGGATCAGACGCCGCGCTGTCATGACGGTCTTTGACCTGCACACGATTCACGCAGCGGGCATAACAAAAACAAGCAGGTTCAGATTTTTCGGATATCAACGTCGACACAAGAGGGATGGGAAAAATGGGAAAAAAAGCGAGGGCACGCGCCCACATGCGTTGCGCACACAAGATGATGCTGACACTGGGAGTCGCCTTGCCATTCGGCGCTGCCATCGCGCAGACGGCCGGCAGCGCGGCGCCGGCGGCAACAACTGCTACCTCGGCCACCCCGGCGACGCCTCAGGATACATCGTCCCTGCAGCTGGAAACCATGACCGTGACCGCGCAACGCAAGGTCGAAAAAATCAAGGATGTGCCGATCTCCGTGACCCTGCTCAAGGGCGAGACGCTTGATGTCCTTAACTCCGGCGGCCAGGATATCCGGGTGCTGGCGGCCAAGGTACCGAGCCTGAACATCGAATCGTCGAACGGCCGCACCTTTCCGCGCTTTTATATCCGCGGCTACGGCAATACCGATTTTTCCGCCTTTGCCTCACAGCCGGTATCCCTGATATACGACGACGTGGTGCAGGAAAACGCCGCGCTCAAAGGCTTCCCGATGTTCGACATGGCCGGCGTGGAAGTGTTGCGCGGCCCGCAAGGCACGCTGTTCGGCCGCAATACGCCGGCCGGGGTGGTGAAGTTCGATTCGGCGAAGCCTAGCCTGGATAAGGTATCGGGTTATTACAGCGTCTCCGACGGTACCTTCAACACCGCCAACGTCGAGGCGGCGGTCAATGTGCCGCTCAGCGACCAGTGGGCGATGCGCTTCTCCACATTGGTGGAGCATCGCGACGACTGGATCACCAACAACGGCGGCGGCCCGACCGGCAGCATGGGCGGCTACAACGAACGCGCAGGACGGCTGCAATTCCTGTACAAACCGGACGGCACGTTCAATGCCTTGTTCAACCTGCATTCGCGCGCCTCGGAAGGTAACGCGCAATTGTTCCGCGCGAACATCCTGCAGAAGGGCAGCGACGGTTTCGTCGCCGGTTTCGATCCGGGTACCGTCACCACCAATGCGATGAACACGCAATCGCTGCACACCGCCGGCGGCAGCGCGCGACTGTCGTGGAACCTGGACCAGGTCAAGCTGTATTCGATCACCGGCTATGAAACCATTTCCAGCTATTTCAGCCGCGGCGATATCGATGGCGGCACGCCAACCGGCCCGGGCTTCATTCCGTTCCAGGTACAGACCGGCGGCGGCATCGCCGATCACAAACAGTTTTCGCAAGAGTTCCGGGTCGAATCGAAGAACGACGGGCCGCTCAACTGGCAAACCGGCTTGTACTATTTCTACGAGAACGTAGCCGGCAACAGCTCCAACTTCGACAGCAATACGCAGCAGCAAACCAGTTATCTGCAGAATCGCCAGAAGAATACCGCCTATGCGGCATTCGGCTCGCTGACCTATGACGTCAACGACCGCTTCAAACTGCGCGGCGGCTTGCGGTATACCGAGGACAAGAAGGACTTCAACAACGAGGTCGCCAACAACGTGACCTTCACCGGCCCAAGCTCGATCAGCGAGAGCAAATCGAACGTCAGCTGGGACCTCAGCGCCAACTATGCACTGAACAATGACATCACAACCTATGCGCGGGTAGCCACCGGTTTCCGTGCGCCGAGTATTGCGGCACCCTCTTCCTCGGTCCCGATCACTGTCGCCAATGCCGAAACCATTACCTCTTATGAAGCCGGGATCAAGGCCGATCTGTTCAACCGCCGCGCCCGTGCCAACTTCAGCGTCTATACCTTCGACGTCAAGAACCAGCAGCTGACCGCGGTGGGCGGCGCGTCCAATTCGATCATGCTGGTCAACGCCGCCAAAAGCGTCGGCCACGGCGCAGAGCTGGATCTGGAAGCCAATCTGACTGAGCACCTGCGCATGACTTTCGGCGGCAGCTACAACTTCACCCAGATCCGCGATCCGAACCTGCTGGTGGCGGGCTGCGCCGCCTGCACCATGCTCAATACCCAGGTACGGCCGGGCTTGTATTCGATCGACGGCAATCCCTTGCCGCAGGCGCCCAAGTGGATCGCCAACATCACTGCGCGCTACGGTATCCCGCTGGGCAACAACGACGAACTGTACTTCTACACCGACTGGGCCTACCGCAGCAAGATCAACTTCTTCCTGTACAACTCCACCGAGTTTACCGGCAAGCCTTTGCTGGAAGGCGGCTTGCGCGCCGGCTACAAATGGGATGGCGACAAATATGAAATCGCAGCGTTTGCGCGAAACATCACCAACAAGACGGTGGCGGTGGGCGGTATCGATTTCGACAACCTGACTGCCTTCATCAACGAGCCGCGCATGTTTGGCGTGCAGTTCCGTTCCAACTTCTGATCATGAACATTGCAGGCCGGGTCGGGTGGGGTTGTGCTGTCCCGGCCCGGTCTGCATGTCTTCTTACACTATTAGGACTTACGCAAAATTTCGCCAGTAAGGCATGCCGACGAAGATAGTACGAAGGTACAGCCAGGAGGCATAACGCCGCTGGCGGAATTTTGCGTAAGTCCTAACTATTTGAAAGCGATTTATGAAAGCCAAGTTCATGCAGCGCAAGCTGCTGCCTGCGATATTCATGCTGGGCGTTGCGGTAGCCGCGCAGGCTGAAGGCAAACGCAAGGTCATCATCGACGACGACATCGGTGGCCCGCGTGCGGCGCAACTGATGGCGATCCAGTCGCCAGATGTGGAAGTGCTGGGGATTACCATCGTCAGCGGCTCGACCTGGCGCGATGAAAATATCGCGCATGCGCTGCGTACGCTGGAAGTCATCGGCCGCAGCGATATTCCGGTGATTCCCGGATCGACCTTTCCTTTGCTGAACACCCAGGAAACCACGCGCCGTTGGGAAGCACTGTACGGCAAGCTGTATTACAAGGGCGCCTGGACGGATGAGAAATGGCCGGACGGCACCATCCAGAGCCAGCCCAACTACCATGCACACGATGTCGTGCCGCAGATTTCCGAAGGCATGCCGCATACCAAGCCATCGGCAGAAATCGCCGCCAATTTCATGATCAGGAAAGTCCATGAATTTCCGGGACAGGTGACGATTCTGGCAACCGGCCCGATGACCAATGTGGCGCTGGCGATCAGCCTCGACCCGAGCTTTGCCGCCACCGCGAAGGAAATCGTCTATATGGGCGGCAGCCTGAATCCGCACCAGGTGCTGCCATCCAAATCGGCCGAACAGTTTGCGCGCGAATACATCAACTCGCCACGGCTGGAATTCAATTTCCGTTGGGATCCGGAAGCGGCCAAAATCGCCTTGCGCGCGCCGTGGAAACATATCGTCATGGTGCCGGCCGATCCCTCCACCGCAACCGAACTGAGCAAGAAACTGCTGAGCGACATGACCAAGGCCGATACGCCGCTGGCGCAACTGGTGAAGAAAAATACCGAGACCGGTTTTCCGTTATGGGATGAGCTGGCTACCGCGGTGTGGCTGGACCCGACACTGATCAGAAAGTCCGACCAGTTGCATGTCAGCATCGATACCGACTTCGGGGCCGGCTACGGCAACACCCTGTCCTGGCCCGCAGCCTACGCGCCGCCCGGCTTGATTGCCCAGGTAAGCACCGTGGTGCGCGAAGTCAATGTGCCCGCATTTGAAAAGATGATGATCAGGCTGATGAACCTGCCGACGCCGCCTGCGCCGAAATAACAGCGCCTGCGGTAATTCAGAATACCGGGCGCAAGCTGCACCCGGTATTTTTTTCGTCTCGCACTTACTGAGCTGTCTTGTCCGACGGATAAAGCAGCGAATCGCGCAGCAGATAACCCATCGGCATGCTCATGTTGACCTTCTTGGAGCCGTGCGGCTGGGTGAACCAGGAACTGTAGATCTTCTGGAAATCACCCTCGTTGATCATCCGCACCATCTCCTTGTCCACCAGTTGCTTGAAGGCCGGATCGTCTTTGCGGAACATCAGCGAATACTGTTCGATCGAGAGCGGATCACCCAGCACGGTAAAGTCGGACGGCGTCTTCGCGGTTGCACGCAAACTGTATAGCAGCACATCGTCCATGGCGTAGGCATCGGCCTTGCCCTGCTCAACGAAGGAAAACGATTCGGCGTCGTCCTTGGCTTCCAGCACCTTGATGTTCAGCGAACGCACATTGCTGCGATCGTTGACCAGATCGATGGTGGTGGTGCTCTTGGTAATGACGATGGTTTTGCCGCGCAGGTCCGACCAGTTCTTGATGTCGCTGCCCTTCTTGACGATCATGCGCACGCTGGAAAAGAAGTTCGGCACAGTGAAACCGACACGGGTGCGGCGCTCGGCATTATTGGTAGTGGAGCCGCATTCCATGTCCGCCTTGCCATCGATGACGCTGGAAAAACGGGTAGTGGAATCGACCGGCACATACGCCACTTTGAGATTGGGCAGCTTCAGTTCGCGCTTGACTGCATCGGCGATTTTCAGGCACATGTCGATGGAATAACCGACGATCTGCTTGTTTTCATCGGTATAGGAAAACGGTGCGGTTTCGCGGTAGGCGAAGGTGATGGTCTGGCTATCGCGGATCTTGCCGAGGGTATCGCCGGCGCTGGCAGCCAGCGGTGTCAAAATACATAACAAAGTCAAACCATGCTTCATCACACCACGCATAAAGAGAACTCCGATAAGTCGCTAAAGGCCGCCGCCGGCATGGCCAACGGCGGGCTAAAAAATAAATGAGGGTGCTTATTTCCTCGCGTCAATATATCAGTACTTCGTGCGCTTGCGCGGTCTGTTACAAATTGGCTACACGACTTGTGTATGTGTGATCTGACCGTCAATTCCTGGACTTGGCATTAGGATTCAACTGTATTAGTTCAGATTAGAATTGAGTCGTTGTGTTTGATGCGAACGGCCGTAAACGACTGTGGATTCAACTGGGCATTCAACGTCAAACTACAAAGTGCTTATTTTTCTCTTGCTTCAAGACCGAGAGATTTCCTGGTCTCGGCTGACAGTGCGTCAAAGCGGCGCAAGTAGTGCTGCTTTGAATCCGTCGGGGAGAAGATAACTCTTTGGATTGGATCGTAGGTCATAGTGCCACTGATAACGACCTTGCCGTTTTCTGTGAAATCAAGGCCTAAGCTATTGGTACTCGGGCTGTATGAAGTGACTACAACTTGAACTCCCGCGACGGCTTTTCCATCACCCCCAATACTTGCCCCCATACCGTCAGTATCGAGATAAAGGGCTTGCCCTTTCATCAGTGTCTCCCCACTGAACTCGGTACCCTCAGTTGCCCAGATGCCCGCAAGATCGGTAGGAATTGCGGTCGCGGCAATTGCGTCAGCGCCATAAAAAGAGAAGATAGCTGCAAATAGGATGTGCCTCATATGGAGCCTTAATAGAAGGGTTGGTGCGCCATGATTTCACTGAAAATTAACAGGATACCAATGCAGAAGGAATAATATCCACCATGAATCAACTATCGCTATGAGAAAAGCACTCATCCGACCGATTCTGGCCGACGGCGGACCATGGCAAGTCTGTGATGCAATGACTTGGCGACAGAAATCGTTAAGTATGGTCCAGCATCAGTGAATGACAATATGATAGGGTATTCGGTCGACGAAGCCAGAATTCCGCTTGCTCATTGTCGAGCTTTACGCCCAACCCAGTTGAATACATTATGGCCAACGCACATTGTGCTTCACCAACCATTCCGCCATATCCCTTGCCATAATCTGACGCTTTTAGGAACCACTCTGAGGCTTCGGCATAGTTTTTCGGCAAGCCTTTCCCCTGAGCATACAATCTACCAATGCTAAATTCGGCTCGTTGATATCCATTTGGCAAAATAAGTCCATTGGATTCATCTGATTTTTTATACCAATCCATTGCTTGAGAAAAGTCTTCGGAAACACCGATACCGTACTCATACATTTCTCCTAGCCGGTATTTTGCTGTTCTATTCAACGCATTATTCTTGATGCTGATTTCATAGAATTTCACCGCATTTCGTTTTGAAACAGGTACATGCAATCCGCGGTCATACATTTGGCCAAGGTCGTACGCTGCATCACCACTTCCATTTAAAGCGGCCTTTTCCATCCAAAAAACACCTTGCTTCGAATTTTGTAAAATACCCTTGCCTTCCAAATAACGGACTGCTAAGAAGTACTGGCTAAGAGGATCGCCGCCTTCGGCCTTAGCTTGAACATCCTTCGCGTTTCTAATTTCCTGATCTTCCGTCGCTCGGGGAGTTCTCGGACAATGTGGACAGTAAGTATCATCGACAAACCAAAAAAGAAGCTTCGTTTGTCGTTGAATGTCTTCATCGTTTATGTATGGGCCACCTTGATTCTGAATGTAATTAAGTCTTTCAGCGAACAAAGCGTTGAGTTTTTCTTCTCCGATATTGCTTAACGAAGATGGTGATACCGGACGAGGGTTCGCACAAGCAGCCAATATAAATAAAGGAAAATATAGAAGTATATTTTTCATCATGCACATGTCCATTCCAATTTAATTTTCAGCATTGGTAATACGTAAGCTCGCTACGGTTGTTCGTTCGACATTACGCTGATAAAAAATTGTTTTGCTTAATCTTATAGTTGATAATTGTAGCTATGAACGATACCCAAAACCGCCCACCACTTCCCGATCGGCTCTCAGTCGATCCTCGTAGCCCTTACTATAACGCCGCCATATTTGAACATGATGTTGGTATTAAACTTAACGATAAAGAACGCTTCGAAGTTGAGGAATACTGCATCAGCGAGGGATGGATTAAAGTCCCGGCCGGAAAGGCGCTAGATCGGAAGGGCAACCCCTTAATGACTAAAGTAAAAGGCACTGTCGAACCTTTCTATCGGTAGGTGCTGTTCTTTGATTGGCATTTCTTAACTTCTTTGATTGCCTGCAAGGGCGTGTGCGCTAACATTTTTTTCGATGGCGATTACACGTCCGCTTTTGACCGATTGTTGCCCGTCACGATACTCAGCTAATACAGCCGTTTCGGACAGTCGCCACTGGCTGAATTCACAGCACAAAGCGGTCATGGTCGGTAATACTTATCTATTCTTTTTCCCCTGCGTTACTTAAAATTTCGGCGACTGCTTTGCAGCGCTGCACCAATTCATCCTTTGCATCAGGACCGTCGCCGCACTTATGCGCCCATTTAAGTGGTGTCACGGTATCAATACCGGAACGTATAGTTTGGTTAACGTTTGCGCCACGACTAATAAGCAAGATAGTCATTTCCGGGTAGCCCATGGCAGCGGCGTGTATTAGTGGGCTACCGAAACCGTTGGAATTCTCGTGAAGGCCATTTGGATTCGCACCGAGATCCAGTAATATCTTCGCTGTTGTGATATCCCCACGAACGACAGCAAAAATCAGAGGCGTCCGAGACTGTGCATCTTCTGAATTTATCGCGGCACCATGCTTCGATAACCATTTTATGGTCTTTATGTTTCCGTTTCTTGCGGCACAAACTACGGAGGGGCATTGTCGCCCCATCGGTGCAGCGGAATCGAGAAGCGGGGCAAAATTCAAATGCTCTAAAGAAGCCCCATGCTTCAATAATATGTCTCCAATTTCAATTGCGCGATCCTCTTCTTTCTCGTCTGCATTGGGTTGGTCAATGACATACAGGATCGCTGATCTGCAATTGCCGACACAATTAACTTCAGCCCCTTTTTCTAGCAGGTGCTTCACGAGAAGCACATTTCGATGGATGATGGCCAAGTCAACCACTCTCAAATCCATAGCCGGCGTGCAGTAATTCACGTCTCCTACTGTTGGCAAAATATTTAAAGCAATATCTGCATTATTCGATTTCACTGCTTCATAAAGTGCTCGTTTATTTGACGAAAAATCTTTGAATTCATCGCAAGGATAAAAATTTTCTGGCACAGACACAGTTGCAAAACTTGGGATTGGCAATGCCAAAATGATTGCTGTGAAAAACGTGAAATATAACACCGAGAAAAAGTGTATGAGTTTCATTGAGTTCCTCTGTGGTATGCCAAATTTGGAATGCCAATTATGAAAACATCTTTGATGAACGGCTGCTACTGGCCGATAGTTCGTAAGCGTTAACTCCACACCCAATGTAGCGAGATACCAAAATTTTATCGTTGTTGTGCTGTATCACGCTGGAGCATCTGGCCCATCAATTCGTGAATTTTGTTGATAACCTAGCCGGTCGGCGTTAATTAGATCCCAATGATAATTTTCCCTGGTGAAGCGCCGCACGCTTCACACCAAAGTATGAATTCAAGTGCATCTAGATAGCGTTCTCCACGCTCAATTTTCGATACATAGCTTTGCCCCCGGCCTAATTTTTGGGCAAGTTCCGCTTGGGTAAGTCCCGCACTGTGTCGCACACCTTGCAACACCTCACGAAGCGCTTCATATCGTTGACTATAAATCATGGAATGATGCTATAGTCCGTTTTGGAATAATCCATTTTGGACTATTTGTGGCCCAAAAGCTTACGTAGAAAAAGGGGGCGAATTACGGGGAACAGATCAGCCTCGATTCCGTGCTAAGGGACGCAATGGCGAATTGATGAATAACGACGCTGCTACTACAAGGCTAGTACGCCTGAGGTTGTCACGCAGGCGATCCTTATGTGGTGAAAATTAAAGACATAAAGCCCTCCAAACAGCGATCTGCCAAAGCCCGCTTTCATCGTTTTTGGAGTGCCGCAAGTTGCGAGGACCAACATGAACCAACTCAACGCCTACTTCTCCCTCAAAAACAAAGTCGCCCTGGTCACAGGCGCTGCACGCGGCATCGCGCTCCACATCGCCTGCGCTCTCTCCACCGCCGGCGCCCGATTGGCTATCCTGGACGTGCGCGAGCAGGAGGGGCAGGTCGTCGCCTGGTTGCTTGGCAGCGCACAGGGGCGGGCCAGGTTCTGGTCGCTCGATGTCAGCGACCGCAAAGCAGTGCAACAAGTGATGGCGGCGGTGGAGGGCCATTTCGGCCGTATCGATATCCTGGTCAACAGCGCCGGCATCGATGCGGATAATCCGTCGGCGCAGGGACTCTCGCTGGCGCAGTGGGAGAAGGCCATGTCGGCCAACGTCAACGGCAGCATCTTGTGCTCCAAGCATGTGATCGCAGCAATGGAGCGGGCTGGTGGTGGTTCTATCGTCAATGTGCTGTCCTTGTGCGCTTTGGAGGATGAGCGACATGAAGCGGCGGACCATGCGGCGAAAGCGGCGCTCCGGATGGCCAACATGAATGCGATGCGCTATGCGGCGCGCAATATCCGCGTCAATACGATCCATCCTGGGTTTTCACGGCCACCGGCGCTGGTGGAGGCTTTGCGTAAGCAAGGCGATCTGACGCAGAGGCTGGTTGATTTGGCGGAGGTGCAGATGCTGACGGGGCGGGGTTCGGCGACGGATGTGGCGGCGGGGATTCTGTATCTGGCGTCGGATGCGAGCCGGTTTGTCAGCGGGACGGAGCTGGTGATCGAGGCGGGGTATGGCGGCCGCTGAAGCAGAGAGGGAATGAGTTAGGTTTTGCAGCGACACAAAAACAAAGAATGTTTATGTACACGCGTTAGCCAAATTTTTACATTTTTTCTGGTGTAGATAGCGTTATGGCCCCAGATCTGGCGCTTGCAATGCGTTATTGCAATGACCTAACCCCGATCTCCTGCTTGGACCATCGGCATGGATCTTTCAGTATTACTCTTACCATCTGGCCCCTTTTTGCTTGCGGATTCGATCAACTTAGCCAACCTTATACGAAGTATCCCCGCTCAACGCCAACGGCAGCGCTCTCGCCCACCGGTTCGCCGAAAGCGAAAAGGTCAGCGAGCGAACCTGGTGATACCACCCCGCCGGCACATACAGGAGCTCACCAGGCTGCATGATGCATTCGATCATTGCTGCCTGGCGGGCAAGCGGAAATTGCTCGAAATCCGGCGCCTCGGGATCAAACGGCGAGCCGAACAAGATGGCGTTCGCCTCGCGCGGATATAGGAACTCGTCGTGGTGAGGCGGCGACAGGAAAATACGCTTGCTGCCCCAGATCTGTGCGAAAACATTATCGTCGTAGTCGCAATGCAGCGGCGTCACCGTTCCCGATGGGCCAAGCCAAAAGCGTGGCGGGCCCATTTTTTTAAAATAGGCGGGCCAGTAGCACAAGGCATTCAATTCGCGCAATTCGAGATTGCCCAGATACGGTGGCAGGTCCTGCGTGTTATTTGCGACAAGCTCAAGGTACGCCAGCAGCGACATGTCTTGCATCGCCCGGTCAGGCGCGAACGCGGTATTGATATAGTCGCCAACCCGCGCGCGCACGTGCAGCTCGCCAAAGCGGTCGCGCAGCGTTTGTGGCGTGAGAGCGGATAGCGGCCACTTGCCCACGAGCCCGGTGATGACGAATGGCAAGCCTTTTGCTGCATGCATGCGGAAAGCAGCAGCGTCGAGCGTGCCCATGCGCGGCACTTCTGAAATGACAGGCAGGTCGCGGCTCGCGTGCTTGATCGCCTCACGCATTTCCTGTATCGAAGTGACGCCGCGAACCAGCGCGTCCTTTCGCTCTCGCGCCTGTTTTTTGGCAATGGCTTCTTCGGGCGAGATGGCCGTCGATGACGGGCGGGGTGGCAGTAATCTTGGTGATCGGGATTTCTCTGGCCGCTCTTGATTATCGGCTACCTGCTTTTTCATATTTCATTTTCTATCACTGTGCAAATTGTCTATTAATGGAGGAGCTGGGGTCATGTCTTGAAATGACGCATTACCGAAATACGAGTACGAGACGCCTTCTTCGGTCTCACTAACGGTGATCATGGCCAGTCCCTCTCTGGAAATTTGCATAATTCACTTGCGAATTATGCAATTAAGAAACGATAATTTGC
This sequence comes from Collimonas arenae, assembly GCF_000786695.1. Lineage (NCBI taxonomy): Bacteria > Pseudomonadati > Pseudomonadota > Betaproteobacteria > Burkholderiales > Oxalobacteraceae > Collimonas > Collimonas arenae. The sequence goes on along the minus strand of NZ_CP009962.1, from coordinate 227,551 downwards.
CGCAACATTATTAATCTATGGGCTAACCTAGATTTTCGCGAAAGCACAATAAGATTCCAGGGAAATATGATCGCTGATTCAATGAGTGCCGACAAGCCAAATGATATTTCCAATGGGCCGCAGCTTTACAAGACTATTGAAATTGACCCGCCATTTTTTGCGGTGTCTCTTTTCAAACTCGCTATCATGTCTATCTTCACGGCGGGGTTTTATGAGATCTATTGGTTTTATCGAAACTGGCGGATTATCAAAGTCCGCGAGAAGTCCAATATAGCCCCAGGCGTTAGATCCGTATTCTCGATCTTTTTCTGCTATCAATGCTTTTCCCGCATTCACAAATTTGGCGCTCAGATCGGAGTGCGAGCAGTTGTGCCCCCCATCGTATGGACTGCGGGGTGGGTGCTAATTGCAGTCTCGCCCCAACTTGGAGGACGGTGGCTGTTACTCTACTTGCTTTCATTCATTTACTTGCTCCCGGTGCAGGCACATGTAAATCGGATAAATGCGGCAACACCCTCTCCTCACGCTGAGAATTCCAAATTCAGCCGATCGAATTGGATCATTATTGTCATCGGGGCAATCATGTGGACACTCATAATTGTTGGGGTCAACCAACCCAGATTCTAGCGGCTGGATACGTCATAGCTTGTTAAGGGTGAACTGCTAAGACTTCGCTGAGTAAAAACGATAAATAGCCTGATAAGGCACACGCGTTTCCTGCCCAAGATGTGCCTGGTCGCAGCCGTCGGACGGTGCAGCACCACCGAGAGTCTGCAAGCGCTGGATGCTTTTCGTCATGCCGAAAACGCCGATGCCGGAAGTCGATTTGGCGCTCAGCAGCAGCCATGCAATATCGTTTGCATCCGGGCTCTTGCTTTGCGCCTGCACAGCGCCGACCACCTTGCTGCCATCGGTCGATTCCCAGGTCGGGCCGGCATAGTGCTTGCCTATTTTCTTGCCGTCCTGGTCGAACAGATCGGCCTGTGGCGCTACGAAATTCCACACGAATTTTCCGGCGTCGGTTTTCGCTTCGCCGCATTGGTAAATTTGCACGCCGGTCGCCTTGGCTTCCAGCGACAAGGTCTGGCCGGGTGCGACATTCAGGTTGTCCGGGACCGTAATCGGTGCGATCGCCGGCGTGGTTGCGCAAGCGGTCAGCAATGTGCAGCATGCCAGCGTGATGCCCGATATCTTTCTCAACATTTATTTTCTCCGCAATAGGGAATGAACAGGTTTAGTTACCTACAGGCATCAGCATTGTATGCCTATATCTGTCCACCCACTTGCGGCTGCCTAGGCGCGGCTTTTAAACCAGGCGGCAGTCACCGCATCCGCCGGGAAGAACGACTCTATCCGCAGCTCGTGCACGGTGACGTCGTGCGGCGTGCCCATGGTGGTGATCGAGGTGAACAGGTTCAGTTCAACGTCATCCTTGCGGATCGTCATCGCCAGGAACGGCAGCACGCGCGTGTCGAGATTCGGCGCTTGCGTCGCGGCTTTGACGCCAGGAAGCGCTACCAATTGCTCCAGCAATCCGGTGGCTTCGCTGCCGGGGCCGTCGCTCATGGCTTCGCGCTGGATCCAATGCAGCAGATCGGCGCTGACGTCTTGCCAGTTGACGAGGTATTTGCGGATCGCTTGCGGGTCCAGCATCAGCTTGAGGACGTTGACGCCTTCACGCGGGATTGGCTGCGCATCCGGCATGTCCAGCAGCCAGCGGATCATCATGGCGGCCGGGCCGTTGCTCATGACCAGGTTCCACAGCCGGTCTACCACCAGCGCCGGGTACGGTGCCTGCTGGGCCAGCATGAAATCCAGCGCCTGCTTGACCGAGGCCAGTTCCGGATCGGACAATTTACGCTCCTGATAGGCCGGTGCGAATCCCGCCGCCAGCAGCATCACATTGCGCTGGCGCAGCGGGATGTCCAGCACCGTGCCGAGTTTGAGGATCAGTTCCCGGCTCGGTTGCGAGCGCCCGCTTTCCAGGAAACTGATGTGGCGCTGGGAGATCTGGCTTTCGGTCGACAAACGCAGCTGGCTATAGCCGCGTTTGTCGCGCCAGTAACGCAGGGCCGCTGCAAAGTCGTTGAAATAGCGGTTGCGGGCGGCCCGCTCGGAGTCCTCTTTGCTACCCGCTTCCGCTGCCAGTTGTGATGCACCCATAAGTTGCCTCCGAAGAATTATCCGCAGTGTAGCGTGCTATCCGCCGCTATGCAGGAAGCGCCATTGCATCCAGGAAGCCGGTGACCTTGCTGATGCGGCCGTCGGCGGCCACCACCGCGATGTCGGTGCCGTAAGCCACCGGTTCCGCACCGTCGGCCCCTAGGGTCCAGAAAAAGCGCACCACATCGTTGTGGCCATCCTGTTTGCCATGCAGTTTGAAACGCAGCCCGGCAAACTGTTGCTGCACCGCGCCGATCATGGCGTCCAGGCCGTCGTGGCCGGCGCTGCGCGCCATCGGATCGAGATACACGGCTTCGGGCGTGAATACTGTCGCGATCAGGGCGCGGCGGCGGGCGACGTCGGTTTCGCTCCAGGCTGCGATGTAGCGGCTGGCGATAGCGTGGGCCTGGTCGGCAATGGTTGCGCTGTGATTGAGTTCAGTCATGATCGTGCTCCATCAAAGTATCGTTGGTTTAGGGAGAATGTTTTGTCGTTGTCGACAGAAACATTCTCCGCCCGCCAGGGAGCACGGTCGATTACGTCTCAGGTAATCAAACTGAGGAATGCCGGATAGCCTGCGCTATGGCTTGGCAGCAGGCGGTTGCAGCACGCCGGCCATGGAAAACAGCGCCAGCTGCGCCGGCCCGGCACCGGGCGCTTTGAGCAGTGCGGTGATGGGTGCGTCTTCGAGGTTTTTCTCAGATTTGAAATGACGGCCGCCATCGCTGCTGGACAATAGCGTGCCGCCCATGCCGCCAATCGCCAGGTTTTGCCCCGATCCCGATAGCCGGGCGACGTCGGTCAGCGATTGCGTGGTGCCGGAGGCGATCGCTTGCCAGCTCTTGCCATCGTCGGTGCTGCGGATGATGTGGCCGCGCATGCCGACCGCCACCACGGTGCTGACGCCATTGTCGGAAAACGCCACAGCGCTCCATAGCGAGCCTTTCTCGCCAGTGTCGATCACCTCCCAATGCTTGCCGCCGTCTTCCGAACGGAACACCGTGCCGGCCTCGGCCATGATCAGCAGCGCGCCGCTTTGAGTGGCGAGAATCCGGTACAGATGCCGGTCGGCGGCGTCGCCATCGCTCAGCTTCACTTGACCCCATGTCCGGCCGCCGTCGGCGGTGCTCAGCGCCATGCCGAACAAACCCACTGCCAGGCCGTTGCTGGCGTCGCCAAACCAGATCGACAAGATCGGCTGCTCTTCGCCGTATTGCTGGCGCAAGAGCTTCCAGGTATCGCCGCCGTCGGCGGTTTTCAGGATCACGCCATCGTGGCCGGCGGCCCAGCCGTTGTTGCGGTCGATGAAGACCACCGAGGTCAGCATAGTGCGGGTCGGCACGCTGCGGGCCTGGCGATATGTCTTGCCGTCGTCGGAGAGCAGAATGACGCCGTGATCGCCGACGGCGATGATCCGGCCGCCAGGCCCTTCTCCGGCGACGGTTGCCGCCAGCAAGGAAGTGCTGGCGGCCTGCGCACGAATCTGTGCGGGGCGATTGGTGGGCCAATCGGAGGTGACGGACTCCGCGGCGTGAGCAACTGTGCTGAAGGCCGACAGCGCCAAAAAGGCTGCGCTTAGCCAGCCGGTCAATGGCGTCTTGTACTTACGCGAGATGATTGGCATTGATCGCATGGATATTCTCAATGAGCGGCAAAAGATGGCGCGCGCAGTGTGCCGGAACGACGGGGAAACAGACTCTCCAGCACCACCGCAAAAGCCGGCAGCAACGTCACCGCCATCACCATGTTGACCAGGAACATGAAGGTCAGGAGCTTGCCCATGTCGGCCTGGAATTGCAGCGGCGAGAACGACCAGGTCGCCACGCCTATCGATAGCGTCAGCGCGGTAAAGATGGTCGCCACGCCGGTTTCATGCAAGGTGCGCTCTACCGCGCTGCTGATATCGACGCCGGCGCCGAGATGCAATTGCAGGCGGTTGTAAATATAGAACGCGTAGTCGACGCCGATGCCGGTCGCCAGCACCATCACCGGCAAGGTCGCCACGGTGAGGCCGATATTCAAGTCCTTCATGAACCAGTAACCCAGCCAGGTGGCCACCGTCAAAGGCAGGCAGCAAGCCAGCATGGCGCGCCAGTCGCGATAGGCCAGCAGCACCAGTATCAAAATCGCCGCGTACACGTATAGCATCATCGGCAGTTCGCTGCGTTCCAGCACTTCGTTGGTGGCAGCCTGGACCCCGGCGTTGCCGCTGGCCAGGCGGATCTTGACTCCGTTCAGCTGGTTGTTGCGGCGGAATTCTTCGACGGCTGCGACTACGCCTTTGATGGTGGTCGCCTTGTGGTCGCTCAGGTACAGGTTGACGCCTTGCGCCCGGCAATCGGATGAGGAGAAACCATGCAGCTGGTTATTCGCGCTGCCGAACTGCGAGCCAAGACCGCGCGCATCGCGGGTGATGGTGTTCATCTTCGGATTGCCTTCGTTGAGGCCGGCGTTGACGCCCTTCAGCACATCGGCCACAGAGCGCACCGACATCACGCCGGGGACGCCACTCATCTGTTGCGCAAAATCGTCCATGAACAATTGCGCGTCGGGTCGCGCGCAGGCATCCAGCTTGCCGGTCGGCGCTACTTCAAACACGACGGTCAGCCAATCCAGGCCGACATCGAAACGCGCCGTGATATCGGCGGCGTCGCGGTTGAAACGCGCCTCCGGTCGCAGCTCGGCAGCGCCGGCTTGCAGACTGCCGACATGACGTCCCTGGCTTTGCCAGACGGCGACGCCGAACAGAGCGGTTCCCAAGGCCACCACGATCCATGCATTGCGCGGCCGCGCTACCAGCGCCAGCCAGCTCAACCAACGGCTATGCTGCTCGCGGCGGCCGATGGCGCGTTGCGCGTAATCGCGCGAAAAACTAAAGCACGAAGCTGCAATCGGCAGCATCACCAGGTTGGTGACGATCTTGTAGCCGACGCCTATCGATGCCGCAATCGCCAGTTCGCGGATCATCGGAATCGGAATCAAGGTCAGCGTGATGAAGCTGATGAAGGCGGTCACCAGCGCCAGCGTGCCCGGTATCAGCAGGCCGGTGAAGCTGTGGCGTGCTGCCTGTTCGGTATTCTTGCCGTCGGCAATCTCGCGTACGATGAAATTGATCTGCTGTACGCCGTGCGACACTCCGATGGCGAACACCAGGAACGGCACCAGGATCGCCAGCGGATCGAGGCCGAAACCAAGCAGCCGCAAAGTGCCGAATTGCCACACCAGCGAACTGAGCGAACACACCAGCGGCAGCAAGGTCAGCCGCAGGGAGCGGCAATACCAGTACACCGACAAGCCGGTCAGCAGCAAGGCGATGCCGAAGAACACCATGACCTTGCTGGCTTCTTCGCCGATATCGCCGATGGCTTTGGCGAAGCCGATGATCTGGATATCGACGTCGGCATTTTCAAACTGTTTGCGTACCTTGTTTTCCAGCAGTTGGTTGAAGGCGCGGTAATCGAGCGGCTGGCCGGTTTGCGGATCGCTGTCTTGCAGCTCGGCCAGCACCATGGCGCTGGTCTGGTCACGCGACACCAGGTTGCCGAGATAACCGCCGGCGACGACGCGCTCACGGATGTCGGCGATCACTTGCGGATTCAGCTTTTCCGGGATGATGTCGCCGCCGGTGATCGGCAGCGCCTTGAAGCCCTCCTCCGTGATTTCGGTGAAGAACACGTTCGGCGTCCACAGGGACATGACGCTGCTGCGGTCCACGCCTTGCAAATAATTCACCGCATCGGTCACACCCAGCAACTGGCGCAGCACCGGCGGATTCCATATCGTGCCTCGGCGCGCATGCACCACCACGATCAGGCGGTTGGCGCCGAACAGCGCTTCCCGGTACTGGTTGAAGGTCTTGATATATTCATGCTGCTGCGGCAAGGTCTTTTCGAAACCGGCCGACATGCGCAAGCCCAGCGCCAGCACCGCCATGCATACGGTGAATACCGCAAAGGTCAGCAGCACTGCAAAACGCCGTTTGAAGAGAACCGACTCCAGCCCCGCAACCAGCCTGTGCAGCCGGCTTTGCGGCGGGAGATGTTGACTTGAACCGCTCATGCTTGCATCCAATCCGTGATCAGAACGAGGTCGTGAAACTGAAGGTGGCGAAGTCCCGGTCACGCATCAGGTTGGACTGGCCGCCGCCGTAATTGTGGGTGTAGTCGACCCGCATCTTGGTCGACGGCTTGGTCTTGAAGTCAATCGTCAGGCCAGCCACCACCGCGCCGGCGCCCTGCACGAAACCCGGCAAGGCGCTGGCGGAGACGCCGGACATGCCGTATGACAGCGACAGGTCCGGCGCGTAGGATGCCTGGCCGCCGAAGGCTGCCGGATAGTTGACGGCGATCTGCGCCACCAGGCCGCTGGACAATTTGGTCGGCACCTTGTAGTCAGACGTGACTGAATAGGGAATGCCCTGATCGAGGCTGAGATCAGGATAGTAGGCCGCCGCCAGCTCGGAAGTGAATGAACCCTCGGTCGCACCCAGCGCCCGCAGCAAGCCGCCGAAGCTGCCGCCCGGGGTAAAGATATTCAAGGCGGTCAGATGGAACTGGTATTTTTTCTGGTCGACCGCGCCGCGGCAGACATAGCCAGTAGGACGATAGTTGGCCGGATTCAGGTCAGCGTTACAGTAGTACGGATTGGCCGGATTGCTGACAATGGTCGGATCAATGGGAATACTTTCCTTCGGCCGGAACGAGAGCTCGGTGCCGAATGCCCAGTCGCCGGCGCGGGTGTTGTAGGACACGCCGAACAGATTACGGTCTTCGGCATAGTCCAGGTAGATGTCCTGCCAGCCGAACGGATTGGCGGTGGTGCTTTGGTTGACGCGAATGCTGGCGAATGGAATTTTGTCGTGATAGCGCACGTAATAGAATGCCAGCTCATCCCCGCTATCCGGAAACGTGTAGCGCGTGGATAAACCGAACTGGCCACTGTTCTTCGGATTGTGATCGACGCCGCGCGGAATCACGCTGCCGCTGTGAACCAGCGGACCATACAGCGGATTCAGATTGGGATCGGCCAGTTCGCCGGCTGTCAGCTGGCGATTGAACGGCAATCCGGTGCTCGGGTTAATGCCGATGATGCGGGTGCCGGTATCGCCGACCGTGCCGGGCGGCGCTGGCGGCAGGCCAAGCGGGCCAGTGACGGAATTAACCAATGAAGTCGGCAGGAAGGCGCCGGTGGAACCGCGTCCGACAATGTCGCTGGTGGAAAAGAAGGTGCCGACCGGATCGAATTCGTAGCCGTTCCAGCGGGTCTGGTAATAGCCTTCGACGCTCAAGCCTTTTGCCACCTCTGCGTTGAGCGACAGGATGGGCGCCGGCCGGAATATTTCCTTCAACTGCACGCCCGGACTGTGGGCTCGACGGACATCGATAGCGTTGATCGAATTGATCCCGCCCGGAATGAAAATATCCTCGCCCCAGCTGATGACCTGGTTACCGACCCGCACCCGCACCGGATGCTGGTCTATCTCGAATTCCTTGTTGACGTAGGCATCCAGCAAGCGGATATCGTGCACCGCGTGACTGCGGGCATCGGGCTCCAGATCGGCATAGCTGGTATGGTCGGCGGCAAAATCGTAGGACCAGGCGGCGCGCATCAGGCCGCTCCAGCCGTCCGGCGCTTTCAGGTATAGGTCGTGGACGCCGCGCAGGGCGGCGGAGAATACCTGCCCGCTTTTATAGTTGAGATTGCCGTTGTCCTGGTTCAGTCTGGTCAAATCATACGACTGGTTGAAATTGGCCGGATCGCGGCGTGCAATTTCGACCTGGCCGGAACTGGCGCAGCCGCCGTTATCCTGGCCGATGAAGCTACAGTTCGGGCTTGAGGTGCGCACGCCGAGGCCGAAGGAAACCGAAGAATCGAAGCTGCCGCTCAAGCCATTTCCCAGATCGAATTGCTCGGCACGGGCCGAATGGCCGAATACCGTCGTACTGCCCCACACCAGCGCTACCACCATGCCTGGCTTGAAACTGGATAGCCGGCCTTTTCCCCTGGCATTGCCTTTGTCTTTGCCCTTACCATTGCCCGCCATCTTCTTCATTCCTGTCTCTCCCCGGGATGCGAATAAACTGCGCGATTTTTATTGGCGGTGAGCGCTCATGCCGGCGCTGCCGCGTGTGCAAGGTTCAATACGTTGTCAGCGCGTGGCGAAGCGGCGCAAACCGTCGGGTTCAAACATCGATTCCTTGACCCGCCCATCGCGGCCGGCGAGCCAGTCGGACTGCTTTTGCCCGGCCGGAATCCGTTCGGCGATGTAGCGGCCCAGCGACAGGTCATGGCTGGCGTAGCCTTCCTGCACGCAAGCCGGCAATTCGGTCGCCATCACTACGCCGCTTTCCATGACGCGCTGGACTTTGCCCTGGCCGTCGTACAGGTCTTGCACCAGGATCTGCCAGGAATCCTCATCCAGGTAAAAGGTGCGCTTGGGGAAGGTATGGCGCGCGCCCTGCTTGACGGTGGCTTCCACTTCCCACACCCGATGGGTTTCATAGCGCGTCAGGTCGCGGTTGAGGAAGTTCGGCTGCACCACGTCGCTGATCTTGGCCTGCACCGAATTGACCTTGTTCCAGTTGTAGGGAACGATCATTTCCTTCTTGCCGACCAGCTTGTAGTCATAACGGTCGAGCGGGCCGTTGTACATGGTGTACTGGTCGATGGTTTCCAGGTTTTCATCGTTGAGGATAGGCGCATCGTAGGAATAAGTCGGCGCGCGGCGCACCCGGCGCTGGCTGGCGAAGTAGAGCCAGATGTCGTTGGGCTTGCCGATATAACCGTGCGACAGGGTGACGTCGCCGGCGAACTGGGCCGGCGCAATGTAGGGGCTGAGGTAAAGCGACTCGACTCCCTTGGCGCCGGCGATGGTGTTGTTCTTGGGTTCCGACAGCGGGAACATGATGTAGTCTTCCTGGATCAGCGGTTCGCCGATGCTGCTCCCGCCTTTCGGCGGCACCACCGTCGCATAGGCCCAGGTCAGGCCCTCGCCCTGGTAGCGCATCTTGAAATTCCACATGGCTTCGACGCCGTTGGCTGGCAGCGGGAACGGATAGCCTGCTGTCTTGGCTTCCGCCAGCTCATAGCCGTTGGCCGCTATCTTGGCAAAGCCGACGTTTTCCTTGGTACGCTGGTAGACCACGTCCGGATAACCGCAGGAGCGGTGCGTTGGATACACATCCATGCGATAGCCCTTGATGCTCTTGATCAGTTGCACCTGGCCCGGCGACAATCTGGCGGCATATTTATCGACATTGGCGACGGTGATCGAGAACTGCGCCTTGTCTGCGGCATACGGGTCCGGCCGTGGTTGCCCGGCTTTGTAACCGGCTTGCGGATTGACGTCGCCGCCGCTCCAGGCGGGAATGGTGCCGTCCTTGTTGCCCGCCTTTTCCGCGCCTACCGGCGTCAGGTCGGCGCCCAGTTTGGCGGCCTGTTGCGCCCACACCAATGGCGCCAGCAGGCAGGCTACAGATATCATCAGCACGGAAGCTTTCGGTTTGATCGAGTACTTTTTCATTTTTAGTTCTCCTCGCAGGTCAAAGCAAAAAATCGAAATCTTTATTCAATCCGGACCCGCTTGCCCGGCGCAAAGGCAATCGCCACCAGCGGTATCCCCAGCAGCACGGCGATTCCCAGCACCATGCCGAAGTGCGCCGGACCCAGTGCAGTCAGGAGCCAGCCGGCCACGGTAGTGCCGACGGCAACGCCGACCAGCGTCACCACCACGGTGCGCGACACCAACGAACCATCCGCATCAATCTCGGACAGCAGGCCAGTCAGGAACGGCGTCAAGGCATAGAAGCCGACGTTTAGCAGTAACTGGCTGGTGAAGTAAGCGCCACCAGTGCGGGCCGAGAAAAACCACATCACCGACACCGTCATCAGTAACTGCGCCGCAACGATAATCATGCGGCGATGCCGGTGACTGCCACGCAATGAGGACGCCACACATCCGAGAAAGCCTAGAAACGAAGAAAGCGACAACAGGATGCCGATGGTCGAGGTCGCCAGCCCGGCGTGCTGCCCGGCCAGTTCCGTGACCGCCCACTGGCCTGCCTGGACGCCGTAGATAAGAATGGTGAGTAGCCAGACTGCCGCGATACGCAACCACGGCAAACCAGTATCCGACGATTTTTTCTGGTCGGCATGATCGTGGACGATGGCGCGGCCTGCCTGCAATAACACCGGCGCCGTACATACGACCAGCGCCGCCATGGCAAGGAACAACCACTGCGCAGCCCAGCGTTCCGGGAGATAGGAAATGCCGATCAGCAGCGCGCCGTTGACCAGCCCCCCGATCAGCACGATGACGCCCCAGATGCGCTCCGCCGATGGCTGTCTGGCGACCCTGGCGGCCACCAGCATGAACAGCATGCCTTCGAATACGCCCGCCAGTCCGCGCGCGACGCTGACTGCCTGCGTCGTCGCCAGCAACGCGCTGGCTACCTGCATCGCCACGGTGCCGCATACCCCGATCCGGGCAAAGCGGCTGGCGTAGCGCGCCACCCAGTGCGGCAGCAACATGCAGCTGAACGCCATGCCGAGCATTTCAAAACCGGTCATCATGGTGCCCTGGCCTTCATCCAGGCCGAAACGCAACATCAGGCTGGAGACGATGAACGGGGTCAGGATGGTGCCGTTGATGGCCACCGCGTAGACAATCGCCAGCCGCAACATCTCGCGCGGCGCTGGCGCCGAGGGCGACAGTGGCGTACCGGCGCCGGCGGCAGCGACGCCGGTATGCAAGGACGGAGCAGTAGCCGAAGCATGTGCTGCAGTTGAAGCCATGTTGTCATCTCCCTTGGACGGGTGTTTTATGTTTGTACAGCGGGATCATGCGTCCTGCGTCGGCGGCCATCCGTCTGTTGCGGAATTCTGCCTCCTTGTTTGTTACTGAATGTTTGCAGCTACAGCGTTGCAACCACGTCGCTGCCGCTACCAGCGCACCACCTGGCTGGTCAGGCCGCGCTCTTCCAGATAGCGCTTGCGACCGGCCTGGCCCTTCTTTTCAAACCAGTTGATGATCTTGCCAATTTTGTTCGGGAACAGCATCGCCAGCCGGACCAGGATGGCGTCCGACATTTTCGGATAACGTTCATAACGCGGATCCTGCAGCATGCGCAGCATTTCATCCGCCACGTGCGAGGGACTTTGCGGCGGATCGATAAAATTCAGCGCACTGCCGCCGGTCAGCGCTTCATGCCGTAGCTGCGCAGTATCGACCGAGGATGGCAAGATGCCGCCGACCTTGATGCCCTTCTTTTCAAAATCCACCGCAATCGACAAGGTCGCGCCGCGCAAACCGAACTTGGTGGCACTGTACAACGGACTCTCCGGCATCGGCAAGACGCCGCCCAGCGAAATCGTATTGATCATGCGCGGATCGGGCGCCAGCTTGAGCAGCGGCACCATGATGCGCGCCAGCAGCAAGGGCGTGACTAGGTTGATTTGGATATCGCTTTCGATATGGTCCAGCGCATACTCGTCGAAGCGGTCGGTACGCACCACGGCGGCGTTGTTCAGCAGAATATCGAGATGGCCGAATTTTTCCTCTACCGTTGCGCGGATATGTTCCAGCAAAGGCCGCTGGCAAAGGTCGCCGACAATCAGCAACGGCGTCTGCTTGAGGCTGGCCGCCAACTCATCCAGTCCTGCCTGGTTCAAATCGCACAGCACCAGCCGGATGCCGGCGGCGTCCAGCCGCTTGGCGATTTCACGGCCGATGCCGCCGGCGGCACCCGTCAGCAAGGCTACCCGTCCGGCAAATTCTGGACCGAGCTTCATGCCGCTTCCTTCAAGGTGTTTTTCTCGCGTTGCGCCGTCTGTTCCGATTGCGGCTTGAGCATCGGTTTGTAGTCGCCGTCCTGCAAGGCCGGCCAGCCGATGCGCTTATGCAGTTTCTTCAGATAGCGTTTTAGCGCATGCACTTCCAGATAGACGGTATGCCGTTGCGACTTGATGAATTTGATGCCGCCCGACAGATCTGGATCGTCATGGGCGATCAGCTCGTCGAAGGCACGCACGCGTTCAGGCCCTGCGCCTTGCTCGCGCAGATAGCTGGCGATCAGGTGGGCTTGCGCATCGAACAATTTGAAGGCGCTGGAATTGGTTTCTATATAACCGATGCCGAACAGGTTATGGTGGATGCGGCTGAATACCGACAGATACATCTGCGGCCGCCCGCCTTGCCATTCAAAATATTTCCCGGCATAGGGCGCGCTCCATTTGTAACCGGTGGCGTACAGCACCAGGTCCAGTTGCTCGCGGCTGCCATCCTTGAATACCACTTCATCGCCATCGTAGCGCTCGACATCCGGGCGCACCGCGATATTGCCGTGCTGCAGATGGTGCAATAGCTGGGTATTCATCAGCGGATGGCTTTCAAACAGCTTGTGGTCCGGTTTCGGCAGGCCGAAGCGGGTCAGGTCGCCGGTGATCATCTTGAGAATACCGCTAAATACCGGCCGCTCCATCCACATTGGCAGTTGCGGCCCTTTTTCGGCAAACTCGTCGGCAGGCACGCCGAACAGATGCTTGGGAATGAAGTGATAGCCGCGCCGCATGCTGATGAATGCGGTATCGGCGTAGGTGGCGGCGTCGCAGGAAATGTCGGCGCCGGAATTGCCCGCGCCGACCACCATCACCCGCTTGCCCTTGAACTCCTCGCCGCGCTTGTAGGTGACGGAATGGCGGATCTCGCCATTGAACTGGCCCTTGATTTCCGGCAGGCTGGGGTCCCAGTTGCAACCGGTGGCGCAGATCACGGCGTGGTAGGTGCGCTGCTCGCCGCTCTCCAGCGTGACTTGCCAGCGGCCGTCCGGCAATTTGTCGATGGCGCGCACCGAGACGCCGAAACGAATGTTGTCGTAAAGGCCAAACGCACGGGCGAACGATCTTACATAGCTGACAATTTGCTGGTTGGTCGGATAGTCGGGATATTCCTTTGGCATCGGATAGTCGGCGTAGCCGGACAGGTCGCGCGATGAAATGAAATGCGCCGATTCATACATCGGGCTGCCGGGATTGTTCATGTCCCAGATGCCGCCGACATCGCTGTGGCGTTCGAACTGCTCGTAGCTGATGCCTTGCCGTTTAAGGGCGCGGGCGGCGCTCAGGCCGCCGGGGCCGCCGCCGACGATGCACACTGCTGCGTTATTGCTCGACACGGATGAAGCACTCATGGACTCTCTCCTGAACATCGCTGGAAATCATTGGAACGCGGTGTAATTCTTTGGCTTGAATTCATTTATTCGATTTACCTGAATTCTTTGCGTGCCTCAAATGTATCCAAGTCCAAGGCGCGGAGTGAGGGCCGAAACGGACGGCGAAAGGGTCTTAAACGGACAGAATATTGTCCGTTGCATGCTTTGCCACTAGACATCCCTTGCACTTGTCACCACAATGGAAAACATGAAACCGACCGCTAAAGCCGCCGCCAAACCGGAACGCCTCGACCCGCGCTATTCGACCGCATCGATCAATCCGCTAACGCCGCGATACCTGTCGATCGTGGCGCATGAGCGCGGCTACGACACCGCCTCGCTCTGCCGCGGACTCGGCTTCACGGCGGAGGACCTGAACCAGCCCAATTTCAAGATTTCCTACCGCCAGGGCAGCATGATGATTCGCCGCGGCCAGAAGCTGATCGGCGATACCGGGCTGGGACTGGCGGTCGGCAGCCGCCAGACGCTGGTGTCATGGGGGCTGGTCGGCTTCGGCATGATGACCTGCGCCACGCTGGGCGAAGCGAGCGAAATGGGGATCCATTACCAGAAAGGCGCCGGCTCGCTGATCCATATCGCCATGGAACTGAAAGGCCAGCAGGTCGCCATCCAGGCCGACCCGCAATTCTACGATCCCGACATTGAAATGTTCCTCATCGAAGAGGCGTTTTCCAGCATGATCAATATCGTGCGCCACCTGGTGGGGCCGCAGTTCACGCCGTCGGCGGTTGAACTGGTATACCAGGCGCCGCCGCACGCCGCCATCTACGATACGATTTTCCGTTGTCCGGTACGCTTCGGCTGCTCGCGCAACCGCCTGATCACGGACGTCAACTGGATGAATTATCCGCTGCCGACCTACGATGCGCTGGTAGCCAAGACGGCCATAAAACTGATCGAAGAGAATCTGACGGTGGAGCAGGAAAAGGTCGATCTTTCGACCACCATCGAGCGCGCGATCCGTGACAATCTGAAGGATTTGCCGACCCTGCAAAGCATCGCTTCGACGCTCAACATCGGCGAACGAACTTTGCGGCGGCGCTTGAACGATGCGGGATTTTCTTACCAGAGCCTGCTTGAATCGGTGCGTAAATCGCGCGCATTGGAATTGCTGTCGCATTCGAAATTTTCAGTGGCGGACGTGGCTGCCGAAACCGGCTTTAAAGATGTCCGCAATTTCCGCCGTGCCTTCAAACGCTGGACCGGCGTGGCGCCGACTGAAATCAGGGAGTAACATAGCCGCTTCATTCGTGGAGAGAACCGGCATGCGCAACGCATCTTCCTTTTACTTGTCCGCTTTGCTGTTGAGCGCCGTCCTTTCCGCTTCGGCCGCCGAGATTGCGCCAGCCGCAACATACGGGCCCGAACTGCAGGGCTTCGACTACCCTTACCCCCTAAAGCATTACGCTTTCGAATCGCAAGGCGCGCATGTGCAGATGGGTTACATGGATGTCGCTGCCAGCGGCAAGGCTAACGGCCGTACTGCAGTGCTCTTGCATGGCAAGAATTTTTGCGGCGCGACCTGGGAACAGACAATAAAAACCTTGAGCGCCGCCGGCTACCGCGTAGTGGCGCCGGACCAGATCGGCTTCTGCAGCTCCAGCAAACCGGAGCACTATCAATACTCATTCCAGCAACTCGCCATCAATACCCATGCCTTGCTGGAGCAGCTAGGCATACACAAGGCAATCATTGTCGGTCATTCCACCGGCGGCATGCTGGCGACGCGCTATGCGCTGCTGTATCCGCAACAGGTAACGCAACTGGTGATGGTGAATCCTATCGGTCTCGAAGACTGGAAGGCGCTCGGCGTACCTTACCGCACGGTGGACCAGTGGTATCAGCGCGAGTTGAAGCTGAACGCCGACGACGTCCGCAGTTATGAAACGAAGACCTACTATGTCGGCCGGTGGAAGCCGGAATATGAACGCTGGGTGACCATGCTGGCGGGATTGAATCAGGGCCCCGGTCACAAGCTAGTGGCGTGGAATTCGGCGCTGATCTACGACATGATTTTTACCCAGCCGGTGTTCTACGAATTCAAGAACCTGAGCATGCCTACCTTGCTGATGATAGGAGATGCGGATAACACGGCAATCGGCAGTGACATCGCGCCGCCGGACGTCAAAGCAAAAATCGGAAAATATAACGTCCTGGGCAAGCAGGCCGCCAAGCTGATTCCGCAGGCGACGCTGATCGAATTTTCCGGCATGGGGCATGCGCCGCAGATGGAAGATTCGGATGCGTTCCACAAGGCTTTGCTGGAGTGGCTGGCGAAACAGTGATTTGGCGCTGTACCGGCTTGGGTGTAAAAAGCCGGACCAGGCAGTGAGATGAGCGCTGCAAGCAAGAAAGTTCTTGGTGCTTGCAGCGGCCCATGATGGTCGTGTTGCGTTTGTTAGTTGATGTTTGTTAGCTGATGTTTGTTAGTTGATTATTCCAGCCCGTTCAATTTCCCCTCTATCGGGAACAAGGTTCAGCTATCGTTTTGCTTCGCCTTTCCCATTTGCCACAACAAGAAACTATAGATATCGGCAGACAAGGCATAACGCTGTGTTGCCGTACTGCCGATGCCGTGGCCGGCTTGCATGTCCAGCCGCAGCAGGATCGGCTTGCCGCTGTCGGTGGCGGCTTGCAGGCGCGCCGCTGTTTTAGCGCTGTGCCAGACATCGACGCGCGGATCGTTCATGCCATGCACCAGCATGATCGCCGGATAGGCCGTGTTGTCCTTGATGTTGTGATAGGTGCTCATTGCCAGCAAACCCGGGAATTCGGCCGGATTCTTGGCGCTGCCGAACTCGGAAATGTTGGTGATGCCGTTGGCGCTGTCTTCTGCGCGCACGGCGTCCATGATGCCGACATTGAAGATAGCGGCGGCAAACAGCTCCGGCGCTGTGGTCACGGTACGGCCGACAAAGATGCCGCCGGCGCTGGTGCCCATCACGCCCAAGGTCTTGGGCGTGGCATACCCCTCGGAGATCAGGTATTTGGCGCAAGCCACGCCGTCTTTCCAGGTGTTAGGCTTGGTGGCCTTGAAGCCGGCCCGATACCAGTCGTCGCCATAGACGCCGCTGCCGCGCACATTGGCGTACGCCAGCACGCCGCCGCGCTCAAGCCAGGCCATGCTGGCCGGTGAAAAGTAGGCTGTTTGCGAGAATCCGTAAGCGGCATAACCATCCAGCAGGGTCGGATTGCTGCCGTCGCGCTTCAAACCTTTCTTGTAGAGCAGGGTCATCGGCACCATGGCGCCGTCATAACTCGGCACCTTGACGTCGACCACTTCTACGTCGGGCAGGCTAGGCATCGGCGGATTCACGCGCAGGCCGGGATCGCTGGAAACCATGCCCTTCAACAGCAAGGTGCGCGGCAATTCGGTCCAGCCGTTCAGGGTGTACAGCACGTCGCTGTAGGCATGCGCCGGATCGTTCTGCAGGCTGGCGGCGCCTTTGAACGGCGCCGGAATGGCTTGGCCCTTCGTATCGCCTGCGGCATAGCGGCGCAGCACGATCGAAGTGCCTTCGCGTACTTCAGCCATCAGCGCGTCGCGCGTCAGGGAAAACTTCTCCAGCACGGCATCCTTCGGCGCGGCCGCAACTTCACGAGCCAGCTTCAGGTCGGGATGGCGCAGATCCAGCTTCAATACGCGATTGCGCGGCGCACCGGCGTGCGTCAGCAGATACAGGTCGTTGCCTTTCAATGCTGCGTCGGTGATCTTGTCGTCGAAGCTGGAGATTTTCTTCCACGTTACAGTCGGCTTGTTGAGGTCGGCGATATCGGCGACGAACAGATAACCTTCCGGCAAGGTAGTGTCGGTGGTGCGCGCAACCATCCAGCGGCTGCCCGGATTGAAAATGATGGTGCCGACATCGAGACGAGCCAGGCCGAGATCGGTAGTGACGGTCGGGCCGAACACTGCCTTCGCTTGCGACGCTGTATCGCCGACCTTGAGCCACATGACCTTGCTGTCGAGATAAGTTTCGGAGTCAGGCTCGCCCGGTTTCAACGCTTTGAGCTGGTTGTAGGTCAGCGACTTGCTGTCCGGCAGCCAGCCGAGCAACTCTTCATGCACGCGCGGAATCGGCTCGCCGACATTTTTTCCGGTTTGCGTATCGAGGATATACAGCGAGGCGTCCTCGGAACCGCCGGCGGACACGCCATAGGCTACATGCTTGCCATCCCAGGCCGGCACAAAATAGTTGATCGCATGCGGCACGCCGGTGCGTTCGGCTTCGAGTTCCGGATCGACCAGTACGCGTTCCGGGCCTTTCAAGCCGTCGCGCGTCATCAGCTTGAATTGCTTGCCGCCGCGGACGCGCTTGAGATAGTAGATGTGATCTCCCGGCATCCGCGTCACTGCCCGGATATCATCCCCGGTAGCCGCCGAAATCTCGGCGATGCGTTGCTCCAGCGTGTTGCGCAGATCGATACGGTCCAGTTCCTTGCGTGCAGCAACACCCTGCTCTTTCAGCCAGGACTGGACCTTGGGGTCCTTGATATTTTCGAAATAACGGTAAGGGTCTTTTACCGTGACGCCGTCGATGACATCAGTCACCTCTTGCACCGGAGCGACGCTGACCGCACTGGCAGAGACCGGTAAAAAAATTGTCGTCGCGGCCACGATGAACGAGGACGCTGCAATTGATAGCAAGGAAAGCTTGAAAGGGTTGTTCTTCAATGACATGAAAATCCTGCCTGGGTTAATTAAGTTAATCAAGGATGATTGCTTTTCTTGTGAAAAATTAATGTTTGCCGGCCGGGGTTATACCCCATTGCGACAACATCCACGCCATCTCGAATGATCTTTCCTTGATGGCGTCATAACGCCCCGAAGCGCCGCCGTGGCCGGCGCCCATATTCACTTTCAGCAGCAGGGTGTTGTGATCGGTTTTCATCGCCCTTAGCTTGGCGGTGTATTTGGCAGGCTCCCAGTACATGACCTGGCTATCGTTGAGGCCGGTGGTGACCAGCATCGCCGGATAGGCTTTGCGCTCGATATTGTCGTAGGGCGAGTAGCTGCGCATGTAGTCATAGGCGGCCTTCTCGTTGGGATTGCCCCACTCCAGATATTCGCCGGTGGTCAGCGGCAGGCTGGCGTCCATCATGGTGTTCATGACATCGACGAACGGCACTGCGGCATGCACCGCATGGAACAGATCGGGACGCATGTTGGTGACTGCGCCCATCAGCAGGCCGCCGGCGCTGCCGCCTTCGATGATCAAGCGCTGCGGGCTGGTCCAGCCCTGCTTGACCAGACACTCTGCACTGTCGATAAAATCGTTGAACGTGTTTTTCTTGTTCATCAGCATGCCGTCGTCATGCCAGTGCTCGCCCATGTCGTTGCCGCCGCGAATATGCGCTTCGGCAAACACCACGCCGCGGTCGAGCAGGCTGACGCGGCTGTTGGAAAAGGTCGCCTCGGCCGGAATGCCGTAGGACCCGTAGGCATAGAGCAGCAAGGGCGCCGAGCCATCCAGCTTGATGTCTTTTTTAGCGACAGTCCAGAGCGGCACCTTGACGCCATCGCGCGCGGTTGCCCAAAGGCGTTTGGTTTCGTACAGCGACGGATCGTAGCCAGGCACTTCCTGTTGTTTCAGGATTTTCCGCTGGCCGCTTGCCATGTCGACATCGAACACCGTCGGCGGCGTCACCGGCGACTGGTACATCAAACGGTACTGGCGCGAGGTGAATTCCGGCGTACCGCCTGAGTGCGAGGTATATACCGTTTCGTCGAACTGCACCGTCTTCCAGCTATGGTCGGCAAAGTTATAGATGCGCGAACGTTCCTGCGCATCGCTTTTCTCGCTGACCACCATGAAATCCTTGAACAGTTCGAACGATTCCAGCAAGGTATCCGGATCGTGGGCGATCAGTTCTTTCCAGTGCGCCGGGTCCGGCGTCGCCAGCGGCGCCGTCACCAGGCGGAAATTCTTGGCGTCCTTGTTGGTCAGGATGAACAGCTCGCCGTCGCGATGATCGACATGGTAGCGGTGCCCGCTTTCACGTCCCAATACCGAATGAAATTCGCCCAGCGGCTGGTCGGCCGCCAGCAGGCTGACTTCGGTGGTATCGGTGCTTTCCGCCTGGAGTTCGATGAATTTGCGGTCGCTGCTGTTGCCGACGCCGATATTGAATTGCTCCACTTTTTCGCGATAGACCTCCTCCGGCTTGCCGCCCAGCTTCAGGCGCAGCAACAGGTCGGAGCGTTTGGTGGTGGCGTCTTCCTGCGTCATGAACAAGGTCTGGCTATCGGCGGCCCATGCCAGGCTGGTCACGCGCGCCACAGTATCGGCCAGCAGCTTATCGTTGCTCAGATCCTTGATATGCAGCTGGTACTGGCGATAGCCGGTGGTATCGGTGGAGTAGGCCAGGAAACGGTCGTCCGGACTGACGGCGAAGCTTTCGACCTCGAAAAATTTCTTGCCTTTGGCCAGCTGGTTTTCATCCAGCAATATTTCTTCCCTGGCGCTTTCGTCGTAGGCGAAATCCGCATCGGCCTTGGCCAGGCGGCGGCAAATGATCGGATACTGCTGGCCGGCTTCGGTGCGGCTGTAGTAATAGTATTTACCGCGCCGGGTCGGCACCGAAAGATCGGTTTCCTTCATCCGGCCCTTCACTTCCTTGTACAGCGTCTTCGCGACCGGCGTCAGGTCCTTGGTCATGACCTGGGTGTAGGCGTTCTCGGCCTTCAGGTAGGCAATCACTTTGGGATTGGTCTTTTCACGCAGCCAGTGATAATCGTCGGTGACGATCTCGCCATGGCGGCTCTCTTGCCAGGCCTGCTTGGCGGCGACCGGCGGGGTCAAAGGTGTCGAAGGAGTCAAAGGAGATGCCGCGGAAGAGGAAGTGGTGGTCATGAGAGCCAGGATAAATACGCCCAAGGTAGGAGCGCGTTGCTGAAGAAAGAACATATAGTACAGATCCTTGTATGGATAGGCATGGATGTGCGTCAGGACAGGCGCGGATTTCGCGCAATCCGAACATGCAACTCTGTTGCATGTTGCTAAGTTACCTGCAATCTGCCGAAAAGACAATACGCATGGCGACGGAACTCCGCTGCGTCGATTGCATTAGCTGGATTGGCCGGATTGGCCGCCGCGGGTAGAATATCTTTCCACTATTCTTAGCTTGCAGTCAGATGACTACTCCGTCGCCAGATTTACATCTTGTCCGCTCACTGGAAGAACGCGCTCTGAATGCATGGCCCGCGCAACAATCGGCACTGTGCGGCGGCTGGCTGCTGCGTCTCTCCGAGGGGTATACCAAGCGCGCCAACTCGGCCAATCCTCTGCATCCGACTGCGGCCTTCGCCGACACGCTGCGGGTGGTAGAGGATTTCTATGCCCGCCACGGCCTGCCGCCGATCTTCCGTATTACGCCGCTGGCCGCCGCGGGTACTGCAGAGGCGCTGGAACAGGCCGGCTATCGCATGGTTGACCCGACGCTGCTCATGACGATGCCGTTGGCGGCCACCGATTGGTCTGCACGGGATGTACTGATTGAGCCGACCGCCACGCCCGAGTGGAGCAGCGGTTTTGCACAAGCCAATCGTGTGCCGCTGGCGGCGCAGGCGGTGCATGAACGCATGCTCGCTGCGATCGCCATGCCGGCTGCGTTCGCCACATTGATGGATCAGGGCCGTCCGGTCGCCTACGGCTTGGCCGTGGCGGAGAACCGCATGGTCGGCCTGTTCGATATCGTAGTCGCTCCGGAAGCTCGCCAGCGCGGTGTAGCGACCCGGCTGGTGAACGGTTTGCTCGGCTGGGGGAAAACACAGGGCGCAAGCTCGGCCTATCTCCAGGTGACGGCCACCAACCTGCCGGCCACTGCGCTGTACCGCAAGCTGGGGTTTAATACGCTCTATCAATACCATTACCGGATACGTTCATAAGCGATGCAAGCTCACACCCCGCAATCCCAGGCCGCCGCCATCCTGGCCGCGCGCCGTCAACTCGGCGAACAAGGCCCGCGCCTGCCGCTGCACCTGCGGCCGCAGGATGTCGAAGCTGCGCTGGCGATCCAGGCGCAGGTCACCGAACATGCCGGCGACCGCATCGGCGCCTGGAAATGCGGCTTGCCGGTGGAAGGACAGCCGGTCGTCGCGCCCATCTATGCCGGCACCATTTACGACAAGAACCCATGTCTTGCCTGGACCCGTGGCGGCCAGGTAAGAGTCGAGCCTGAGCTGGCGTTTGTCCTCGGCCATGACTTGCCGGCGCGCGCAGCGCCCTATACTGCAGAAGAGGTCGATGCGGCCATCGCCAGCACCCACCTTGCGCTAGAGCTGATCGACAGCCGCTACACCGAACCGGACGCTGCCGGTTTTATCGAAAACCTGGCTGACGGCCTGCTCAACCAGGGACTCTACCTGGGTCCGCAGGTAGACATGGCGCAGGCGCGCTCTGCCAGCGAACTGGCAATCTGCATCAGCACTGGCGACAGCGACCATGAAGTCACACGGCTGCAAGGCCGCCATCCCGCAGTGCACCCACGCGCGCCGCTGTACTGGCTGGCCGAATTCCTGCGCAGCACCGGCCGCGGCCTGCGAGCCGGGCAGGCGGTGATCACCGGTTCGTACGCCGGCAGCTTCGATTTGCCGCCAGCGCAGGAAATCACCATTCACTATGGCGAACTGGGACAGCTGAACGTATTGTTTACGCCGAGATGAGTACAGCAGGCCGTTTCCGTCCACGCCTGACATTGCAAACCCTGAGCCGCGGCGACGGCTTGCTGGGGATGCGTCCTTCCGGCCCGTTTGGACCGCGCGGGCCGAATGTCACGGTGGCGCAGATCATCTGGACCTATGTCGCCGACGATGGCTTCCATTGGGAAACAGCGGCGCCGACCACCTTGCTGAACCGCCGCCCGGCCTCCTCGCAAATCGTTGAAAACAGCCAAGGCCAGCGTGTGCTGGTGCGCGATCTCGGCGCTGAAGCCGACGCTCTGGATCTGGTGTGGGAGCTGGGCCTGCATCCGCTGCCCATCGATACCTTGCAATGGCGCACCGAAAGCGCGGAACAGGATGCGGCCAAGCATCTCAGTTCCTTGTGGACGCTGGTGCAGGAAGATTTTTTCGGCGATTTCTGGGCAGAGCAATTGCCCGATCTGCAGGCCAAGGGCTGGGCCATCGTGGTGCGCCCCGGTTTTGCGCACGAAAGCGTGGCGGTCGATGCCTGGCACCTGACAGTCAGCCCCGATACCGGCGAAGTACTGAGCAAGGAAGTCGCGGCCCGCATGCGCGGTCGTGAACAGACGATCACAGCCTTGGGCTTGCCTGCCGGTGAAGGCTCCTGGCTGCTGACGCTGGGTATCGAAATCGACGGCGAGATGATCGACCTGGTGCCGCTGCTAGCGCATCTGCTGCAACGCGACGGCCGCTGGCTGGACGCAAAGAAGCTTGCCCTGATCGATGATCACGACCTGATCATGTTGCGGGCTCCGGGCGGCAAACGGATCGAAGCGCTGGCCGCACCGCTCAAGGTGATTGTCGGCAGCATGCTGGAACTGCTGAGCGACCCGGTACGCAAGGAAGGGCCGTTGCCACTCTCCTCCTGGGACGCATATCGGCTTGAAAGCATGCGCCTGAGCCTGCTTGAAACGCAGCATGCGCGGGCCGGCGTCCACGGCAGCTGGCAACTGCAAGGAGATGCCGGTTTGCGTGTGCTGGCCAAACGGCTGCAAGGCGCTGGAACGCCGCAGGCTGTGGCCGCGCCGGAGGGACTCGGCGTCACGCTGCGCCCCTACCAATTGCACGGCGTCGCCTGGCTGCAATACCTGCGCGAACATCATCTGGCCGGCATCCTGGCCGACGACATGGGCCTCGGAAAAACCGCGCAGGCGCTGGCGCATCTGCTGATCGAAAAACAGACCGGCCGCCTCGACCTGCCAGCGCTGGCGGTATTGCCGACCTCGCTGATATTCAACTGGCAAGCCGAAGCCAGGCGCATGGCGCCGAGCCTGCGCGTCCTTGCCCTGCAAGGCCCGGAACGGCATCGCGATTTCCCGCATATGGCGGGATACGACCTGATATTGACGACTTATCCGCTGCTGTGGCGCGACCGCTCGGCGCTGGAAGCGCAGGCGTATCACATGCTGATCCTGGACGAAGCGCAAACCGTCAAGAACGCCACCGCCCGCAGCGCCGGCGCAGTACGAAGACTGCGTGCACGCCACCGCCTGTGCATCACCGGCACGCCTTTGGAAAATCATCTGGGCGAGCTCTGGACCCAGTTCGATTTCCTGATGCCCGGCTTCCTCGGCGACATGCGCAGCTTCACGCGACTATGGCGCAAGCCGATCGAAATCGGCGGCCAGACCTTGCGCGCGCAACTACTGGCGCAAAGGGTCAGACCCTTCATCCTGCGCCGGCGCAAGGATGACTTAGCCAGCGAACTGCCGCCGCTGAGCGAAACCATCAAGCGCGTGCAACTGCAAGGACGGCAACGCGATCTCTACGAGAGCGTGCGCGTGGCGGCCGACGAACAGATTCGCGGGGTCCTCAAGCGCAAGGGCTTTGCCGGTGGCCAGATCACGATTCTCGACGCCTTGCTCAAATTGCGGCAGGTATGTTGCGATCCGTTCCTGCTAAAAAACATGCAGCATGAACCGGATATGGAGCGCGCCAAGCTGGAACTGCTGCGCGATATGCTGCCGGCGCTGGTGGCGGAAGGCCGCCGCGTCCTGATATTTTCGCAATCCACCGAAATGCTGGACCTGATCGCTGGCGAACTCGACAACTTGCAACTGCCGTGGCTCGCCCTGACAGGCAAGACGCCGCCCTCGCAGCGCGGCGCGCTGGTGGCACAGTTCCAGAGCAAGAGTGTGCCGCTGCTGCTGATCAGCCTGAAAGCCGGCGGCGTCGGCCTCAACCTGACCGCCGCCGACACCGTGATCCATATGGACCCGTGGTGGAACCCGGCGGTACAGGAACAGGCCACCGCACGCGCCCACCGCATCGGCCAAGATCAAACCGTGTTTGTCTACAAGGTAGTGGTTGAAGGCAGCATCGAGGAACGCATCGTCGACCTGCAAGCCCGTAAGAGCGCCCTCGCCGAAGGGGTATTGGGCAGCGATGCGGCGCTGGCGACCAAATTCAGCAGCGAGGACTTGCAATTGTTGCTGGCGCCGTTGAGCTAGGGTCACTACAGGCAAATGTTACAGATAGGACTTGCGCAAAATTCCGCTAGCGGCGTTATGCCTCCTAGTTGCACCTTCGTACTATCTTCGTCGGCATGCCTTGCTGACGAAATTTTGCGTAAGTCCTGATAGAGATTGCGCCGGACATCAGGCGGCAATCAGCTCAAGTTGCTTACCCAGCGCGCTCATCGCATCTCCGATGCGGTCAATCTTCGTGGTGTGGTTGAGATCTATCAGGCGATTGATTTCCTGCGGCGTGGTGTCCATCATCCGCGCCAGGGCAGAGGGGCCGATCTTTTTTGCAAGCATCTCGTTCAGCAATAGTATTTTTGCGCGGGCGCTGAGAGGCAGATCCACCAGGCGCTCGCCAGGCCGCGCTTTCGACGGCGATGGCACCGTACGTTTTTCATCGAAGTAAACGCGCATTGCTTCGAGCAGTACGTCGCGCGCCATTGCCATGGCTTCCGTTTCATCGTCACCTTGCGTGATCGCTTCAGGAATGTCACGAAACGTCACCACAAAGCCGCCATCCTGGTCGGCGCTAAAGACTGCAGGGTATTTCATGATTGTTCCTTTTGGAGATGAGGGCACTGTCCGCAAGCGACGCTTCCTCGGAAGCGATTCACTTTAGATTGAGTTGTTTTTTTACGCCTTCGACAAGTCCTGTTTTAAGTTCCTTGGAGGGATGTCGGGGCAAGAAGCTTGTCCTGCCTTTCAGGGTCACTTTGGTATGGTTCGCCCCCTCTACGAAAGTCGCTCCTTGCTGTCTGAGCCACTTAACAAATTCGCTCTGCTTCATTAAACGCCTCGCAACCAATATTAATCAAAATTGTTTAAAAAAACAAGAAGACATTAAACATATTTGATTAATATAAAACACCCCTGCGATAATCCGTTGAATTGGATAGCAATACAAGACAAAGCATAAAAATTTGCGGTCAAAGCCATTTTCCAGTCTTGTCTCCGAATCAATTGCCAGTTATCGAATTGAGAGGCATCGCCCTCCGTCACGACGGCGGACACGTGAATGGTAAGATGATTGCCTCGCAAACCGGAAACCGGCGCGCTTTTCACCTCAAACACGTATCAAGCTCCATCTTAAGGCCCTTCATCATGTCATTTTCATCACTGGGTCTGTCTCCCGCTCTCCTGCAAGCTATCAGCGCCCGCGGCTACCTGACGCCAACCCCGGTCCAGACAGCTGCCATTCCGGACATACTGCGCGGCGGCGATGTCCTGGCTGCGGCCCAGACCGGTTCGGGAAAAACTGCGGCGTTTGCGCTGCCGCTACTGCAGTTCTTGCAGGAAGCCCCCGCCGAAAAACCGCGAAGGCTGCGCGTACTGATCCTGGTCCCGACCCGTGAACTGGCGCAGCAAACCGCAGAAACCATCCGGACGCTGGCGCAAGCCTGTCCCTCGTCCTTGAAAATCGCCGCCTTGTTTGGCGGCGTCTCGATCAATCCCCAGATGATGGATCTGCGCGGCGGCGCCGATCTGGTGGTAGCGACGCCAGGCCGCCTGCTCGATTTGATCGAGCACAACGCGCTCAGCCTGTCGTCAGTCGCATCGCTGGTGCTGGACGAGGCCGATCGTTTGCTGGACATGGGTTTCGCCGATGAAATCACACGTATCCTGGCGCTCTTGCCGACGCGACGCCAAAGCCTGTTTTTCTCTGCAACGTTTCCCACAGCGGTGCATGCGCTGGCGGCCAGGATGCTGCACCAGCCCACCCGCATCGCCGTGCCTGCACTGGCGCAGAACCAGCCGGATATCGAGCAGCGCGCGATTGTGGTCGACGCTGGCCGCCGCACCCAACTGCTGCGGCATCTGCTGAAAGAAAACAAATGGGGCCGGGTGCTGGTGTTTGTCGCCACCAAGTATTCCGCCGAACATATTGCAGACAAGCTGCATCGCGCCGGCATCAAGGCCGCCGCCTTTCATGGCGAATTCAGCCAGGGTGCGCGTGATGAAGTACTAGCCGATTTCAAGGCCAGCAAATTGCAGGTGCTGGTAGCCACCGATGTCGCCGCACGCGGCATCGACATTGCACAGTTGCCCGTCGTTCTGAACTACGATTTGCCGCGCTCAGCGACGGACTATACCCACCGCATCGGCCGCACCGGCCGCGCCGGAAAGAGCGGCATCGCCATCAGTTTCGTGAGCGCCGATACCGAAGCGCATTTCCGGCTGATCGAGAAACGCCATCATCTGAAATGCGAACGTGAGCAGATTGCCGGTTTTGAACCGGTCGATACCGCCGCGCCGGCGAACGTTTCATCGGCGACAGATACGGTCAACGGCGGCATCAAGGGTAAGCGCAAGAGTAAGAAGGACAAGCTGCGCGAGGCGGCTGCACAGGATCAAAACGACTAATCGCGCACTACAGGAATGCCGCAGGCGATACCCCAAAGCGCAAGGCAAGCGCCTTGGCCTGCCGTGCGTTAATTACGCGCTTCTCATTGAGAATAGCGCTCACCACGGACTGGCCGCCGATTTCTTCAGCAAGGTCAGTCTGTTTCAATCCGTGCTGCTCCATGATGAAGCGCAGCACTTCATGCGGCGCGGCGCCGGGAATGAGATAACGCGTATTTTCATAGTCGCTGACCAGCTGACCCACGAGGTCAAGAAAATCGGCAAGTTCGTGCTCTTCATTGTCGCCCACCACATCCAGCAAGCCATTCATGAATGCGACGACCTGATCGTATTGCGCATCGTCGCGGATGACGCCGATTTTCACCGGCAGCGATCCTTGGAATGCTTTCCAGGCCGGCGCAACAATCGCGGTATCGATAGCAGATGTATTCATGATTTCCTGCTCCTGTGCACCTTATTCCAGCGGTCATATTCCGAGTGGGTGAATATTTCCCGGATATACAGCTTTTGCCGGTTGTAGTGAATTGCTGTAATTACCCGGTAATTGTTGCCGCCAATATCAAATATCGTATGCGGCGAAACATAAGCCGCAGAGTTGAACGACCGCTTGATTTCAGTAAAGTCCGCGAAACTGGAGATGCTGATCAAGCGGTACCAAGCCTGCAAAGACTGCTGTGCAGACGGATGCTTCAAGCAAAAGACTGCAATCGCTTTCTTGGAGATGATATGCATGAAGAATTTGAATTATAGCAAATTGCTATAATTGGCGCTATGCGATTGATCGGTTTTCCCTCGTTGTGCCTATTACTGCACCCTAGTCGCATGCTGCACTTTTTTGGCAACTAAAATACGATTTATGCAATATTTTGCGTACTATCTTAGCTTCAGTCCACGAACTCAATTGAGTTTCACATAGCGATAAATTACACTCACGCCTGCGTGACACAATCACGGCCTTACCCGCTTGACGGCAACAACCTGCCGGCAAGCACTGGAATTACACCCCTTCCGGTTTGCTGTAGGAACGAGAACAAGGCGCAAAGCCGAAGACAGTGCTTTAGCACGGCTAGGCGAAGCAACGCTGTGATCGCTTCTACTGTGAATTGGAATTAACCATAGAACACCGGAAAAACATAGCCCGCCCTATCCGGACGCGCGAATGCTATCCGTACGGAGCCAAAAGCATGAGCACTTTCATTTTCAATGAACTGAATTTCGACAACCACGAACAAGTGGTCTTCGTTTCCGAAGAAAAATCCGGCCTCAGAGGCATCATCGCAGTCCACAACACCAACCTCGGCCCGGCCATGGGCGGTTGCCGCATGTGGGACTACGCGAGCGAAGCCGTCGCCGTCAACGACGTACTGCGCCTGTCGCGCGGCATGACATACAAGAACGCGGTTGCCGGCCTGCCTATCGGCGGCGGTAAAAGCGTCATCATCGGTAATCCAAAAACAGCAAAGACACCTGCCTTGTTCGAAGCCATGGGCGAAGCGCTGGAGCGTCTGGGCGGCCGTTACATCACGGCAGAAGACGTCGGCACCAGCCCGGCGGACATGGCGCATATCGCCACCAAGACCAAATATGTCGCAGGCCTGGGCGCTAGCGGCGATCCTTCTCCATTCACCGCACTGGGTTGCTTCGTTGGCGCGCAAGCCGCGGTCAAGCACTACCTGGGACGCGATTCGCTGCAAGGCTTGACCGTTGCCGTGCAAGGACTGGGCAACGTCGGCTATGACTACGCACGCCGCCTGCATGAAGCCGGCGCCAAGCTGATCGTGACTGATATCGATCAGGCTGCGCTGGAACGCGCGCGTGCCGAGTTCGGCGCTGAAGTGGTCGCGACCGACGCCATCTATGACGTCCAGGCTGATATCTATGCACCATGCGCACTGGGCGCCACGCTCAATCCGGCTACCCTGACACGCCTGAAAGCGAAGATCGTCGCCGGCGCCGCCAACAACCAGCTGGCTACCGCCGACATCGGCGAACTGCTGCGCCGCAAAGAAATCCTGTACGTACCGGACTTCGTCATCAACGCCGGCGGCATCATCAAGGTCTGCTACGAGTATTACGACAAACCGGAAGCCGACGTCGAAGCGCACGTGCGCGAAATCGGCGTGACCCTGGCTGAAATCTTCAAACGCGCGGATTCGGAAGGTTTGCCGACCAGCGTCGTGGCGGACAAGCTGGCTGAAGCACGCTTCAAACACTAATAATAGATTTTGGTGGTTTAACTCTCCATCCAGCTATTAAGACTGTGTCTTACAAAACGCCCGCTTGCGATAAGCGGGCGTTTTCGTTTCCCGGATCAAAAACTAGCGCTAACGACAAACAAAAAACAGCCACAACTCGGGCCAAAATCATCTGCAATATCGTAGTAAAAAAACTTGATGGCAAGACTATAGACGTCTTTGCAAATCGTACCTGGTGAGCTATAACGACGCCCTGGAAGTCTGGTGTCACTAAATTATTGTCTTTAGTGCCGGAGCTTTATCTAAAATCCTACCATGATAGAATTTTAGAAATCGATTTATCAAATCTCCCATAAAATCCTTCCATAATAGGATTTATATCAGAGTATCATCAATAGTCGTCATAAAACCTATTTTAGTAGGTTTTTATTTGCCCATTAATATCCCGCTCACTATAATCCTGACAAAATAGGATTAATTATGAAGCGAGTTATAAAAACCCCTTTCCCCCTCCTCCCCGTTCTCAGCGATGCTGAAGTGCTGGGCGCTGCCGTTCGTGCCTGTCGCACTGGAGCGAACATGACCATAGAAGAAGCGGCCATGACAATCGGAGTGGCCAAACAAACTCTCTCCGACCTGGAGGCCGGCAAAGCCACAGTAGGGTTAGGGGTTGTTCTCAAAATCACGGAGGCTTTGGGAATAAGCCTCATCGCTGTAAAGAAGCAGGACCTGCCGACGATCCTCAATACTTTAAAGGCAAACGCTAATGAATCGGCTTGGAATATTCCTGGATGACCAAATTGCGGGGTGGGTAACCCACGATCCGGAATCCAATCAATTCGCTTTTAGTTATTCCAGAAACTGGCTCTCTCGACGCAACCCCTATCCGCTGAGTCCATTTATTCCCCTGGAGCCTGAAGCCGGGCAAACGGCTGAAGCGCACAGTGCGGCCGTTCGGCAGTTCTTTGAAAATCTGCTACCGGAGGGACACGCGCTCGACGACGCAGCAACGGCCAATAAACTTTCAAAAGCCAATCTGGTCGGGCTCATGCTTGCGCTAGGCAAGGAAACGGCCGGCGCCTTACGGATTCAACTGGATGACCCTGAACAAGCAAGCGACGACATCAAAGTGCTGGTTCCCGCAGACGAAACAAAGGATGCCCTGCGTCCGCTGACGCGGCCGGAGATGTCCGAGCGCATCAGGTCCCGGCCATATGAGCCATTTTCAGTCTGGGATGGCAAGGTCCGCCTATCTATCGCAGGGTTTCAAGACAAAATCGCCGTCTACAAAGAAAAAGACGAATGGTTTCTGGTTGAAAGTGGCGAGCTGGCCTCTACCGTCATCCTGAAGCCGGAACCCGTTAATCGTGCCCTCGCCGGCTTGCCCAGCAATGAATTCTATTGCATGCGGCTTGCTCGAAACGTGGGATTACCTGTTGCCAACGTGCGTCTGGTACACGTTCCTGAGCCCATACTCGAAGTAGACCGGTTTGATCGCATTCAGGACGGGCAACGCGTGCGCCGGCTACACATCATCGATGGCTGCCAAGCGCTGGGTATCTCGGTAGGCCTCAAATATGAACGGCCATATGGAGATTCTCCCGATGTCAAAAACATTCGAGACGGAGCATCACTGCCGAGAATTTTTAAATTTTTGCAAAGTAGCGCAAATCCAGCTGCACAACGACTTCTCATGCTGCGATGGGCGATTTTCCAGGTCCTGATCGGGAACACGGATGCACATGCAAAAAACATCTCATTTTTCTGCCAGCCTTACGGTTTCGTCGCGGCGCCGGCATACGACCTGGTCAGCATCTTGGCCTGCAGCAATCCTCACATTGAAGATTCATTTGCCATGGCCATTGGAGATGCTTTCACGGAAGGAGAACTCTCCGCCTACGAATGGGCGAACTTTGCCGCAAGTTGCGGTTTGCGGCCACAACTTGTGGCGAAGGAAATGCAAAAACTCATCCGGCGAATGGATAGTTTTAGAGAGCGAACGGCCCAAGAAGTGATACGTGAAGGCGCCGATGCAGAAGTCGCAAAGAATGTATGTAATGTCGTTCAACGCATGTCTCTCCGGCATGCCAGGATTGCGGAGGAAATCACAGGGGTTGACCCCAGTATGTTCTAGTAGGCTGTTCCAGTCTGAAGCTCCGAGCAAACCGAGCTTTAGCGAAAAATTATGTAAATGATTTACCCCTGTATAGAGGCTGTTGCAAACACAGATGGCTAGGCGCTCCGACGAAGACAGTACAGCCAGGAGCGCGTAGCAGGGGTTTCAGACAACACTGTCGTCTGCCTGCGGAACGGCCCGGGCTTGCAAGCCCGGGCGCGCCCTGCAAGGGCAACAACGCCAGGTGTGTTTGCAACAGCCTCTTAGTTTTTATAACAGCAAGCGATGCAGACCGGACAAGAAAATGCGGACATGCGTCGAATTCGACCGCAAGACTCAGAGTGCATAGAATCCCATGTATCTGTAAACTACGATCATCAGCCAAGCAATACTATTCGAGGCTATTTGACGAGAGTACCAACATGAATCTATTTCTGCACCGGATCGCCTCGCCCATCGGCGTCATCCTGCTGGTCACCGACAGCCAGGACCGCGTGCGCGCGCTGGATTTCGACGACTATGAAGCCCGCATGCGGACTTTGCTAAGCACACACTATGGCCATTACTCCCTGAGCGAGGCCACCTCTCCTTCCAGCGCCGAACCAGCACTGCAGCGTTATTTCACCGGCGAACTGGACGCGCTGAAAGACATCGCCGTCGCCACCAACGGCACCGAGTTCCAGCAACGCGTATGGTCGGCACTGCGCCAGATTCCTCCGGCGCGGATGACGACCTACGGCAAACTGGCGCTACAGATGGGCGAGCACAACGGCGCCCGCGCGGTGGGCAGCGCCAACGCCACCAATCCGATCGCCATTATCGTGCCTTGCCATCGGGTGGTAGGCGCCGACGGCAAGCTGACCGGCTTTGCCGGCGGCCTGGAGCGCAAAGCCTGGCTGCTGGGCCATGAGCGGGCAGAAGCCGGTGATCCCGAGACCTTGCGCCTGCCTGGTTTTTAGACTGGCGCCTTGCTCGGCATCAGCCAGCGCGGAAATCCGAGTGCAGTCTTGTACAGGCAATGGCGATAACCGATCTCGCCGCTGATGAGGCCGGCGAAATCCTGGTTGATGCGCTGGTTCAGCACCAGATGAGAAAAAGTCAGTTTTGGAAACCGGTAGACCAGCCGCGCCATCCAGGTCGCCGCGCGCAGTTCGGGCAATAGCTCTCGGCGTAACAGCCGGCTGTACCCGGAACTGTCAGCGCGCAGGCCGTCCTCCGCAATCGCCCTGGCGGCAAGGACGGCGGTCTTCAGCGCAAAATAAATTCCCTCGCCGAACAGTGCTTCCGCCAAGCCGGCGGCATCGCCCAGCAACCACACGCGGCCGCGCTGGAACTCCCGGCGTCGATTGCTTAACGGGATGACGTAACCCTGGTAGGTGATTCTTTGCGGCCGCTGCAGGCCGGCGTAGGCGGCGGCAAAGCGATCCAGATGCTGGCGCAACGCGGTGCCGCCAAAAGGTGAGTACACACCGACATTGAAATGATCGCGCTTCGGGAAAATCCATCCGTAGCCATGCGGCATGCCGTCGAAGTCGAACAAGGCGCGCTGGCCAAACTCCTCCAGCGCGCCGTCCTCCGGCCAGACCAAGGCTTCCAGGGCCGGTACATACGTCACCAGGTCCTTGCCGAACAGGCGGTTGCGCACGGCGCTGGAGGCGCCGTCGGCAGCCAGCAGCAAACGGCTGCGAAACACGCCGCGGCTGGTGGTGACGCTGACCGCATCGGCGGATTCGGTCGCATCGATAAATGCGGTTTCGGCGCAAAAGCGCACGCCTTGGGCGCGGGCGCGCTCCAGCAGCATCTGGTCGAATTCGCTGCGCACCACGGTGCAAGCCGCCATCGACGGCATTTCCTTGAGGACGGTATCGCGATTGCCATAGGTAAGAATCGCGCCGCTGATCGGCTGGTGCATGGTGTCGCCAAGCTCAAACCCCAGCAGGTCCATGGCCTTGCGCGACAGCCCGCCGCCGCACACTTTCGCACGCGGAAAAGCCTGCTTGTCGATGATGGTTACCTGCAGGCCCTGTTGCGCCAGCAGGTAAGCCAGATGCGCGCCGGCCGGGCCGGCGCCGACGATCAGGACGTCGCTGTCGTCAGCAAACATGTCGACGACACGCCAGGGATGACAGAAAGCAGCGTCGTTCCGGATTTCTCCATGACTTCATCAGCGGTACCTCACAAAGGTCTATTTTGCATTGCCTGACGGAACTGTGAGCATAGCTGAAAACCGCAAATCAAGTGGCTGCAGGCGCATCTCTAGCCAGCAGGAATTAGCGCATTTCTTTTGCCACCCAGCTACGTTTCCAATTAGAAATATGTTAGTGTAATCAGTTGCCCAACAGGCAAGCACAAAATGCCTGGGACAAGAAAACTGAACATATATTTCGACTGGCACAGGGAGGCCGCATTCATGACAAGCGTAAAAAAACCGGAAGACAAAGCCATTTTGCAAAAACGCCGCACACTGCTCACCGGCGGGCTGGTAGCCGGGCTGGCGGCAACGGCGCTGGCGCCGAGCGAGCTGCTGGCGAAAGAAGCCAAAGCCGCGGGCCTGACGCTGGACCGCGCCAAATGGAGCCCGCGCAACCGCGAACAATTGCAAGCCCTGCTGGCGCGCAACGGCAGCAGCAGCGCGAGCTACAATCCTAAGCGCCGTCCTTACGCGGTGTTCGACTGGGATAACACCAGCATCATGAACGACACCGAAGAAGCGCTGCTGATGTACCAGATCAATACGCTGTCGTTCAAGCTGACGCCTAAGGAATTGAGCGAAATCATTCGTCAAAACGTGCCGGCCGGCCCGTTTGCCGCCGAGTACAAGAACGCTGCCGGCCAGAGCGTCGAGCTGGATGCGATCTGCAGCGATATCGACGGCGATTATCAGTACCTGTACGACAACTGCGACAAATTCAAAGGCGACAAGAAACTGGAAGAGATCCGCGAAACCGTGCAGTTCCAGGATTTCCGCGCCAAACTTTACTACCTGTATGAGGCCGTCAACGAAACCTATGGCGTCAATGTCGGTTACCCATGGGTGATCTATTTCTTCACCAACATGTCGGTCGCTGAAGTGCAAAAGCTGGCGGAAGCATCCAACGACCACAACCTCGGCCTGGGCCTGGTCAAGACCAAATACACCAGCCCCACGGCGCAGCCGGGCAAGGCCGGTATCGTCAGCGTCACGCATTTCCATGGAATTCGCCTGTGCACTGAAATCGCCACCTTGATGGACGCCCTCCAGCAAAGCGGGATCGATGTCTATGTCAGCTCGGCTTCGCTGGAAGATGTCGTGGCAGTGTTTGCGACCACGCCGAAATACGGCTACAACGTCAAGCGCGAACACGTGCTCGGCCTGCGCCTGGAAAGCGCCAACGGCGTCTTCGTCAACCAGTACAAGGCTGGCTGGCCGCTCAACTGGGGTCCGGGCAAGACCGAGGTGATCAAGAAGGAACTGGTCGCCAGCAAAGGTTACGGACCGATCTTCGTGGCTGGCGACAGCGATGGCGATTACGACATGCTGCGCGATTTTGCCGACACCCAGTTGGGCATGATCGTCAATCGCATGAAGAAGGGCAAGATCGGCGATCTCTCCAAACTGGCTGCCGATCAAATCCCGGCCAAGTCGCCACGCTTCCTGCTGCAAGGCCGTAACGAGCTGACCGGCAACTGGATGCCGGCCGAAGCCAGCATCAAATACGGCAAAGCCAGCGAAACGCTGCTCGGCTGACAACTCAGGCAGTACGGACAAGCGACCTTGTCCGGACTGCATTTCTGTTTTTAAGCATATCGGCCGCGGACCATCTTTCGATGCCCGCGGCCGATGCCACACGTTGCACACGTTCCGCACATTGCACACCTTGCGCACGTTTGGCACGTTTTCCCTCATCACCCGCAATAGTTCGATAGGCAACAATGAAGAAATTACTGAAAACCGCTCTTTTGCTGAGCTCCCTGGTCATGTACAGCGTCGTACCGCGCGCGATTGCCAAGGATGACGATAATCCGCGCAAGATCACCATCGGCCTGATCGCCACCACCACTGCCGAAGATACGCAGAAGCGCTGGCAGCCGGTGATCGACGACTTCGCGAAATACACCAAGATGGAAGTGCGCACGGTGGTTTCCACCAACTACAACGAGATCCTGGCCGGTTTGAAATCCAACACCATCCAGGTGGCGTGGCTGAGCAGCAAAATCGCATTGGAAGCGGTAGAAGACAACCAGTCGACGGTATTCGCGCAGATGGTCAAGAAAGATGGGTCGCGCGGTTACAATTCCGTGCTGATCACGCCAGCCAAAAGCCCGATCAAATCCCTCGAAGATATCTTGAGCAACAAGGGCGTATACAGTTTCTACGACGGCGACAAAAATTCGACTTCGGGTTATCTGGTGCCAGCCTACTATGCGTTCGCCAAGAACAAGGTCGAGCCGGACAGACTGTTCAAGAGCATCGTCGTCGGTAATCACAAGAAGAACCTGCAGGCAGTGATCAACGGCCAGGTCGATGTCGCCACCAACAATACCGAAGAGCTGGACCGCTTGAAAAAGGAATCGCCGGAACAGTTCGGTAAAGTGCGCGTGATCTGGTCCTCGCCGCTGATCCCTAACGATCCGCTGTTGTACCGCAAGGATTTACCGGCCGCCAGCAAGGCCCGCATCGAAGAGTTTTTCGTCACCTACGGCAAGTCGAAAAATCCGGCCAGCCAGCCTGAGGTGCTGCAAAACATCCTCGACCTGTCGGGCTTTCAACACTCCACCGATGCGCAGCTGAAACCGATCGCCGATCTCACCATGTTCGGCCTGTTACGTAGCAATATGTATGACACCAGGCTGAGCACTGCGCAAAAGCAAAAGGCGTTTGAGGACATCACCGCCCGCTTCGGCAAGCTGAGTATGTCGCTGGAAATGGCCCGCCTGCGCTGATGTAGCGTCGGCAAGCCCGGCTCTGCGCTAGCCTGGCAATCAGGCGCGCACGCTGCCTTCCGGAAAACGCAGGCTGAAACGTATCAGCCCGCCCTCGGAACAAGCCACCACCGCCTGACCTCCGTGCACCGTCATGATGGCGCGCACGATGGCCAGGCCCAGGCCATTCGATTCGGTAAATTCGCTGCGCGACTTGTCGCCGCGGTAGAAACGGTCAAACAGGCGATCCAGTTGCTCTTGCGGAATCGGATCGCCCTGGTTCTCGACCTCGACGCAAATCCCTTCTTCCCTCGGTATGCCACATAGCCGCACAATGCTTCCCGGCACCGCATAGCGCACCGCATTGACCACCAGGTTGCTGACCGCGCGCCGCCACATCACGGGATTAGCTTGCAGCACGCCGCTGGCGTCGACCACCAGCCTGATGTCGCGTTCTTCCGCCACGCCCTCAAAATACTCGGCGATCTTGTGCAATTCATCGGCCAGCACCAGCGGCGATTTTTCCACCGACAGGCCGGCGTGGTCGGCATGCGCCAGGAACAGGATGTTTTCCACGATCCGGCTCAGGCGCTGCAGTTCTTCCAGGTTCGATTCCAGCACCTGCTGGTATTCAGCGGCGTTGCGCACCTTGTTCAAGGTGACCTGCGTCTGACCCATCAGCGCGCCGATCGGGGTCCGTATCTCGTGCGCCAGATCGGCCGAAAATTGCGACAGATGCTCGTAACCGTCAGAGAGCCGGTCCAGCATGGCGTTGAAGGAAGCCGCCAGCCGCCGCAGTTCATGCGGCGCATCTTCCTCGCGCAGCCGTATTGCAATATTGGTCGGGCTGACTTCGGCGGCGCGGCTGGCCATTGCCGTCAGCGGCAGGAAACCGCGCTTGAGCACCAGGAAGCCGAGCAGCGCCGCCAGCAACACCGCAATCGCTGCGGCGCCTATCACATGCCAGTAGTACTCCGACAGAATGTGCGATTCCTGCGTCATCACATGAGCACCGATGATCACCACCTTGGTGCCGTCGCTGCCCACCTCGGCTTCGGTCGACACCCAGCGCACGCGCACGCCGTCGGCACGTTCACCTGGCTGCAGCGCCGCCAGCGTCAACGGCTGGTTCAGCCCGACTGGCTTCATCGGCGGCGGCGTCATATTGTCCGGGTTGACGCGCACGAACGGCGCCTGGCCCGGATAACCGAACATCAACACATCCTGCTCGCTGCCGAGCATGGTTTCAAACAGTGCCGGCCGGTCTTCTATCTGTTTGACGTTGTAGAGGTCGTGCAACAGCGTGCGGAAATGCTCGACCCTGCCGACCAGCGAATAATCGGCGCGGGTCTCCAGTGCCTGCCGGGTCGACGAATACAGGTACATGCCGAGGTTGGTGACGATGGCGCAGGCAATCAGCGCAAACAGGATAGTGACGCGCGCGGTCAGCGAACGGGTACGCCAAAAATTCATGGATTTTCAGAAAACATATAGCCGATGCTGCGCACCGTGTGGATCAGCTTGCGCTCGAAGGGATTGTCGATCTTGGCGCGCAAGCGTTTGATGGCGACATCGACCACATTGGTGTCGCTGTCGAAGTTCATGTCCCATACCTCGGAAGCGATGACGGTACGCGACAAGGCTTCGTCCTGGCGCTTGACCAGCAAGTGCAGCAGCAGGAATTCCTTGTTGGTGAGGACGATATCGATACCCTGGCGCGTGACTTTACGGCGCAGCAGATCAAGCTGGAGGTCGGCCACCTGGAAAAAATCAAGCTCATGCGCTTCACGCACCACGCCACGCCGTAGCAAGGTGCGAATCCGCAGCAGCAGTTCGGTAAAGGAAAAAGGTTTGACCAGGTAATCGTCGGCGCCCAGCTCCAGTCCGCGGATGCGGTCATTCACGTGGTCGCGCGCAGTCAGGAAGATGACCGGCAGGTCGCGGTGCGCGCCGCGGCTGCTGCGGATGGCGCCCATGATTTTCCAGCCGTCAGTGCCGGGCAGCATCACGTCGAGCACCACCAGGTCGTAGGAATTCTCCAACGCCATATGCAAACCGTCGCTGCCGTTGCGCGCCAGATCGACCGCATAGCCGGATTCACGCAGACCTTTCTTGAGGTAGGCGCCGGTCTTTGGATCGTCTTCAATGACGAGAATAGCCATACTGAGCCCTTAGATGCTGTTGCAAAATGAGTCTGGCGTTGTTACGTCGGGGCGGCCATCCGCTCCTAGTCGTACTACTCGTACTGTCTTGGTCGACGCGCCTGGCCAGATTCATTTTGCAACAGCCTCTTTGTTGAGAT
The DNA here is from genome assembly GCF_000786695.1 of Collimonas arenae. Taxonomy (NCBI): domain Bacteria; kingdom Pseudomonadati; phylum Pseudomonadota; class Betaproteobacteria; order Burkholderiales; family Oxalobacteraceae; genus Collimonas; species Collimonas arenae. Next base: position 189,139 of record NZ_CP009962.1, on the reverse strand, counting down.
GGATCCATTCTATCAATTCGATTGCCGGGAAGAATGACAATATTGTCATTCAACTGTCACCGATAAGACACTCCGGCGCGCCTAGACTGGGCATCCCAGCAACCACCGAGTCAGTTTCCATGAAAACCACACAACTCTTGCGCCGCCTGGTTCCGGCCCTGCTCGCATCGACTTTCCTCGCTTACGGCAGCGCCGCCGTCGCCCAGACTGCGGCAATGACCGTACCGGTGCGGGTGCGCGCCACGATTGAAAAAGTAAATACCGACAATCTCGAAGTCAGCACCAGGGCCGGCAAGAAACTGACCTTGAAGCTGGCGCCCGACCTGACGCTGTTCTCGGTCACCCATGCCGCCATCACCGATATCAAATCCGACAGCTTTATCGGCAGCGCCGCCGTGCCGCTGCCGGACGGTAGCCTGAAGGCGCTGGAAGTGCATGTCTTCCCGGCCGGCATGAAGGTCGGCGAAGGCCATTACGCCTGGGATCTGGGCAAGAAAAGCAGCATGACCAACGGCACCGTGGGCGATGTGGTGGTGACCAGCGGCCGCACTATCACCGTGAAATATCCCGATGGCGAAAAGAAAATCGTAGTGCCGGCAGATGTCCCAATCGTCGCTCTCGATAAAGGCGACCGCAGCTTGCTGGTGCCGGGCGCGCACGGCGTGTTCTTCGTCACCAAGGCGGCGGATGGCAGCGACGTCGTCGGCCGCGCCACAATCGGCAAGGGCGATGTCGTTCCGCCGATGTAATGTGCATAGCGGGCGGCCCGGCCGCTCGCGCTGATTCTGACAAGGCTTGTCCATGACACCTGCTGACCAACCCCTGCCGCCACAACCAGTCCGGCGGCGCATCATCCATCCGCTGCTGGTGCGCGCCACCCACTGGATCAACGCCTTTGCGATGGTCTGCATGGTGATGAGCGGCTGGGCGATCTACAACGCCTCGCCGCTGTTCGGTTTCGACTTTCCGCGCTGGGCCACCTTGGGCGGCTGGCTGGGCGGAGCGATTGCCTGGCATCTGGCGGCGATGTGGTTGCTGGTGGCGAACGGATTGATCTATCTTTGCTACGGCTTGTCGGCCGGCCATTTCCGTCGCCACTTCCTGCCGCTCCGTCTTCGCGATCTGCTACGCGACATCAAGGATGCGCTGACTTTCAAACTGGCGCATCAGGCGGGCGTCTATAACGCCGTGCAGCGCCTGATGTATATCGTCGTGCTGCTGTTGGGTGTGCTGGTCGTGGCTTCCGGCCTGTCGATCTGGAAACCGGTGCAGCTGGATAGCCTGGTCGACTTGTTCGGCGGCTACGACACTGCGCGCCGCGTGCATTTCGCCGCCATGGCCGGCATCGTCGCGTTTGTGGCTGTGCATCTGGCGCTGGTGCTGATCGTGCCGAGCACCTTGCTGCCGATGCTGACCGGGCGCGCACCGCGCCACTCCCGCAAGAACGCCTCGGAACAGGAGCAGCAAGCATGAGCGAGAAGAAGAAAAACCTGCCAAAGAATAGCGAGCTGCAACCTGAACTGGTGCAGCTGCAGCGCCGGTTGTTCTTGCGTTCCGGCCTGTCTCTGGGCGCTTTGTCGCTGCTGTCCGGTTGCAACCTGCAAGACGGCGACCAGGTCGACAAAGTGCTGTGGGCGATGTCGCGCTGGAACGACCGCGTGCAGGGCATGCTGTTCCGCCCCAATCATCTGGCACCGACCTATCCGGCCAGCATGATCACCAAGCCGTTTCCGTTCAATGCGTTTTATGACGCCGATTCAGCGCCTGAAATCGATGGCGATACTTACACGCTGGAAGTCTCGGGGCTGGTGCGCAACAAGAGCAGCTGGAACCTGGCGCAGCTCAGAGCCTTGCCACAAACATCGCAGATCACGCGCCATATCTGCATCGAAGGCTGGAGCGCCATCGGCCAGTGGGGCGGCGTGCCGTTCCGCACTTTCCTGGCGCATATCGGCGCCGACACGACTGCGCGCTATGTCGGCTTCAAATGCGCCGATCGTTATTATTCCAGTATCGACATGGCGACGGCGCTGCATCCGCAAACCATGCTGGCGCTGGATTTCGGCACGGCGCCCTTGCCCACCGAATACGGCTATCCGCTAAAGCTGCGGGTGCCGACCAAGCTCGGTTTCAAGAATCCCAAGCACATTGCGGCGATCTTCGTTACCAATGAAAATCCCGGTGGTTATTGGGAGGACCAGGGTTATAACTGGTTTAGCGGGTCTTGAATCTTAGAGGCTGTTGCGAACACAGATGGTTAGGCGCTCCGACGAAGACAGTACGAACAGTACGGCTAGGAGGGTGTAGCGGGGGTTTCAGACGATATTGTCGTCTGCCTGCGGAACGACCCGGGCCTGCAAGCCCGGGCGCTCCCTGCAAGAGCAACAACGCCAAGTGTGTTTGCAACAGCCTCTAAAGCTTATTCGCCCCGTCCTGTGCAGCAAGGACATCCATGATGTCCGCTCATCAAATGCGGCGGCGCGACGCCGTCTTCATCCTGTTCCAAGGTTTGCATGAATTCAGCCAGCTGTTTTTCCATGATGGCCAAGCGGTCGATTGCCGCTGGCGGCTTTACGCCGCCGATAGATTGTGGAGGCTTGCTGACGCCGGCCAGCCAATGAGCGGCGATGTGATCGGTACTCATTCTTGCGCTTCCGGCTGGCCGTAAAATTTATCGCAAATCTTGATGCGTTCACGTCCCTGCTCCTTGCGCCAGCGATTACTGTCGCGTAGCGAATAGACGCAGCCGCAATATTCCTGCTGATAGAAATTCTCACGCTTGGAGATTTCGATCATGCGCGCCGAACCGCCTTGCTTGCGCCAGTCGTAGTCCCAATAGGTGATACCGGGGTAATGCGCCGCCGCGCGCGCGCCGCAATCGTTGATCTGCTGCATGTCCTTCCAGCGCGAGATCCCTAGCGAACTGCTGATCACCGGAAAACCGTGCTCATGCGCATACAAGGCGCTACGCTCAAAACGCATGTCGAAACACATGGTGCAGCGCTTGCCGCGCTCCGGCTCATCTTCCATGCCCTGGGCGCGGGCGAACCAGTTGTCGAGACCATAGTCGGCATCGATGAACGGGATGCCGTGCTGCTGTTCTGCGAAGCGGATATTTTCATCCTTGCGCAGGGCGTACTCGCGTTGCGGATGGATGTTCGGGTTATAGAAATAGATCGAGAAATCGATTTCGCTGGCGATCAAGGCTTCCATCACTTCGCCCGAGCACGGCGCGCAGCAGGAATGCAATAGCAGTTTATTGTGCCCGCCCGGCAGCACGAGTTTCTGGCGTTGGGTCATGACAGATCTACCTGAGGAAATGCGCCGCATTGGAAGTAACAATCGAAACAGCAGCGCGAATTGACCAGTTTGTTGTTTCAACCACGCTGCGTCAAGCGACAAACTCTCAAGTTTGTATGAGCGAAATTCATTCAGCCCGCTGTGCACCTGTCAGCCTTGCCAGTCCAAGGCCAGATTGACATGCTGCGGTCATAAATGCGGCATATATTCGGGCGGAAAATAGTGTACCAGAGAAATTTTTCCCTTTTCCCGAATGGAGTCTCCATGAAACTGAATCGCAAGTTGCATCACAATTTATTTTTCACCTTGATCAGCGCCGCCTGTGTCGCACCGTTGATGCTGGCGACGCCGAACGCCATGGCCTGGGGCGATGAGGGCCACATGATCGTCGGCACCATCGCCAACAACTACTTGACCGACGACGTCCGCTCGCAGGTCAACGCCATCCTGGCCAACGACACGACCGGCCTGACTGCGGGTGATATCGCTTCCGAGGCGACCTGGGCCGATAAGTATCGCAACTCACATCGCGAAACGGCGGCCTGGCATTTCGTCGACACCGAAATCAGCGATGGCGATATCGACACCGCCTGCTTCGGTCATCCAAGCCTCCCGGCCAACACGCCTGCATCGGGTGGCGTAGCGCAAGACTGCGTGGTGGATAAGGTCGATCAGTTCAGCGCCGAGTTGCGCGACCCGAACACCGACCCTGCGGAACGCCTGCTGGCCTTGCAGTTCTTGCTGCATTTCGTCGGCGACTTGCATCAACCGCTGCACTCCAGCGACTCCAATGACCGTGGCGGCAACGATGAAACGGTCTCGGCCACCGGCATCGCCTCCGGCAAACTGCACGCTTACTGGGATACGGCGTTCGTCAACAAGCTGGGCACCGACCAGAACCAGGTCGCCTCGGCATTGATCTCCAAAATCACCAGCGACCAGATCGCGCAATGGCAGCAACAGACGCCGCGCGACTGGTCGCTGGAAGCCTTCGCACTGGCCCGCACCGACGCCTACGGCAAACTGCCGACGCCGGAAGCGAGCGGCAAGTACAAGCTGCCGGCCAGCTATGTCAACAACGCCACCAGCGTGGTTGCATTGCAATTGAGCCGTGCCGGCGTGCGTCTGGCGAAAGTATTGAATGACGCATTGGGCGGCAACGCCGGTTCCAGCGCGTCAGTGTTTTCCTCGCCATTCAGCGGGAAGAAATAAGTAGTTGTTATAAATAACTGTCGAATAGCTGTCGAAGTGCAACCCTGAGCGCAATGACGCTCAGGGTTCACGGCTTGCTAGGCAATCAAGCCACGTTTAGCCAGCATCGGCTCCACCTTCGGGTCGCGGCCACGGAAAGCCCGGAACGCCAGCGCCGGATCTTGCTTGTTGCCTGAGCTGTAGATATGCCGCTGCAAGCGTTCTGCAATCGCCGGCTGGAACGGATCGCCGGCCTCGATGAAGGCGTCATAGGCATCCGCATCCAGCACTTCGGCCCACATGTACACGTAGTAACCCGCCGCATAGTCTGAACCGGCGAACAGATGCTGGAAATGGCTCAGGTAATGACGCTGGCCGATGTCTTTCGGAATGCCCAGCAATTCGCATTGCTGCGCTTCGAACGCATCAAGATCGACTACGCTGCCGTTTGGCAGCGAATGCAACGCCATGTCGATCAGCGCCGGGCCGGCATACATGATGGTGGCCCAGGCCTGGTCGAACTGGCGTGCGCGCTTGAGTTTTTCCAGCAAGGCCGAAGGGATCGCTTCGCCAGTCTGGAAGTGCCGCGCATGGCGTTTGAGCACGACTTCTTCCTCGGCCCAGTTCTCGAAAATCTGCGACGGCAATTCGACGTAATCCTGCAACACCTGGGTGCCGGCCAAGCGCTCGTATTTCACCTGCGACAGCAAGCCGTGCAGGCCGTGGCCGAATTCATGGAACAGGGTGCGCACGTCATCGAAACTCAGCAACGCCACATCCGCCTTGGCGAAATTATTGTTGTTGATGACGATCGGCAGCGTGCCGCCGTTATGGCCGGACTGGCTGCGGAAGATGTGCATCCAGGCGCCGCTACGCTTGCTGGCGCGGGCGAAGTTATCGCCGATGAAGAGGCCGATCAGGGCATTGTCGCGGCTGCGCACCTCCCACAGACGCGCCTCCGGATGATGCAGGGCGACGCCATGCTGCTCGACGAAGCTGATGCCGAACAGGCGCTGGGCGCAATCGAACATGGCGCCAATCATGTTTTCCAGCGCGAAGTAAGGTTTCAGTTCGGCGTCGTCGAGATCGTAGCGCGCCTGCCGTACTTTCTCGGCCAGATAACGCCAGTCCCATGCCTCAATCGGAGTCGGCTGGCCCAGGCTGCGCGCCATCTCGGTCAGTGCCACTCGGTCTTCTTCGGCCTTTGCTTTAGCCGGCTCCCACACTTTACCGAGCAGAGCCGACACCGCCTCCGGCTTGCCGGCCATGCGGTCGACCAGTTGATAGTCGGCATAAGAGGCGTAGCCGTGCAGTTGTGCCTGCTCCTGGCGCAAAGCCATGATTTCAGCAGCGACCGGACGGTTGTCGTGGCTGCCGGCATGTGCACCGCGTGCTACCCGGCCGCGCCAGACCGCTTCGCGCAGATCGCGCCGGTCCGAAAAGGTCAGGAACGGTTCGGCCAACGACGGCGACAAGGTAACCACGTGGCTCCCCTCCGGCAGGCCGCGCTGTTGCGCCGCTGCCTGCGCCGACGCGCGCAGGAATGCCGGCAAGCCGGCCAGCGCCGCTTCATCTTCCAGCGCCAGCGCAAAGCCGGATTCATCGGCCAGGACATTTTGCGTGAACTGCGTGCTCAACGCCGCCAGTCTTTCCGTCACCGCGCTATAGCGTGCGCGCGATTGCGGCGGCAGCTTGGCGCCGGCGCGCACAAAATCCAGGTGCACCCGTTCCAGCAAGCGCAGCTGCACCGGATCCAGGTCCAGCTGGGCGCGCTTGGCATGCAAGGCATCAATCCGGGCAAACAGGCCGGCATGCAGGTAGATGGCATTCTTGTGCGCAGCCAGCTTGGGCGCTAGTTCGACTTCCGCCGCCTGCAAGGCAGGCGAGGTTTCGCTGGCGGTCAGGTTTTCGAACAACAGGCTGATGCGGTTGTTGAGCCGGCCCGATTCGTCGAAAGCTGCCAGCGTATTGGCAAAAGCAGGGGCCGCCGATTGCGCGGCGATAGCATCGATCTCGGCCAGGTGAGCTGGCAGCGCAATATCAAAAGCGGGGACAAAATGTTCAGCCTTGACCTGATCGAAAGGCGGCAAGCCGTAAGGGGTATTCCAGTCTTGCAACAGCGGATTGGCGGCGTGAATGTCTGACATGGCAACGGGCATCCTGGCTAATAATGAGGCCACTATTGTATGCCTTGCGCCTTGTTTTAGCGCGCAGATATTCGCCCTGGTCGCAGCCTGTCACATGGGCGTATCAGCCATTACCGGATGTGATCCAATTCTCTATCTTCACGCCAGGGTAGTTTGCAAAATCGCGCTCGTTGTTGGTCACCAGTACCACGTCGAGCGCGAGGGCATGCGCTGCGATCAACTTGTCGAGATGGTCTTTCTTGCGCTCGCTGGTGGCCTCGCGGATCGGACCGTAGGCACTGGCCGCCGCACTATCGAATGCAGCGACAGGAATATCTTCTATCAGCGCAGCCAGGTTCTGCCGCTGGCGCGCGCAATTGGCCGAGGCAGCGACGCCGTATTCCAGTTCAGCGTAGGTAATTGCCGACATCACCACATCGCCGACGAAGCAAGTGGCGAAACGCTCAGCGACCTCGCGCGGCTGATTTTTCATCAGATAGATGCACATATTGGTGTCGAGCATGTAACGCGCCATCACAGAATCTCGCGTTCGCTTTGCTCGTGCTCGCCGCGGCCTTCAGCCATGAAGTCCGGACCGAACTGCGCGAATTTCTTGAGAACGCCGCCCAGAGAGCGGCCGACCGGGCGAATCCGCAACTCATCGCCGATGCGCTCGATCTCGAACTCAATGTCGGTGCGTTCATAGGCTAGGTCGGCAGGAATCCGGATCGCCTGGGAATTGCCGTTCTTGAAAACTTTGGTGGTTTGCATATCCAGCACCGCTTGATGAAAATACGATAAATCCATTCTAGGAGCCTCCTGAAAAAATGTAAATACATGTGTGTACATACGTTGCATGCGAATCAAAATATTCATTGGAAATGTACTTTTTCACAATAGGGTTTTTCTCAGATTCAATTTATACTGTACATATATACAGTTAAATTGAAGCGAGGAAGATTCTTATGGAAGTGGTTAGAAGATTTGAACTTGACGCTATTACCGAAGGATTGAAAACAACAATCGCACGTATTGTGGTTAGCCATCGCAGTGCCGGTGAAATCCTCACCTGGTCGCTGATGCATGACATCGAAAACCAGGCAATGCGCGCCCTTGAACAATCCGGCAATTTCGACCTGACGCACCTGAAGCTGCTGCGCGCCTATCCCACGGCGTATCCGCACACCGACGATCCGGTCAATTTCGGCAACGCCACTGGCTTGCCTGTCGCCCTGTCCCTGATCTACAAGGAATATAGAAGATCGCATTGACGGTCCGCATTGACGATCCGACTCGTGCGCATGCTGAAAACCGGCGTGCGCAGCAGCGTGCACGGATACCGGCTAAAGTGTCGGCTTGTATTTTCAGAGGCACTTCAATATGGCAGAACCACAATCCACCAAACTCAGCGCCGGCCTGGTGATCATGATGTCGATCGCCACCGGCGTCGCGGTGGCCAGCAACTATTATGCGCAGCCGCTGTTGCACACCATCGCTGCGCGCTTTGGCATTTCCAACGGCAGCGCCGGCCTGATCGTGACCGTGGCCCAACTCGGCTATGCGCTCGGCCTGATGCTGCTGGTACCGCTGGCAGACATCCTCGAACGCAAGAAAATGATCGTCGTGATGACCTTGCTTTCCGCTTGCGGACTGGTGATCACGGCAACCGCGCAGAGCATGATTTTTGTCTTGATCGGCACTGCGTTGACCGGCCTGTTTTCAGTGGTATCGCAAGTACTGGTGCCCTTTGCCGCAACACTGGCGGCGCCGCATGAACGCGGCAAGGTAGTCGGCCATGTAATGACCGGCCTGTTGCTCGGAATTTTGCTGGCGCGGACTGTGGCCGGCTATCTGTCGGCGCTGGGTGGCTGGCAAACCGTGTACTGGTTTGGCGCGGTGCTGATGATCATTGTGGCTATCGTGCTGGGCCGCGCGCTGCCACGCCACCACCAGTCGCAAAGCCTGAGCTATCCGCGCTTGCTGACATCGATCCTGGCGCTGTTCGTCGCCGAACCGGTGCTGCGTATCCGCGCCTTGCTGGGCGCGATCATCTTTGCCGTCTTCAGCGTATTGTGGACGTCGATTTCGTTCCTGCTCGCAGCTGCGCCTTTCAACTATTCGGACGGCACCATCGGCCTGTTCGGGCTGGTCGGCGCCGCCGGCGCCATGGCCGCTTCGCATGCCGGACGGCTGGCGGATCGCGGCAAGGCCGGTTTGTCTACCACCATCGGCCTGGCTTTACTGCTGCTGTCCTGGCTACCGCTGGTGTTCGCCAAGAGTTCGCTGCTGGGACTGATCATCGGCATCCTGGTGCTGGACTTGATGGTGCAAGCGGTGCACGTCACCAACCTGAGCGTCATCAATCACTTGCATCCGGATTCAAGAAACCGCCTGACGGCCGGCTACATGACTTGCTATTTCATCGGCGGTGCTTGCGGCTCCTTGCTGTCGACCGCCATGTACGGTTATGCCGGCTGGTTCGGAGTGTCGATGACCGGCGCCGGGTTGAGTGCGGCCGGCCTGTTGATCTGGTGGCTGATTGGACCTAAGGACCAACCGGCGGCAGCGGCTTGAGCCTCCCAGCCTGACCTAGCCGATGCAAGCGCTTATGCGCTCTCTTCGGCCAATATTTCCGACAGCAGTTTTTTTATCTCCGGCACGCAGGAACCGCAATTGCCGCCAGCCTTCAGACAGGCGGTGACCTCGGCTACACTCCCCAACCCCTGCTTGCGGACCGCATCGCAAATAGTGTTGCGGCCGACCGAAAAACAAGAGCACACGGTAGGCCCGGTATCTGCACCCTTTTGTATCGGCTGGCCGATCAGCAGGCCGACCCGGTCGACATCTGCCAGCCGCTCCTTGACGAACAGGCTGGCCAGCCATGCCCGCGACGGCAGGTCCGGGCGTGGCGAAAGGAAAACGCAGGCATGGATACGGTCGTCGACCACATGCACGGCGCGATAGACGCCGGCGCTGGCGTCTTCGTATTCCAGCCAGTCGGCCTCTGCGTCGCTGACGCCCAACAACGAGGCTGCCCATTCGCCATGATCTGCAATCGGACTGCGGCCGGCCAGTTCGTAACGATTGAAGTGCTGCCCCTGGATACGCGTCCAATGGGTGACATCGTCCAGCACGGGCTGATGACGACTCAGCACAAAACCGTACCAGGCAACCGGAAATTCTTCGACCCGCACCGGCGTGTGCTTGAATTCCGGTTCACCGGAAACCGGATCTACCACTGGATTGACCAAGGCGCCAACCCGCGCATCCGAGGCGGTCTGCGCATTCCAATGGATGGGCACGAACATCGTGCCGCGGGCGATGCCGCCGCCATGCTGCACCCTGGCCACCATCGCTCCCCAGCGGCTGCTCACGCGCGCCAGCATGCCTTCGCGCACGCCATACAGCAGGGCGTCCTGCGGATGCATGTCGATAAAGGATTCGGGCACGTGATCGGCCAGCCTGGGTGATTTGCCGGTACGCGTCATGGTGTGCCACTGGTCGCGCACGCGGCCAGTGTTGAGGCTAAGCGGATATTCGCTGTCGATCGCATTCTGCGGCGCTCTTGGTGGCGTGGGGATAAAACGTGCCCTGCCATCGACGTGAGCAAAGCGGCCATCGGCAAACAAGCGTGCAGTCCCTTGTTTGTCACCCGATGGTGCGGTCGCCAATGGCCACTGCACCGGCTGCATGGCATCGAAGCGCGCTTCGTCCATGCCGCGCAAGCCGTCCAGATTGAACATGCGATGCTGACCGTTAGCATGATTGCGATAGGCGCTCAAGCCAGCGTGCTCATCGAATACCTGATGCGCGGCGGTGAAATCGAAGCCGGCGTAGCCCATGCGTTGCGCCACCTGGCAAATGATCTGCCAGTCCGCGCGTGCTGCGCCGGGAACCGGCAAGAAGGCACGCTGGCGCGAGATGCGTCGCTCGGAGTTGGTGACGGTGCCGTCTTTCTCGCCCCAGCCCAAAGCGGGCAGCAAAACATGGGCAAAGGCATTGGTGTCGGTTTTTTCCATGATGTCGGAAATCACCACCAGTTCGCATTTTTTCAATGCGCGCTGAACTTGATCCGCGTCCGGCAGGCTGACCACCGGATTGGTGGCCATGATCCATACCGCCTTGACCCTTCCGGCTTCAATCGCCTGGAACAGGTCCACCGCCTTCAAGCCCGGCCTGTCCGCCATCCGCGGCGAATTCCAGTAAGTCTGGACCGTCTCGCGATGCTGCGGATTATCCAGCTCCATATGCGCCGCCAGCATGTTCGCCAGGCCGCCCACTTCACGCCCGCCCATGGCGTTCGGCTGGCCGGTGATCGAAAACGGACCCATGCCCGGTTTGCCTATGCGTCCGGTCAGCAGATGACAGTTGATGATGCTGTTGACCTTGTCGGTACCGGATGAGGATTGGTTGACGCCTTGCGAAAAGGCCGTCACGACTTTCTGACTGTCTGCAAACCACTGATAAAAAGTCAGCAAATCTTGCGGATCGAGCTTGCAGATTTTTGCTACTGCACCCGGGTCGGCGCAATCTTCCTCTGCCACTTCCAACGCAGCGGCCATGCCGTTGGTATGGGCAGCGACAAAGCCGTCATCGGCAACGCCGGCGCGCGCCAAAAAACTGAGCAGGCCGTTGAACAGCCAGACGTCGCTGCCGGCTTTCAGCGGCAAGTGCAGATCAGCCAGTTCGCAGGTAGCGGTGCGGCGCGGATCGATGACCACCAGCTTCATTTGCGGCCGGCTTTCCCTGATCTTGGCGATGCGCTGGAACAGGATCGGATGGCACCACGCAGTATTCGATCCGACCAGCACCACCAGGTCGGCCAACTCCAGGTCTTCGTAGCAAACCGGCACCAGGTCGGCGCCGAACGCACGCTTGTGGCCGGCGACGGCAGACGACATGCACAGCCGCGAATTGGTGTCGATGTTGGCGCTGCCGATGTAGCCTTTCATCAGCTTGTTGGCAACGTAGTAGTCTTCCGTCAGTAACTGGCCCGAGACATACAACGCCACCGAATCCGGGCCGTGCTGGTCGATGATCCGGCGAAAACCATGCGCCACCTTGTCCAGCGCGGTATCCCAGGATGTCGGCTGCAGCACTTTCCGGTCACCTTCCCCGTCGCGTATTTTCGGATACAGCAGACGGCCGTCGAGCGCCACCGTCTCTCCCAGCGCTGAGCCTTTGACGCAGAGACGCCCCAGATTGGAGGCGTGCGTTTCGTCGCCGGCGATGTCGATCCGGCCGTCATTACCTACCTTGGCGCGCACGCCGCAGCCCACCCCGCAATAGGGACAGGTGGTCTGCGTGCCGGCCATCTTGCCAGCCGCTTGCAACGGGAAAATCCGGGGAGAATTCATACCGGCTTCCGGTCAGGCGGCTTCAGCGCAGAGCGCTTTGCCGAACAGCAGCTGACTACGCAGCCCTGAAATGTCGGCCTTGGTCTGAATCAGCTCGAAATACCAGGGACCATCCTTGACGTCGCCATAAAGCACCGCGCCGACGATGTGCGGGCCGTTGATCACCAGCCGCTTGTAGATGCCACGGCGCGGATCGCGCAGCACCAGGTCTTCGCTGCCTTCACCGCCGATGAAATCGCCGGCGGAATACAAATCGACGCCGGTCACCTTGAGTTTGGTCGCGGTGGCCTGCTGCACGTAGCGCCGATGGCCGGCGCCGGCAAGATGCGCGCCGCAGACGCGCGCCTGATCCCAGATCGGCGCTACCAGCCCGAAGGTCGCCATGCGGTGTTGCACGCATTCGCCAACGGCATAAATACGCGGATCGTAAGTTTGCAAGGTATCGTCGACCACGATGGCGCGTTCGCAATGCAGGCCGGCCTGCTGAGCCAAATCGATATTCGGGCGCACGCCGGCAGTCATGACGATCAGGTCTGCCGGAATCTGGCTGCCATCCTTGAAGCGCACCGCCGTTACTTGCGTATCGCCGACGATTTCGGCTGTCTGAGCGTTCAATAAAAAACGTAGCCCTTTCTGCTCCAGCGCTTTCTTCAGCAACAGAGCCGCCGACTTGTCCAGCTGTCTTTCCATCAGGCTGTCCATCACATGCACCACGGTCACATCCATGCCTTGCCGCAGCAAACCGTTGGCGGCTTCCAGGCCAAGCAGGCCACCGCCAATCACTACCGCATGCCGGTGATTGCGCGCCGCCGTCAGCATGGTCTCGACATCCTGGATATCGCGGAAGGCAATCACGCCCGGCAGCTGATGACCCGGCACAGGAATGATGAAAGGCTTGGAGCCGGTGGCTAGCAGCAGGCGGTCGTAGCGAATCTCGACGCCGGCGCGCGAACGCACCAGGCGGCGGTGGCGATCGATGCTGACCACAGGATCGCCGGCATGCAAGGTGATGCCGTTCTGGACATACCATTCGCGCGGATTGAGCATGATGTCGTCCATATTCTTGTCGCCAGCCAGCAACGGCGACAGCAGGATCCGGTTGTAATTGCCATGCGGCTCGGCGCCGAATACGGTGATGTCGTACAGCTCCGGCGCCAGCTTGAGCAGCTCTTCGACCGTGCGCATGCCGGCCATGCCATTGCCGATCACCACCAGCGAAGGCTTGTTGGCCGAAGACGCTCTGGCGTTCATACGCCGACCCACACCTTGCCATCGGCGATACGGGCCGGATAGGCACTCACAGAATGCTCGGGCGCTTCCAGGCATTCGCCGGTTTGCAGGTCGAAGTGATGTTTATAAATCGGCGAAGCAACCACGATGCGTTCGCCGAGGCTGCCAACCAGTCCGCGCGACAGCACCGATGCCTCGGAATTAGGGTCATAGTTGCCGATGGCGAAAACCCGGTGTTCGCCGTCGATGACATGGAAAATCGCAACCTGCTCGCCATTAATCAAAGCGCAGACGCCGGTATTCGGCACGATGTCGTCCAACGTACAGACGTCAACCCAACGATTGCATTGAAGATCATTGTGCATGGTGTTCCTTTAAACCGTTTCAACCACAACCGGGATATTGATGCGCTTGCGCTCTTCTATGCTGGCCGGACGGATCTGGCCGCGCTCTTCCACGAACACTACGTTGTTGTCGACCTGCTCGCTGTTGACGAAATGCTGGAAGCGCTTGCGCGTCTCCGAATCGGTCACGGCTTTCTTCCATTCGCATTCATAGGTATCGACCACATGCTGCATGTCGGTTTCCAGATCGGCGGCGATGTTGAGCTTGTCTTCCACCACCACTTGCTTCAGATATGCGAGGCCGCCTTCAAGGTTGTCGCGCCACACGCTGGTGCGTTGCAAACGGTCGGCGGTGCGGATGTAGAAAATCAGGAAACGATCGATCGTCTTGATCAGCGTCGCCTTGTCGAGGTCTGCCGCCAGCAGTTCGGCATGACGCGGCTTCATGCCGCCGTTGCCACAAACGTACAGGTTCCAACCCTTCTCTGTCGCGATGATGCCGACATCCTTGCCTTGCGCTTCTGCACATTCGCGGGTGCAGCCGGAGACGCCGAACTTGATCTTGTGCGGCGCACGTAAACCCTTGTAGCGGTTTTCCAGTTTGATCGCCAGGCCGACGCTGTCGTCGAGGCCGTAGCGGCACCAGGTCGAACCGACGCAGGATTTGACCGTGCGCAGGGACTTGCCATAGGCATGCCCGGATTCGAACCCGGCGGCAATCAGCTCTTCCCAGATCAGAGGCAGCTGCTCGACCCTGGCGCCAAACAAGTCGACGCGCTGGCCACCGGTGATCTTGGTGTACAAGCCGTATTTCTTGGCGACCTGGCCGACGGCAATCAGGCCATCCGGCGTCACTTCGCCGCCCGCCATGCGCGGCACCACCGAATAGGTACCGTCCTTCTGGATATTGCCGAGGAAGTAGTCGTTGGAATCTTGCAGGCCGGCGTGTTCCTTCTTCAGCACGAAATCGTTCCAGCAGGAAGCCAGGATGCTGGCCGCGACCGGCTTGCAGACGTCGCAGCCGAGGCCTTTGCCGTGTTGTTCCAGCAAGGCCGCGAAGGTCTTGATCTGGCCGACCTTGATCAGGTGATACAACTCCTGGCGCGAATAGGGAAAATGCTCGCAGACATGGTTATTCACCGCCATGCCCTGCTTCTTCATCTCAGCTTTCATGACCTGCGTCACAAGCGCCACGCAACCGCCGCAGGACGTACCAGCCTTGGTGCAGCTTTTCAACGCGCCGATGCTGGTGGCGCCGGCGCTCACCGCCGCACACAGCGCGCCTTTGGAGACATCGTTGCAGGAACAGATCTGTGCCGATTCGGGCAAGGCATCAACCCCGATGCCTGGTTTCATCTGGCCATCGGCTTGCGGCAGGATCAGGAATTCCGGCGATGCCGGCAACTCGATACGATTCAGCATCATCTGCAGCAACGTACCGTACTCGCTGGCATCGCCCACCATGACGCCGCCGAGCAGATACTTGCCACACTCGGAGACCACAATTTTCTTGTAGATCTGTTTGCGCTCATCGGTAAATTGATAAGAGCGGCTACCAGCTTCTTTACCGTGCGGATCGCCGATGCTAGCGACATCCACGCCCATCAGCTTGAGCTTGGTGCTCATGTCGGCGCCGGTAAATTCCGGCGTGACGGCTGCGGTATCGGCAGAAAGTTCGGCCAACACCTGCTTGGCGGCGATACGCGCCATGTCGTAGCCGGGCGCCACCAGTCCGAATATGCGGCCGTTCCACAATGCGCACTCGCCGATCGCGTAGATATCCGGATCAGAGCTGCGGCAGCTGTTGTCGATGACGATGCCGCCACGGTCGCCGACTTTCAAGCCGCTGTCGCGCGCCAGTTCGTCGCGCGGCCGGATGCCTGCCGAAAACACGATCATGTCGGTATCGAGATGGCTGCCGTCATCGAAATTCATGCGATGCGCCCCGGTCTTGCCGTCGACGATTTCCAGCGTGTTCTTTTGCGTGTGTGCGGTAACGCCGAGTTCTTCGATTTTCTTGCGCAAGATGCGGCCGCCGCTTTCATCCACCTGCACCGCCATCAGACGCGCAGCGAACTCGACCACATGGGTTTCCAGCTGCATGTCGCGCAGGGCCTTGGCGCACTCCAGCCCGAGCAAGCCGCCGCCGATCACGACGCCGGTCCTGGAACGCTTGCCGCATTCCAGCATCGCTTCCAGGTCTTCGATGGTGCGATAGACGAAGCAATCCTTGCGCTGGTTACCGGCCAGGGTCGGCACGAACGGGTAGGAACCGGTGGCGATCACCAGTTTGTCGTAAGGCAGCATTTCGCTGACGCCGTTGACATTGAACGCGACAGTCTTGGCGGCGCAATCGATCAGCTGGGCCTTGGCGTTCAGCTTCAGCTGGATAGCTGTGCGTTCGAAAAATCCCGGCTCTACCAGAGACAGGTCCTGCGCCGATTTTCCGGCAAAGAATTCCGACAAGTGCACACGGTCGTAGGCCGGACGCGGCTCTTCGCACAACACCGTGACTTCCATACCCGGCACTTGCGCCTCCGCCAGGCACTCCAGGAATTTGTGGCCGACCATGCCGTGACCGATGACGATGATTTTCATTCTGCTTTCCCTCAAGCGGTAACGTTACGACTGGCTAGTGCACTGTCATGCAATTCCTGTTCCTGCGCCTTGTGCGCTGCGCCGAAGCGCACGGCGATTGCACACAGCGCCGAGAGCGCTACCAGCACGCCGAGCACGCTCAGGGTCTGCTGGGTATCGCCCAGGCTTTTCATCAGGAAGCCGGCAGCCACTGCGCCGACATTGCCGCCGGCGCCGATGATGCCGGCCACGCCGCCCAATGCCTTGCGGTCGATGAACGGCACCAGCGCATAAGTCGCGCCGCAAGCCATGTGGGTAAACAAACCGAACGTCAGCATCGCGACCACCGCTAGCATGGCGCTCTCGGCATGCGCAAACCACAGCAGACCAAGGCCCTCGCCCAGCATCAATGCAAACAGCAAGGTCGCGCGGCTGTTGAGGCCTGCGCCTGATTTACGGTTAGCCAGCCGGTCTGACAGCCAGCCGCCCAGGGCGCGTGCAAACAAGGCCAGCAAACCGAAGCTGGCGGCCGCCATGCCGGCGCTTTTCAGCGACAGGCCGAAATGGTCGACGTAGTAGATCGCGGCGATGTTGTGGATAAATATTTCGACGCCGAAGCAGGCGCCGTAGGTGACAAACAGCAGCCACACGCGGTAGTTGGCGCTGGCCGCACGAAAGCTGGCCCAACCACCTTTTTTCCCACCTTCCGGCATTACGCCGCGGGCGCGCATTTCTGCATAATTCCCTTCAGGGCAATCTTGCGTGTAACGCCAGTACAGTGCCGCCATGATCAGCATGAACACGCCCGGCACCAGCAAAGCCAGGCGCCAGCCCATAGTGCTGCTGACGCCCAGCATCAGCAAGGCAGCCACCAGCAAGGGCATCAGGCCCTGCGCAGCGCCGCCACCGCTGTTGCCCCAGCCGGCCGAAGCGGCATTCGCGGTGCCAACCACGTTGGGGGCGAACATGACCGAGGTGTGATACTGGGTGATGACGAAGCTGGCGCCCACCGCACCGATGCACAGGCGAAAGAACAGGAAACTTTCATAGCTCTGCACCAGCGCCACGCCAAACACCGGCAAAGCACCGATCAGCAGCAGCCCGGTGTAGGTTTTGCGCGGACCGTAGCGGTCGCACAGCGGGCCGACCAGCAATCGCACCAGAATCGTCACCGCCACTGCGGCGATGTTGATATTGGCGATCTGCGCCATGCTCAGGCCAAGTTGCTCTTTGATCAGCGGCATCAGCGGCGCGCAAGCGAACCAGGCGAAGAAACACACGAAGAACGCCATCCAGGTCAAATGGAAGGCGCGCATTTGCGGCGTGCGCAGGCTGAAGAGCTGAATACTGGTCGCTTTGCTGGTCATGTTGTCCACCGTTTTTGTCTTTAAAAACAAAAAGGCGTCCTCCCGGCTCAACCGGGAGTGCGGTTAAGCCAAGAGGACGCCGTTGTCCTACAGAACCATCATTGGATCTGCGTCAGAATGTGTGGGATCGTCGTTGATCCTGCCTGTTGTTGAGCAAAGGCCGTGCCATCCTTCTAAACCCTTGATTTCATGCGGCTTGCAGCCTTTGATTGCCGGCAAGACAAGCACAATACGCTCTGCGCCGGTGCGGCGGTCAACCATTCCTGCCTGAAAATGGTGCGCCGCACTCTGTTTCAGTGCGCACCTAAATCGCCTGCCACCCCTCGATCCCGGTGAAAACCGCTGCGCCTATCAAGAGTGCGCCAATCAGACGGCCAGTGACTGCGCCGCCACGCGGGTTGCCCTCGAACCAGCCGTTGACGCGGCTGGAAAGCAAGGCAATCGGACCGTACACGGCAGCTTGGGTCATCCAGGTGATCCCCCCCAGCACCAGAGCCTGGCTCCAGATCGGACCGGCGTCGAGTTTCAGGAATTGTGGAAAGATCGCCAGCATGAAGACATAGGCTTTCGGGTTCAGCAAGCTGGTCAGCATGCCGCGTAGAAAAGTCGTCGCAGGCGCCTTGCTCGTCCCGCCGCCCGCCGATCCTGCAGTAAGGCGGAAAGCGTTCTCGCTGCGCAGCAAAGACCAGCCTATCCAGGCGATGTATACGGAGCCGGCCAGCAAGACCAGGTTGAACAGCGCCGGCCACAATTTCAGGATCACCGCCAGGCCCAGCACCGCCATGACGATGTGGCAGACGCCGCCGGCGATAATCCCCGCCACTGCGGCCAGGCCAGAACGGCGTCCGCCCACCAGTGCGCTTGCCATGATGAACGCCATGTCCAGACCGGGCAATACGATGACGCCCAGGACAATCATGAAGTACAGCCAAAGATTTATCGATTGCATTTTGCGCTCTCCCGGTTATGGTCTATCGTTTATTCGCCTAGCCAACGCAAGCGTGAACGCTTGGTTGGATCAAGTATCACCAGCTCGGGCGCTGTCCTGAGCATGCCGCTTGCGACCAGTTCTTTGCTGGCGCGTTCCGCCAGCGGATTGAAGCGGCTTTCCAGCATCCTGTCGTCTTCGACGATCCCCAGCCATACCAGGTAAGGGCCATCTGTCCTGACCGGAAGCTGCGGAAAATTGTTATTCGCATCCAGCGTGACCAGCACGCCGGCTTGCCGGACGCCAGCTTCGCGGTAACCGGCAAAGCTGGCGGCAGCGCGCTCTGCAAACTGCTCCACTTCGCCATTCTTTATCGCAAAAATCTGTGCCAGCACGATACCCTTGGCGCCTTGCATTTCGCGCACAGGATCCACAGCCGGCAACACCGTTACACCGCTGCCCTGGTCCAGCGGACGCAGCAGCATCACGTTATCGCTGTCGACCATCAAGTCATTCAATACGGACTTGTGTTCTTTCCAGACAGGCCCGTAATAGAAAGCGCCATTGACAATGGCGCGGGCATCCATGTTCTTGAAACCGCGTAGCCAGGTGAAGGCGTTCGGATTCTTGCGCTCACCGAACTGACCGAAGGCAATCGCACCGAGTTGCTGGAAAGCTTCTGGAAAGTAAGTCTCGAAATAGGCGGCGAAATTCGCCCGGCCGCCATCCTTGATCAGGTAGCGGCGGAATTCGATCACTTGGAAATCATTGAGATGGCTAATGTTGTTCATGGCGGCCTGTTGGGTGATGGTTGGCGTTTGTGCGAAAACTGCGTGATGGCTTGCTAAAAGAAGAAGAAAACCAGCGATGATGCGATACATGTTTTTTGCCCCCGCATAGGAAATGGGTTGTCGTTTTTTTGTGCTGAAAATCAAGATAAGATATATTTAGGACAGAATTAGCCCTATATATAATTTATTCTCTGCCTCATGTATCACCCAACCACGCGCGTATTGGCAGTACTGGAACTGCTGCAGACTCATGGCCGCATGAGCGGGGCAGAAATGGCTGCGCGCCTCGACATCGATGGCCGCACCTTGCGCCGCTATATCGTGACCCTGGAAGAAATGGGGATTCCGATCACCACCGATCGCGGCCGCCACGGCGGCTATGCGTTGATGGCGGGTTTCAAGCTGCCTCCCATGATGTTCACCGACGACGAAGCTCTAGCCCTGGCTATCGGCTTGCTGGCCGCGCGCAGCCTGGGATTGGCCGAAGCGGCACCAGCGGTGGCCAGCGCCCAGGCCAAACTGGAAAGGATCATGCCGGCCAATCTGAAACGGCGCGTCGGCGCGGTCGATGAAACGGTCAAGCTCGACTTCTCGCAAGCAACCTCGCCCGACAATAATGCGGCACTGGTTGCCCTCAGCGCTGCGGCGCAAAAAAGGCAGCGGGTCCACATGCACTATCGCAGCGCGCAAGGCGACGACAGCGCGCGTGACTTCGATCCCTATGGCCTGGCCTACCGCGGCGGCCGCTGGTATGTTGCAGGCATGTGCCATCTACGCAAGGATTTGCGCTCGTTCCGGCTGGACCGGATCGGTCAGGTGCAACCGTTGGAGCAGGAATTTACGCGGCCGGCGGATTTCGACGCGCTGGCGCATTTGTCGTTTTCGGTCGCCACCATCCCGCGCGCTTTCGCCATCGAAGTACTGCTGAAGACTGACCTGAAATCTGCGCGCGAGCATCTGTTCGACGCCATCGGTATCCTCGAACAAACCGATGACGGAGTGCTGGTGCACAATCAGTCCGATGACCTCGACTGGTTTGCGCGACAGCTGGCGCGCTTGCCGTTTGCGTTTGAAATCCATCATCCGCCGGCGCTGCGCGACGCTGTCAAAAGCTGCGCGCAAAGGCTATTGCTGCTGGCAGAAAAATAGCATCGCAGCAGTAAATACTGTCGCCACATTTTTCTGCGCCACTCTGCACGAAGATGAAAAAAACGCCTGCCAAGAGTGACAGTATTCTTGTAGGGCGCCTCACGGTAAACTGGCGGCAATGCAAATTAGTTGCGCGTTCGCCGCTTTTGAGTTCTCCGCAGAACAACAAGATAAGGAAAAAACATCGTTTAAGGCCTTAAAACAAGGCTGTACAAGAGCTTTGCGACGTCTACGTGATATCCTAAGCGTTCTAAAACACACCGCATTATTTGTTGTCAATGAATACACCTGTTGCTGCTTCTACCCCCAACCCTGTTCAAACTGCTCGCGTTCTGCTCAAGGAACTCCAGGAAAAATTCGCAGTATTTCGCGATTACCTGCCGCTTGCCATCGGCATCGACAAGCAACTCATCGCGCAATCGCCTGAAATTAACCGCAAGACTTTGCGTATCGCCCTGGGCATGCACACCAACTCGCTGCGCTACCTGAAGGGGATGGAAAAGGCCACGCACCGTTTCGATCTCGAAGGCAATAGCACAGACGAAGTCACCGACGTG
Organism: Collimonas arenae; assembly: GCF_000786695.1. NCBI lineage: Bacteria > Pseudomonadati > Pseudomonadota > Betaproteobacteria > Burkholderiales > Oxalobacteraceae > Collimonas > Collimonas arenae. Next base: position 168,222 of record NZ_CP009962.1, on the reverse strand, counting down.
CACCGCACCCACGCTACCGAGACTTTGCGCGAACGTTTCAAGAAAAATGCGGAACAGCGCAAGCTGCAACGCGCCGCCGAAGCCGCTCAATTGGCGGCCGAAAAGGCAGCGCAGCAGCATGCGGAAAAGCTGAACCAGCTTACTGCGAAATTCTCTCGCAACCGCTGATATAGCAAGGCTGGCTTGCGCAAGGCCAGCCTGGTAGCATCGCCGGCGGTGTTCGGAAGGCCTGGCGCCCACCCGCCCAACTTCAGGCAATGTTAACGATACCAGCGGTTTGATGCCATCTTGCCGCTGGCCATACGCCGACCATCCCCCCTCTCTTACTCCCCTTCATCACGCATTAGCCCAAACCGGGCTGGCCTGGCTCTCTCGCGTTGCGCTACAAGAATCTCCCGGCCTATTTATGCGTCAGTCGCCAGATCCAGTTGGCGTCAGCATCGGCTTTTGCATTTTCTTCACCCGAAGGACAATACCGGGACGGCGTCGCCTTTCCCAGTGTCGCGTTATAGGCACTCCTGTTGTTTCTATTGATTTTTCTTTGTGCTGCGCGTCGCGTGTAACCATCCCCAAAGGCGGCGATGACGTCCAGCATTTCCAGCAATTCGCCGCCAATGCCCTGCTCGCTCGCCATCTGCCGCCAGACGCAGGCTTGATTCCAGCGCATGAACCGCACATAAACGGTTTGCCAGCGGCCGAACTCAGGCGGCAGCGCCGACCATTTGGCATTCCTGGTGGCTACCCACAGAACCGCCCGGAAAAACAGGCGGTTGTCGCGGCCGCTGGCACCCGGGTCGTTCTCGCCGCCGAGCAATAAAGGTTGCAGTTGCTGCCAATGCTTTTCTTGAAGATCCATAGCGCGTTCTGATAATGGCCATTAAATTTGACCACTCCATTCTTGATCATTTCGCGCAAAAAATGCATAAGGGATTTCTGAAATCTGCGAGTGCAGACGATACCAGAGCTATTTAATCAGCTTGAGTATTTCGCGGAATCGGGGATGTTCGCTGTTGCCCATCCATTCAAACATGAGCATTTCGCTGGTGACGATTTCCGCGCCGACGGCGCGGGCGCGTTCGATGGCGGCAGCCTTGTCGCCAGCCTGGCGCGAGCCGACGGCGTCGCTGACCAGCTTTACATGGCGCTGGCGGTGCAATAGGCCCAGTACCGTTTGCAAGACGCAGACGTGTGCTTCGCAGCCAAGCACCACCAGTTCGTCGCAGCCATTCTCTGTAGCAGCAAGAAATTCCGGTTGCGCACATGCATCGAAACTCGATTTCTCTATGGTCTGGTCCAGCAATGCATCAATCGATGGCACTGTGCGTCCCAGGCGCAAGGGCTGCTGCGCCGTACCGATCACAGGAATATCCAGCAAGCGCGCGGCTTGCGCCAGCAGCACGGCACGCCGCAAGACATGCGCGCCGTCGCCGATCACAGGCATCAGCTTTTCTTGCAAGTCGATAACCAGCAAGGTGGAACGCGAGGCGTTACTGAGATAAGACATCGGCCAGGCTGCACATTGATTTAGACATACCGGTTTTATACCACGCCGCGCGCTTTCCTATCCGCACGGCGCATGTAGTCCGACTCAGACTCTTTCCAGCACCAGCGCAATTCCCTGGCCAACGCCGATGCACATGGTGCACAGCGCGTAGCGTCCCTTTATCCGCTGCAATTGATTGACCGCCGTAGTCGCCAGCCGCGCACCGGAAGCGCCGAGCGGATGGCCGAGCGCAATTGCACCGCCATTCGGATTGACGCGTGGGTCATCGTCGCGCAAGCCGAGCTGCCGCAGCACGGCCAGTCCTTGCGCCGCGAAGGCTTCGTTCAGCTCGATCACGTCGAACTGATCCAGCGTCAGCCCGCTCAGCGCCAGTACCTTCAAGGTGGCAGGCGCCGGACCAATGCCCATGATGCGCGGCGCTACGCCGGCGGTCGCCATCGCCACTATCCTGGCCTTCGGCGTCAGGCCGTATCGGGCGGCGTTGACTTCATCGGCCAGCAGCAAGGCGCAGGCGCCATCGTTGACGCCGGAAGCATTGCCGGCAGTGACGCTGCCATCCGGCCTGACCACCGGCTTCAGTTTGGCCAGCGCATCCAGGCTGGTGGCGCGCGGATGCTCATCCTTGCTGACGATGATCGCCTCGCCCTTTTTCTGTGCGATCGTCACGGGCGTGATTTCATTGTCGAAATACCCAGCCTCTTGCGCGGCGACTGTTTTCATCTGGCTAGCCAGCGCCATCAGGTCCTGGTCGGCACGGCTGATGCCGAATTCGGCAGCAACGTTTTCGGCGGTTTCCGGCATCGAATCGACGCCATACTGCTGCTTCATCAGCGCATTGATAAAACGCCAGCCGATGGTGGTGTCTTCCATTTTGGCGCTGCGGGAAAATGCACTCTCTGCCTTCGCCATCACAAACGGCGCGCGGCTCATGCTCTCGACACCGCCGGCAATCATCAACCCAGCCTCTCCACTCTTGATGGCGCGCGCCGCCGTGCCCAAGGCATCCAGGCCCGAGCCGCACAGGCGATTGAGCGTGGCCCCCGGCACCTCCAACGGCAGGCCGGCCAGCAATGCCGACATGCGCGCCACATTGCGATTATCTTCCCCTGCCTGGTTGGCGCAGCCATAGATGACGTCTGCCACCGCTTGCCAGTCGACCTCAGGATTACGCGCCATCAGCGCACGGATGGGCACGGCGCCCAGATCATCGGCACGCACGCTGGATAGTGCGCCGCCGTAGCGACCGAAGGGGGTGCGTTGGGCATCGCAAATGAAAGCTTGGGGCATGGTATCTCCTGAATCAGTTAATTAGCACTGAGCAACACTACGCATCACTGCGCAACACGGCGTCGTCAATGCGCCTTGATGAGCGTTACCGCGGTCAGTTTCTGCAGCTCATCGAATGACAAGCCGTCGACGATGGCGGTTACCTTGGCGCCTTCTGAAGTGAGATCGATCACTGCCAGGTCGGTATAGATCCGGCTCACGCAGGCGATGCCCGTGAGCGGATAGGTGCAATTGTCGACCAGCTTGCTTTCGCCAGTCTTGGTCAGATGCTCCATCATCACATAGGTTTTCTTTGCGCCTATCGCCAGATCCATGGCGCCACCCACCGCCGGAATCGCATCAGCGGCGCCGGTGTGCCAGTTGGCAAGGTCACCGCCTGCGGACACCTGGAACGCCCCCAGCACGCAGACATCCAGATGGCCGCCGCGCATCATGGCGAAGCTGTCGGCGTGATGAAAGTAGCAGCCGCCGGGCAGCAAGGTCACTGGCTGCTTGCCTGCATTGATCAGGTCGTAGTCCTCTTCGCCTTCAGCGGGCGCCGGACCCATGCCGATGACGCCATTTTCGCTATGCAAGATCACTTCACGGCCGGCCGGCAGCTGATTCGCCACCAGCGTCGGCAAGCCGATGCCGAGATTGACCACCGCGCCGTCCGGAATATCCTGCGCCACGCGCGCCGCCATCTGTTCTCTGCTCCATTTGTTCATACTGTTCTCCGCTAGCTTATGCTTGCTTGTTTGCTTACTTATTTGCTTGTTTGAATCCGGCCGGGCCGGTGGCGCTGCGCGGCACTTGCACCACGCGCTGCACGTAGAGTCCCGGCGTGACGACGCTCTCGGGATCGAGGCTGCCCAGTTCCACAATTTCGTGCACCGAGGCGATCGTCACCTTGGCTGCGCTGGCCATGATCGGGCCGAAATTGCGCGCCGTCTTGCGGTAGGTCAGGTTGCCCCAGCGGTCGCCCGCCTCAGCCTTGATGAGGGCGAAGTCGGCGTGAATCGGATGTTCCAGCACATACATCTTGCCGTTGATTTCGCGGGTTTCCTTGCCGTCGGCCAGTTGCGTGCCGTAACCGGTCGGCGTGAAGAAGGCGCCGATGCCGGCGCTGGCGGCGCGTATCCGCTCTGCAAGGTTACCCTGCGGGACCAGCTCCAGTTCGATTGCGCCGGCGCGGTACAAACCGTCGAACACCTGTGAATCAGCCTGGCGCGGGAAAGAACAGATGATTTTGCGCACCCGCCCGGCCTTGAGCAGCGCCGCCAGCCCCGTTTCTCCGTTGCCGGCGTTGTTGTTGACGATGACCAGCTCGCGCGCACCCTGCACAATCAGGGCATCGATCAGTTCTGCCGGCTGGCCGGCGCCGCCGAAGCCGCCGATCATGACCGTGGCGCCGTCATGAATATTGGCCAGGGCTTGTTCTACCGAAGGGATAATTTTGTTGATCATGGCTCTCTACGAACATTTCAGTTGAAAATCACAATAAAGTTCTTATAATGAACAAATATTCGTATAAAGAACTTATCTGAAAAGAATAGTCAGCTGACAGATCAATGTCAACCGCTGATTTGTTGCGTCCGTGCGCCTGCAATTGGCTCTTAATGAAAGATGAACATGCCGCATCCATCCGATCACGACGACCCCAAGCCCGGCGACAGCTACGTCCAGTCATTCGCACGCGGACTCGCCGTGCTGCGCAGCTTCGGCGCCGATGCGCCGGCGCAAACGCTGACCGAAGTCGCGGCCAGCGCAGAGCTGACCCGGGCCGGCGCACGGCGCATACTGCTGACCCTGCTGCACCTTGGCTATGTCGAGATGGACGGACGCCTGTTCCGCCTGACGCCGAAAGTGCTGGAGCTGGGATTTGCCTACCTGTCGTCGCTGCCAGTATGGACGCAGGCGCAACCGGTGATGGAAGACCTGGTGCAGAGCCTGCGCCAGTCCTGCTCCGCCGCTGTGCTGGACGGCGACGAGATTGTCTATGTGCTGCGAGTGCCTGCACACAAGATCATGTCGATCAACCTGGGCGTCGGCAGCCGTTTGCCGGCTTATTCGACTTCGCTGGGACGGGTGCTGCTGGCGGGACTGCCGGACGACATCGTGCAGCAACGGCTGGTTTCGGCGTCATTGCCGGCGCATACGCCGCATACCGTCACCGATCCGCAACGCCTGTACGAGATCATCCGCCAGGTACGGATACAAGGCTGGTGCCAGGTCAACGAAGAACTGGAGCCGGGACTGGTGTCGATGGCGGCGCCGGTAGTCGACCGCAACGGGCGTGTGGTGGCGGCCATCAACATCAGCGGCCAGGTAAATAATCCGCCGCCTGCGCAGTTGCTGGAACATTGTTTGCCGATGCTGCTGGCGGCGGCGGCCAAAATCAACTTGCTGGTGCGGGCGCAAAAATAGCGTTGGCAATTGATTCAACGGATTCGACGGATTCAACGCTTGATTAGTGATGGCGTACCAGCGTCTGTTTCGGCAACTCGCCGAAACGCTGGCGATAGTAGGCGGAGAAGCGCCCCATATGGGCAAAGCCGAATTCAAAAGCGGTTTCGGTGACCGTCGCTGCCGGCTGCTCCAGCAATCGCCGGCGCGCTGCATCCAGCCGTATGTTGCGCAGCAAATCCATGGGCGCCACGCCATGATGCCGGTGGCACAAGATATTCAGTCCGCGCACGCTGACGCCGGTCGCACGCGCCAGATCGGCCAGCGTTACCGGCGCGCATAAGCGCGCTTGAATATAGTTCTCCAATGCTTCCAGCTGCCTGAATTTTCCGTGATCGCCAATCTCGGCAGCCGATTGCTTGCCGGTGTCCGCGAGCGCCGACGACACTGATCCCGGCGCCAGTTGCGACCAAAGAAATTCGACCGCCCCGCGCTCAAAATGATTGATCCATTCCGTATGGCTGGCCGCGGGAGCAGGCAAGCCCAGCACCCCGAGCAAGGACTGCATCAACAGTTCCCAATGCGATGCCACTTGCTGCGGCAGCAACAACAGGGAAGGCGTCCCGGCCAGATCGACATCGCGGCGCAAGTCGATTTCAGAAAACAGCGCCACCGGCACTTTCAATATCAATTGCTCCGAGCCGGCCTGCCACCACAGCCGCAAATTGCGCTTGGGCGCAATCACCGCCGCCTGGCCTTGCGGGATACGTATTTTCTGCCCGTCCGCTTCAATTTCGGCAACTCCGCTCAAGGTCATGTGCACCAACACAAACCCCTGGAACAGGGTCGGCCTGACCACGACTTCAGCGCCATACTTCAGCATGAATATCTGTAGCTGGCGTATGGTCGCCTTGAACAGCGCGGTATCGACGTTATCGCCCTTCCAGTAAAGGTCATGCGCGGACAGCTCACGCGCCACCTGGACATGGCAATCGACCTTTTCGCTGGACTGGAATACGCGGCGCCGGTACAGCGGCGCCAGGCTAACTGACTGGCTATGCATATCAACCTCGTTTAGACCTCGGATGTATATAGTCACTGGCTTTCGCGCATAGTGTAAGCCTTGCCGCAGAAAACGTACAATATTGATTCTGTCGCCCACTATGCTCGGGAGGTATATTGGAACTTCGTCATCTCAAGTATTTCAGTGCGCTTGCCAGCGAACTGAATTTCAGCCGTGCCGCCGAGCGCTTGCACATTGCACAGCCGCCGCTGAGCCGGCAAATCCGCCAGCTGGAAGAAATAATCGGCGTCGAGCTGGTCGACCGCGCGTCGCGCCCCATTGCGCTGACCAAGGCCGGCAAGTTCTTCTACGAACAAACGGTGCAAGTGCTGTCGCGCATCGACGAAATCCAGGCGGCCACGCAGCGTATCGGCAGCGGCCAGCAACACTGGTTCAGCATCGGTTTCGTGCCGTCTACGCTATATGGCTTGCTGCCGGAACTGATCAAGCGCTTTCGCCAGGACAATCCCAGCATCGAGGTCGGCTTTTCAGAGCTGATCACGATGGAGCAAACCGAGGCGCTGAAATCGGGGCGCATCGATGTCGGCTTCGGCCGTCTGCATATCGATGACCCTGACATTGTTTGCCAGACCATTATCGAAGAACCTTTGGTCGCGGTATTTCCGATCGGTCATCCGCTCTCGAAAAAAGCCAAAGTGACGCTGACCCAGCTGGCTGCCGAAAATTTCATCCTGTACCCGGCTAAACCACGCCCCAGCTACGCCGACCAGGTACTGAAAATCTTTGCAGAGAAAGGCCTCAGGCCGGCGATCGTCAAGGAAGCCAACGAAATGCAAACCGCCATCGGTCTGGTCGCCGCCGGCGTCGGCGTGGCGCTGGTGCCGGCATCGGTGCAGGGCTTGCATCGGGCCGATGTGGTCTATCGTCCGCTTTCCAACAAGGGCGTATTCTCGCCCGTGATCATGAATTTTCGGGCTAATGACAATTCACCGGCGCTGCAAAACTTCCGCTCGCTGGTGGCCGGGATTGCGCCAACACTCACGCCAGAAAATCCTGCAACAGACGATTGAAACCCTCGCTCGCTTCGATATTCGACAAGTGCGATGCCGGCAACTCGGCATAGCTGGCATCGCCTATGCGGCTTTGCATGAAGCGGGCGTCGACGGTGGTCGTCACCGGATCATGCAGGCCGGCGATCAGCAAAGTCGGCGTTGTGATTGCGGCAATCTCCTCCCGCAAATCTGCGCCAGCCAATGCCTGGCAGCAGCTGGCGTAACCAGCCGGCGAACAATCACGCAAGCTCTGCACATATTGCGCAACCTGGTCCGGCGCCTGCGCAATAAAAGCAGGCGTAAACCAGCGGCCGGCAGCGCCGTCGGCGACACCGTCCATGCCGTCGGCCAGTACCTGTTGTGCACGGGCATGCCAGCCTTCCGCCGTACCTATGCGCGCCGCACTGTTGGCGATCACCAGCTTTTCCAGTCGCGATGGCGCATGAATACCTAGCCACATACCGGTCATGCCAGCCATGGAGATGCCGCAAAAGCCGACTTTCTCTATCGCCAGTGCATCCAGCAAGCGCAGCACATCGTTGCCCAGTTGCGGCAATGCGTAAGGGCCGGTCGATACTGTCGACTGACCATGGCCGCGCGTGTCGTATCGCAGTACCCGGTAACGCTGTTGCAGGAAGCGCGCTTGCCGGTCCCACATCGCCATAGTGGTACCTAACGAATTCGCAAGCATGACGACCGGTGCGCCGGCGGGGCCATCCAGGGTATAGGCAAAGTTCTCGGCGCCAAGTGTCAATATTTGCATTCGGCGGGCTCTTTATGCGCTGGCTCTCGGCCGCACTATTTCAGCGTGCGGCAAGGCTGGCCGGTCGACATGCAAGGTGAAATTGAAATCGATCGAAGAGAACGGCGCGCTGACCTGATACGCATCCAGGATAGCCGGATCGGTGACGCGCACCAACGCGGGTACCAGGCCTTCGCGGGTGGCGAAAGCGAAATCATCCCATAGCAACGGATCGCCTTCGATGTTGATCTGCGTGGTCAGTTTGCGATGACCTGGCGCGGAAACGAAGAAATGGATATGCGCAGGCCGTGAACCGTGGCGTCCCAGCTGCTTCAACAGCGCGTCGGTTGCGCCGTTCGGCGGCACGCTATAACCCAGCGGCACCACGCTGCGGAAACGATAACGGCCTTGTGCATCGGTGCGTATGCTGCGGCGCAGGTTGAAAGCCGGCTGACTCTGGTCAAAGTGGGAATAGCCGCCCAGATGATTCGCATGCCAGACTTCTACCAGCGCGCCGGCCAGCGGCTTGCCGCCATCATCCAGCACCTGGCCTTGCATGAACAGCACCTCGCCCGGTTCGCTGCCGTTGTCGAGTCTTGCTTCGCCCAGTGTTTCCGGCGCACCGGCGACATATAGCGGGCCCTCGATGGTACGCGGGGTGCCGCCGACGACGCCGGCGCGGGCTTCCGCTTCATCCATGCGCAGATCCAGGAAATGTTCGAATCCCAGGCCGGCGGCAATCAGGCCGTACTCGCCGGAGCGGCCGGCTTCGGTCAGGTAATTGACGGCTACCCAGAATTCCTCCGGCTGCACATCCAGGTCCTCTATCGTATAAAACAAATCTTGCACGATGCGATTGACGATTTCCTTGGTGCGCGGATTGCCTTTGGCCGTTTCCGTGTCACGAATTTTTTTCAGCACCGCATTGATAGCGTTCTTGTCCATGTTGTCTCCTCAAACGTTGAATAGGTATTGGGTGGGTTAGTTCAACAAGCCAGCAATCAGCGCTCGTCCGCGTGGATGGAAGACGGGTGGCGGCACAAGGCTTCCACCTCGATCGTCATGTAGGGAAATAGCGGCAAGGACGTCAGCAAATCGTGCAGTTCGCTTGCACTGTCGACATCGAAGATGCTGATATTGGCGTACTGGCCGACGATGCGCCACAAATGCCGCCATTTGCCAGAATGCTGCAAGGCCTGCGCCAGTTCGCGCTCGGTTCTTTTCAATTCGTCGGCAGTTGCCTTCGGCATGTCTGCCGGCAGCCGGACATCCATTCGTACCTTGAATAACATATTGTCTCCTTGGTCTTTACATCATGATAGGGCGAATACGCTGGCGGCCTTCTTGTCGCGCCGCAGGAAATTCAGGCGGTCCTGGTCGAGCGCGATGCCCAAACCCGGGGTCGCCGGCAACTGCAAACAGAAATCTTTGTACACCAGCGGCGTCTGCAAAATTTCTTCTGTCAACAACAAGGGACCGAACAGCTCGGTGCCCCACGCTAGCGTTGAAAAACCGGCAAACAACTGAGCCGAGGCAATCGTGCCGATGGCGCCTTCCAGCATGGTGCCGCCGTAGAGATCGATATGTGCCGCCTCGGCAATCGCCGCTACCTGCTTGGCGCCGCTAAGGCCGCCCGATTGGGTGATCTTGACGGCAAACACGTCAACTGCGTGACGGCGCGCCAACGCCATGGCGTCAACCGCGCCATGCAGGGCTTCATCGGCCATCAGGGGAATGCTGCTTTTAGCGCGCAGATGGCGCATGCCATCGTGGTTTTTCGCTGCAATCGGCTGCTCTGCCAGATCCACTCCAGCCTGCGCCAGCAAGGCCATACCCAGCATGGCTTCGGTTTCGCTCCAGGCCTGGTTGACATCGACCCGGACGCTGGCGCGGTCGCCGAGCGCGCGCTTGATCGCCGCCACGTGCGCCACATCTTCCCGCACCGAGCGTAAGCCGATCTTCAGCTTGAAAATATTGTGACGGCGCAGGTCCAGCATCTTTTCAGCTTCGGCGATATCGCGTCCGGTATCGCCGCTGGCAAGCGTCCAGGCTACCGGCACGGAATCCCGCAGGCGGCCGCCGAACAGTTCGCTGAGCGGCACGCCAAGGCGCTGGGCCTGCGCGTCGTACAAGGCCGTCTCGATTGCACATTTGGCAAAGCGGTTATCCTGCACGGTGCTGCGAATCAGCGCCATCAGCTGTGCAATACGGCTGGCGTCGCGCCCCGTCAGCAAAGGCGCGATATACGTATCGATGTTGATCTTGATGCTTTCCGGACTTTCCCCGCCATAAGCGAGGCCGCCGATGGTAGTGGCTTCACCCCAGCCGCTGACGCCGTCGTTGCTGTCTATTCGCAGCAACACCAGGGTCTGGTGATGCATGGTCGCCATCGACAGCTTGTGCGGGCGGACGGTCGGCACGTCCACCAGCATGACTTCTATTTTTTCAATGACAGGATTCATTATTATGATCTCAATTCGGCGATCTCAGGTCTAGTTCCTCATCATAGAAACAGAGCCGCGCCCCTGTCCAAGACCATTTTTGAAGGCTTCCATACCGCCAGAGTATGGAGGGACGAGTTTGCAAAATTCGGATAGTGGACATCATCAATCATGCAAGCGGCGGCTATTGCGTGGCGCTGCATTTGCCTACTATTAACCGAGCAGCGGCACGCCGCCAATTGACAAAAATACCGAAGGAAACATGATGGAAGAGACAACCATTCAAAGCAGGCCGCCCGGCTACGCCCCTTTAGTGCAGTTTCCGCGCAACGACGGCTCGCGCACTCCCTACAAAGTATTCAGCGCACAGGAAGTCTACGATCTGGAACAGGAACGCATCTTCCGCGGGCCGGTCTGGAGTTTCCTGGCGCTGGAAGCGGAGATTCCCAACAACGGCGATTTCAAGAGCACTTTCATCGGCGACACGCCGGTAGTGGTCACTCGCACCGACGACGGCACGCTGGCGGCCTGGGTCAACAAGTGCGCGCACCGTGGCGCGATGGTATGCCGCACCCCGCGTGGCAATGCCAGTTCGCACAGCTGCGCCTATCACCAATGGAGTTTCGATTCGCGCGGCAACCTGCAGGGCGTGCCATTCCGGCGTGGACAAAAAGGCATGAGCGGCATGCCCAAGGATTTCGATCCGAAATGCCATGGCCTGCGCCAGTTGCGGGTAGACAGCTATCGCGGCCTGGTATTCGCTACTTTCAGCGAAATCGTCGAACCGCTGGCTGACTATATAGGCGCTGAAATGCGTCCCTGGATCGACCGCATTTTCCACAAGCCCATCGTCTATCTGGGCTGCACCCGCCAGTATTCGAAGTCGAACTGGAAGCTGTACCTGGAAAACGTCAAGGATCCGTATCACGCCAGTCTGCTGCATCTGTTCCATACCACCTTCAATATCTTCCGGGTCGGCATGAAGGCGCGCTCGCTGGCGGATAAGCGGCACGGTTTGCACAGCATCATCACCGCCACCAAGAACGAAACTGAAACGTCGGACGCCTACAAGCAGCAAGCTATCCGCTCCTTTGACGAGGGTTTTACGCTGGAAGACGATTCGGTGCTGGGACAGATCAAGGAATACGAGGAAATGACGACCAATCATATCCAGCCGATCTTTCCGCAACTGGTGGTGCAGCAAATCCACAACACGCTGGTGGCGCGCCAGCTACTGCCGAAAGGGCCGAAGAATTTCGAACTGATTTTCCATTTCTTCGGCTACGCCGACGACACGCCGGAGCTGCGCGCCTTGCGTATCAAGCAAGCCAATCTGGTCGGGCCGGCCGGCTATATCTCGATGGAAGATACCGAGGCGACCGAGTTGGTGCAGCGCGGCACCGTGCGCGATCCCGACGACTGCTCGGTGATGGAAATGGCGAAAGACAATCCAGAGCAGGAAGACACGCTGATTACCGAAGGCCTGATCCGCAAGTTCTGGCTCGGGTATCAAAAACTGATGGGTTTTGAAAAGGCGTAAACCATGGAAAACGCGATGGAAAAAATGATTTTGTGGTTTGAATTGCATCAGTTGCAGGAAGCCTATGTGCACGCACTGGATAATGACCGCCTGGAAGAATGGCCGGAATTTTTCGTTGACGACTGCCTGTATGAAATCATCCCGCGTGAAAACGCCGACGCCAGCCTGCCGATCGGCATCATCTATTGCGACAGCAAACGCATGCTGCGCGACCGCGTTCTGTCGCTGCGACACGCCAACATCTACGAAGCGCACAGCTACCGCCACATGACTTCCGGCCTGATGATCAAACGCATCGACGCCGACACGGTCGAAACCGAATCCAGTTATGTGGTGATACAAACCCTGCAGGATGGCGAATCGCATGTGTACCAGGCCGGCCGCTACCTGGATCGGGTGATCCGAACCGGTGCCGGCTGGCGCTACGCGAAGCGGCGTGTGGTGTACGACACGCTGCGTGTGCAAACCTTGCTGGCAACCCCGATTTGAGAGAGATCATGAGCGCATGGCACGATATCGGCACGGCCGAAGATTTCAACGAGGACGAGCCGGTTGCGGTCATCGCCGGCGGCCAGCCGGTGGCGGTATTCCGCCTCGGCGAAGAACTGTTTGCGTTACGTGATTTATGCACGCATGGCAATGCCAGGCTGTCTGACGGCTATATCGAGGACGGCTGCATTGAATGCCCCTTGCACCAGGGCATGTTCGACATCAAGAGCGGCGCTCCGCGCTGCGCGCCGGTGACCGAGGCGGTACGCAGCTTTCCGGTGCGAGTGGTGGCAGGACGAGTCGAGGTGGAAGTGAGCGCCACGCCGCAACTGCCGCATGAGGCGGCGATCCGGCATGTACAGATGGTGGTTGAAACGGTTCAACGGGCGGCGTCGGATGTCGCTGTCATCCGCCTGCGCGCTGAAGATGCGGCAACGCCCGCGCTGGACTATATCGCCGGCCAGTATGTCGACGTCTTGCTGGCCGATGGCCAGCGGCGCAGCTATTCGATGGCCACTCCGGCCGGCGGCGGCCTGGAATTGCATGTGCGGCACATGCCTGGCGGTTTGTTCAGCGACCAGGTGTTCGCCAGCTTGCGCGCCGGCGACACGCTCAAACTCGAAGGTCCCTGCGGGAGTTTTTTCCTGCGCGACGGCGATCATCCGGTCATCCTGCTGGCCAGCGGCACCGGCTTCGCGCCGATCAAAGCGCTGTTGGAAGACGCGATCAGCAACGGCAGTACGCGCAGCATGTGCCTGTACTGGGGTGGCCGCAGACAGCCGGACCTGTATATGGACGCGCTATGCCGCGGCTGGGCCGAAAGCCTGCCGTGGTTCCGCTATGTGCCGGTGCTGTCGGAACCGGAGCCGCACGGCGGCTGGCAAGGCCGTACCGGCTTCGTCCATCTGGCGGTCATGGAAGATCATGCGGACCTGTCGCAGCACCAGGTGTATGCGTGCGGCGCGCCGGTGGTGGTGGAGGCCGCACGGCGCGATTTCAGCGCCAGTTGCAGCTTACCGGCCACGCATTTTTTTGCCGATGCCTTCCTCTCCAAAGCGGACAGCCGTCCATGAAAGCGCTGTAGTCTTTCAACTAGCGCTCACCTTACGATGGAAGATGACGGCCCGTAGAAAACACGGTATGCGGAAATAAAAAGCATGACTGGCAAGCCGGTAAATCAGTAAGCGACGGTAAAGCGCTGCTTTAGGTGCTTGGGCTGCTCGATTTCGTCCAGCAAGGCAATCGCATAATCTTCCATCGAAATGTGACTTTTTCCTTGCGCGTCTGCCATCAGCTGGTTCTGGCCGACGCGGAATACGCCGGTGCGTTCGCCCGGTGCAAACATGGCTGGCGGCGACAGGAAAGTCCAGTCCACCTCGGTTTCCGCACGCAGATCGTCCAGGAACTGCTTGCCTGGTACGGCTTCCACCTTGTACTCGGCAGGAAAATTCGGGCTATCCAGCAAGGTCACGCCAGGCGCGGTTTCCAGGCTGGCCGCGCCGCCGACCACCAGCAAGCGCTTGACGCCTGCGCTCTTGACGCCTTGCAGCAGCGTTGCTGCTTTCAACACGCTGAACTTGGCGGCGCTGACCACCACGTCTTGACCGCGAATCAATGCCGCCAGTTGCTCCGGCTGGGTGGCGTCGCCCTGACGTAGTTCGACGCCGGCTGGCGCTTTTGCCGGATCTGCGGAACGGGCGATGCCGGTCACGCTGTGGCCGCGCCGTAGCGCCTCGGCGGCAATCCGGGAGCCGGCATTGCCGGTAGCGCCGATGATGGCAATTTTCATGATGGTTTCCTTTAAGTGATGATTAAGAGGCTGTTGCAAACACACCTGGCGTTGTTCCCCTTACTACACCCTCCTAGCCGTACTACTCGTAGTGTCTTCGTCGGAACGCCTAGCCATCTGTGTTTGCAATAGCCTCTAAATGATGGCCGACTGCGCTGGCCGTGGTGGTTATTTAAAGTAACCAGTATAATTATTTGAAACTTAAGCGCAAGAAGGCACTTTGATGAACGATAGGAACATGCAGGTAACCACCCTCTCCGCCATACCAGCAACTCCCGCAGCGGCACGCGGCAGAGGGCGGCCCAGCGCTCTCGAAGACCTGCCATGCCCGATCCGCGATGTGCTGGACCGTATCGGCGACGCCTGGAGTGTGCTGGTGCTCACTACGCTGGAATCCGGCCCTGCACGGTTTAACCAGTTGCGACGCCAGGTCGACGGCATTTCGCAACGTATGCTGACGGTGACTTTGCGTCACCTGGAACGAGACGGTCTGGTATCGCGTACGGTGATCCCGAGCACGCCGCCGCAAGTGGAATATGCGCTGACCGTACTGGGATGCTCGCTATGCATGCCGCTCAAGGTGCTGGCTGACTGGGCTGGCAACCATCAAACAGTGATTCGCGGCGCGCGACGGCAATACGATATGACTGACAACTGAGTGCAGGAAGGCTTCCCGGCCGCCGCTGCAATGGCAAATCGGCGGGAAGCCGCTGTTACTCGCGCTGTTACTCGATTAAGTGGAAACGGAAACGCCTGCCTGCCGCGGCACTACGACCTTGCGGCGGCTTGAAGACCAGTCGGCCAGGCGCACATTCTCGCGAATATTGGCGCATGCCTGCACAATCCTTTGAATCTCAACCTCGGTCAGGCCGGAGTTGATCGTCAGCCGTACCAGGGAACGATTTTTCGGCGTCGCCGGCGCACAAAATACAGCGCCGAAAATACCCTCTGCTTCCAACGCCTTGCGCAGAACCAGCGTCATCGGCTCGGTGCCGGCTTCCAATGCGATGATCTGCTCGCTACCGTCGCTGACGTTGTAGCCCAGGGCGCTTAGCTCGGTACGCAGGCGGTGCGCATTACGATGGAGTGCCTGGCGGCGGTCATCGGCTGCGCGGATAAAATCAAGCGCGGCATCGAACCAGGCTAGCTCATGCCCTAGCAGGCAGGAACTGAAAATGGCAGGCCTGGATGTCGATAGAAAGTAGCCTTTGAATTTATGCGAACAGGTAATGAAACCGGCCCGTCCGCTAAAAGCCTTGGCCAGCGAAGCAGTACGGAAGTGCACCCGCTCGGACAATCCCATCTGCGCTACCAGGCCGGCTCCTTCAGGGCCATGCGTGCCGAGTGAATGCGACTCATCCACCACCAGGATACTGCCGCTGTCTTCGGCTACCGCCAATATCTCGTGCAAGGGACACACGCTGCCATTGGTGCTGTACAAGGCGTCAACCACGATCACACCTGCACCGTGTTTTTGTACCTGGCGTCGTAGATGTTCGGTTTCATTGTGCAGGAATGGCACCGCGCGCGCCTGCCCTGAATTCACTCCCTCCCATAATGAAGCATGGGCTTGCATATCGAGATACACCGGCACGCCGGGTTCTGCGATGCTTTGCATCAGCCCCACGTTCGCACTCCAGCCGGATTGTGTAATCAAGCCATCTTCCGAGCCCATGAAATTCGCCATTTTTTGTTCCAGGCGATGCTGCGGGCTACCTTCCTGCAGAAAAACCGTAGACATCAACAAATCGACTTCGCCTCGCTTCAGGCATGCAGCCTGCGCCTCGATCAGCACCGGTTCCCCGGCAATGCATAGATAATCGTTGCTAGAAAGATAAATCGCATCCGGACCCGGCGCATGCCATTTATGCAGATGCTCGCCGCCCAGCAGCTTTTCTATACGTTCGATGTAGTGCTCGTCCATACGCGCAGATACAAAAGCGGGTAAATGTTGCTCCGCTGCAGAACTTAATTCCGCGTGGTAGCTTGTAGTTAGTGGCATAATTTTCTCCCAGTACACTCTGTTAATAAGCCAAACAGAGTAGCCAGAGCTCCCCCGTCTGGAATCTGGCGCCAAACAAGGCATTTCACGTGGAAGCGGGTATTTGGCCGGCTCCGCAACGAACTGCCTAATGACAATTTATGATAGACCATTAACCGACCCACATGAGTGAGCACACTAACAGCTGGATAAGCGAACGTTGGCCGGTCTGGCGGCAAGCCACGGGCAAGTGGTGGGCCGGGTTTTACCGTCAGTACGACAGCAATATCGAGCGCATGATGCTCTTGGCATGGATCGCCGTGATCGGCATGCCGCTGTATTACGTCGTGTGGGCATACTGGTTCCCGCAGCCATACGAAAACCTGGGCTTGCGGATTTTCGGCATCGTGCTGTGCCTGCCGGCCATCGCCCTCAGGCATCAGATTCCCAAAAGGTGGCTGACCGCGTATTTCTTCATCAGCCTGACCTATATAGCCCCGTTCTTCTTCACCTTCATGTTTTTGATGAACGACGGCTCTCCGGTTTGGGGCCAGTCGCTGCTGATCGCCGTGATTATCTTGTTCCACTTCGATACAACGCTGGCATTTTTGTCTTATCTGACAGGCACGATGTTCGCCTACTTTGCTTTTGCCGCGCTCCATGGCGGCTTGGTTCCGCCGAGCTTTCACGCGCTGGAGCAATGGCCGATACAGCTGTTCGCCATAGTGACGGTATCGATCGCCAAGGTCGGCAGAAAAGTCCTGGCGCAGGAAAAACTCGCAGGCATGGCGACCGCGCTGGCGACGGTGTCGCACGAGTTGCGCACGCCGCTACGCAGCATCAATGCCAATGCGCGGGGCCTGAGCCGTCTGTTGCAGGAAAATGCCGTACCAAGCTCGCCCAGCCAGGTCCCGATGGAAAAAGCGTTGGCCAGAATCGAATTCGAAGTGCGGCACATGAACAACGTCATCGATCTGTTCCTGCTGAGCGCCTCTACCGGCAGGGAAAACCTGGTCGCCACGGATATCGTCTCAATGACGGCGGCAGTTGACCTGATGATGCAGCGCTATCCCTTCGTCAACCAGGAACAGCGCGATCTGGTCGCCATTACCGTTCGCTCCGATTTTCGTTTGCTTGGCCAGACCGAACTGTGCTCGATGGTCCTGATCAATTTATTGCGTAACGCATTGACTTCCATCCAGCGTATCGGAAAAGGCCGCATACGGATCGTGCTGGACGGTGCCAGGGCGCGGCCAAGGCTGTTGTTCATCGACACCGGCAGCGGTATTGAACCTGGCCGCACAGAACAGATTTTCGAGCGTTTCTATGCCTATCCCGAACACAACGGCACCGGCATCGGGCTGGCATTTTGCAAAGATGTGCTAAGTGCCTGGGGTGCCCGCATTCGCGTGGTTTCGCGACCGCTGGGCTATACGATTTTCGTGTTGGAATTTCCGCCTGTAGTGCAACAAAAAGCGGCAGAGATGCGCTCTCTGTTAAATTAGCAGTCTTAACCAATCGAGCGCAAGTAGAGTCATTGCGCCTGCAATGCGCCAACATGAACATTTCATTACCTGTTTATCAACACCCTACTTTGACTATCCTGATCGACGATAGTCAGAGTTTCCTGGACAGCCTGGCTTTCCAGCTGCCGCCGCAGATGGCGCGCAAGGTCTTCCACGATACCCAGGCCGCCCTGGAGTGGCTGCGCGACGCCTATCGCCAATCGCCCAGCAAAACCCAGTCGATCCGGGTGAATTATGACGAGCAAAGCTTTTCCTTCGACCGCCGTACCGTTGCGGTCGATATCGACCAGATCTATCGGCAATCGCTGAACCGCCGCCGTTTCATGCTGCCGTCGGTACTGGTGATCGACTATGCGATGCCGCAGATGAACGGCCTGGCGTTTTGCCAGGCGGTCCAGGACCTGCCCTGTAAAAAGATCCTGTTTACCGGCCAGGCAGACGAAAAGATCGCCATCGAAGCGTTCAACAGGGGCCTGATCGATCGTTTCATCAAGAAAGGCGATCATGACGCCCTTGATCACCTGGAAGCGGAAATCCGCACCCTGCAGAAAGAATTCTTCCACGCGCAATCGCTGACGCTGAAAGATCTACTGTCGCGCCACTCTTACACCTTCCTGTCTGACCCGGCCATGGAAGCGCTGGTCGAGCAACTTTGCAAGCGGCATGGCTTTGTCGAGTATTATTTGTTTCCTAACCCAACCGGTATCCTGTTCTTTGATATCCAGGGCAAGGCGACGCTGATGGTGGTGGAAACCGAAGCCAGCCTGATGTCGCAGCTGGAAGTGGCGCAAGACTATGGCGCGCCGCTGGAATTGCTGACCGGCTTGCGGGAAATGCGGCTGGTGCCGTTCTTTTCCGATAGCGGCGGCATGTACACCGACGCGCTGCGCCACGATTGGCTATCATATTGCCTGCCGGCGCAGATTTGTTTTGGTACGCAAGATTATTATTGGGCGCTATTTGATTTCCCGGCACATTATATGCGTGAGTCTTTTTATTCCTTTGCGGAGTTTTTGCGCGATCAATCCGCTGACGTAAAATCATAACCAAAGAAAATCCCATGGTGCGAAGCGAAACCGTTCTCCGATTATCCACGCCCGATCTGCTGCAGATCGCACAAGCTCCCGACTGGGAGCAGTTGCGCGCACGCGCCCAGCGCCTGCTGGCGCAGCTCGGCATCTGCGATTTCATGCTGAAGATGGACGTCTCAGGCGCCAACGGCGCATCGCTGGTGCAAATGTTCGGCACCCTGCCCGGCGCCACGCTCCAGCTCTTCAACCAGCCGGCAGACGACAAGACCGATCCCATCCAACAACACCTGGCACGTTCCTGCCTGCCGCTTAACTGGCAGGTGGAGCAGCTCTGTTTGCTGCATGGCGGGCAGATCTATCCGCTGCTGAAAACCATGGGCATCACGCAGGGCATGAGCCTGGCGCTGCATACAAAACAGTCCGTGAACCGTCTCGACTTTTATTGCAACGCGACGCCGCCGCTGGCGCTGACTGCCAGCGCCCAGGCTGACGCCCTGCTGCTGGGCTTGTATCTGCAGGAAGCCGCCGAACTGCTGTGGCGTAAAGCCACGCCGAACCAGGAGTCGCTGTTGTCTGCGCGCGAGCTCGAATGCCTGCGCTGGAGCGCCGACGGCAAGACCAGCAGCGAAATCGGCCTGATCCTGGGGATATCCCAGCGCACCGTTTATTTCCACATGAAGAACGTGGCGATGAAGCTGGGCGTCTACAGCACCCGCCATGCGATCAGCCGAGCGGTCATGATGGGCATTATCAAACCGAATAACTAACGTTTAGCAAGCGCGTAACGGCATTCCGCATTGATGGCGCCGCCATCGACTGTTTCCTGCTGCAGCCAGCTGCAACATTTATCAAAGGAACTGTCCATGGATCGTCGTATCTACCTGCTGGCGCTGGTGGCTTTCATTGCCGGCCTCGATGAGAATATCGTCGGCGGAATTTTGCCTTTGCTGGCGCATGACTTGAAGGTATCGGTCAGCGTCGTGGGGCAACTGACCAGCATCTTTTCCCTTTCTTTCGCCCTGTGCGCGGCGCTGCTGTTGTCGCTCACCGCCCGTTTCGAACGACGCACCCTGCTACAAGCTGCACTCGCAATATTCGCCACCAGCAACCTGGCGGCCGCGCTGGCGTCCAATTATGCAAGCCTGTTTGTCCTGCGTATCGTTTCGGCGGCAAGCTGTTCGCTGATCGTGGTTCTGTGCACCACCTTTGCCTCGGCGCTGGTAACGCCTGACTATCGCGGCCGCGCCATCGGCGTCATCTTCATGGGGATCAGCGCCTCGCTGGTGCTGGGCATTCCTTTCGGCATTGTGCTCAGCGAGCATCTCGGCTGGCGCCTGCCCTTTGCCGCCATGGCGATGCTGGCCGCCGCACTGATCTTCTGGCTACAGGCCAGCCTGCCGCAAATGACCGCCCGCCAGCCTTTGCCGCTGCGCCGCTACTGGCAACAGCTCACGGTTCCCAGCCTGGCGCTGGCGCAGCTGGTGTCGATTCTGATGATCGCCGGTCATTTCACCTTGTTCGCCTACCTGGCGCCTTATCTCGGCGCCACGCTTGGACTGCATGGCGGCAACCTGAGCCTGATGTATGCGTTGTTCGGCGTCTCGGCGGTGAGCGGCGGCTATCTTGGCGGCTGGCTCTCCGACCGGCTTGGCGCGCGACGCACCATGTGGCTTGTGCCCGCCGTGTTTACGCTGGTGCTGGCCAGTTTGCCGCTGTTCGCCGGCTCGCTCTGGCTGTTCCTGCCGGTAATGATGTTATGGAGCAGCCTGAGCTGGAGTATTTCGCCAACGGTGCAAAGTTACCTGATCAGCACAGCGCCGGCTGCCAGCGAAGTGAATATCGGCCTGAATACTTCCGCCATGCACCTCGGCGTGGCGTTGGGAGCGGCCTGCGGCGGCCTCGTGATTGCCTCGCGATCGCTGGCTGACACGCCCACGGTCGGCGCAGCAATATCGGGGACGGCGTTGCTGTGCGCCCTGCTTTCCCTGTATCTCAGCCGCGCCCCCTCACTCGCAAGCTCGCGCCGCTTATCGCAGCCGGTCGAACCTGGCGACGGTACTTTCTAAGAGGCTGTTGCGAACACAGATGGCTGGGCGCGCCGACGAAGACAATACGAGCAGTACGAGCAGTACGGCTAGGAGGGTATAGCGGAGGTTTCTGACGACATTGTCGTCTGCCTGCGGAACGACCTGGCTTGCAAGCCAGGGGGCGCCCTGCAAGGGCAACAACGCTAGATTAATTTCGCAACAGCCTCTACATCAGGCTCAAGCAGATTCAAGCAGGATCGCGGCGCACTCATGGCTGTTCAAAAAAATGTTTCTCTGCCAGTACGCTGAGATTGCCGCCTAACTGGGCATAACGGAAAGGCGCTTGCACCATCAATTCTTGCGATTGCGCGGTAAGTTCCGGCGCGGTCTGGCGGTAGAATGCGATCCAGCCGAGTATCCCGCCTTTCGGTATCTCCTGCTGGGCGCCGGTTTTTTCGACGAACCAGGCCGGGTCGGCGATGCCGCTCAGGACCAGCTGCGCCAGCTTTTGTAGCCGCTTGTGCCGGCGCTGATACCAGTCGTCATGGTTGAGCCGCGACAGTTCCGCCATCATCACCAGCGGCGCCAACGCGTAATTGTGATAAGCCAGCGCCCGCCCGGCGCGATTCAACTCCTGCGGCAAGCTGCCGTCTTCGCCGATGTCGTTGAGTGCGCTGTCATAGATCTTGCTGGCGGCATTGATGTAGCGCGTATCGCCGGTGGCGACCCCGGTCGCCATCACTGCCAGGCCAACCCAGTAGTAGTGATTGTTGCGCTTGTGCCTGGGATCATCAAAGAACGCCAGCGACGCATCCGCCAACTGCGGTAGCCATGCATCGATATGCGTGCGTTGCGACGGTTCGGCCAACGGCCGCAGTTTGATATAGGCCAGCGCCACGCCGGCCAAGGTCCATTTGCGCTCGTACTGCGCCTGGCTGCTGACTACCTTGCCCAGCATCGCGCCATCTACCGCCCAGCGGTCCAGCCATTTCAATGCGCATTGACCGGCGGCGCTATCGCCGTTGGCGATATAGCGGTCAGCGTTGGCGCTAACGTTGGCGAGATAATCGCTGAACGGCTTCACCGCAGCTTCATTCTTGGCCTTAAGTACCGGATCGACGATCGAATAATGCGCATCCGAGTAGTAACCGTTTGCTTCGATATCACGCAAACCTGCTGGCGCATCAGGACATGCAGCTAAAGCGCTGCCGCTGCACAGACACAGACACAGCGGCAGCATCAATTGGAATAGTCGGCGCGGCATGCGGCTTCCTCGAAATGTGCGTTGAAAAAAACAATGCGGCGGCAGCGCTTCCTGCGCAATGCCAACCCACCCGGGAATTTAAACACAGGCTCGCGCGGCCTACTTCCGATGTATCTTCTTGTTGCAATTTTATGGCGCCATGCCTGTACAGGACGACAGTATGGCAACCAGCGCAGATTGATGGCGCGCCTCGCTGCTCAGTTGCTGCCGGTCGATGCCTTGTTCGGCGGCATGCGCCGCGATGCAAGCCTCCTGC
This sequence comes from Collimonas arenae, assembly GCF_000786695.1. NCBI lineage: Bacteria > Pseudomonadati > Pseudomonadota > Betaproteobacteria > Burkholderiales > Oxalobacteraceae > Collimonas > Collimonas arenae. The sequence goes on along the minus strand of NZ_CP009962.1, from coordinate 145,884 downwards.
ACTGTGGACGCATCTGATCCGGCGAGCAAGTAACAAAAGATGCCGAACAACAAGAGTGCGAGGACAAGCGTTGCGTATTTTGCATATCCGGTGAAACGAGGCGTAGTTTTCTGCTGATTTTCCGAAATGGCTGGCATGGCGGTTCCTTGTCGAAAAGAAGTTAGCTAAACAACTAAATGGCGAAAATAATGCGCCACGCTGGCGCATTTGCTTTCTGTCGCATCTTTCACTTGCATGACGCGCAAGCCGTCTTCAGGAAGGCGGGATCAGCGCGGCATCAGCGGATGCTTTCCCGGATACCACGCAGGGCCGCGATCGAGCCATCAAAACGGTCGTCGCCAACCTGCGCCCGCAAACGCTGCGCCACTTCTGCGCTGACGGCGTTGATAGGCACATCCAGCGCCAACCCCGCGGCCGTGGGAAAGATATTCCATTCACGGCCATCGTCCGCCGAGGGTCGGCGTTCGATAAGTTGCTTGCTCAGCAAGGCATCCAACAAACGGGTCGCAGTTGGCCTGGCGATACCGAAGACATCAGCCACTTCGCTGCTCAGCAAACCCGGCCGCCGCAACACAGTACGCAACACAAAACCCTGCGGCGCAGTCAAGTCGAATGGCCGGTAGGCAGCGTTCCACTCGCGCTCGACGATGCGCGCCAGCGCGGTGGTATTGAAATAGAGACAGTGATCAAACATGAAAGAAGTGTAGGCAGCTATAGTTAGCTAGGCAATCATTATTTTATATAAAGCCTGTTGTTTTTATCTTTTCGCGCACTGCGTGCTTGCTGTTTTGGCATTCCGGCACTACATTGATAACAACGAACATTCGGTACAAATCACCATGGCTAGCCCTACACTTACCCGCGACGAAGTCATTGAACGCATCCTGGCCGCTTTCCGCCGCTTCGGCTACGAAGGCAGCAGCCTGTCGCGCCTGTCGGACGCTACCGGGCTGGGCCGCTCCAGCCTGTACCATTACTTTCCAAACGGCAAGGAAGACATGGCCAGCGCAGCCATGGCGTCGGTTGGCGCCTGGGTCACCCACAATGTACTGCCTACCTTGACCGGCAGTGAATTGCCTGCTGTCCGTGCGCAGCAATTCGCCGGCAAGCTGGCGGAGTTTTACGCCAACGGCATGACGCCTTGCCTGACCGATGTCTTCACCATCGGCGAGGCCGGTGCGCTGTTCCAGCAGCATCTGGGTAGCCGCATGCGCAGCCTGATGGCCTTGCTAGCAGCACTGGCCGAGGATGCCGGCATCGATAAGGTTGACGCCGCCATACGCGCTGAAAATGCCGTGATAGCGATCCAGGGCTCGCTGGTGGTGTCGCGTGCCTTGGGCAGCAACGGCCCGTTCATGCGTATGGTTGAGAATTTCCCCGGTATCCTTCTCGGCGAGTCTGCCGCCTGATTTTCCAGACTGGCTTTAACAACGGTTTTTCAGATTTTTCCTTGACAGGTGCGTGTTCGCTTTGTATTGTACCGATTGTTCGGTACAAAAACGCGCATCATTTTCGTGGTGTTCGTGCCGCATGTAGTCAGCATCCAATTCAATCCCATCAGGAGATTTGCCATGCCAGCCGTCCACCCAAGCCAGCCCATTCGTCTTTATCGCTCGCCGTTTTCGGGCCACGCCCACCGCGTCGAACTGTTCTTGTCGCTGTTGGGCTTGCCATATGAAATGATCGATGTCGATCTACGCGCCGGCGATCAGAAAAAGCCGGAATTCCTGGCGAAAAATCCGTTTGGCCAGGTACCGGTGATTGAAGACGGCACGGTCACGCTGGCCGATTCGAATGCCATCCTGGTCTATCTGGCAAGCCAATACGCCGACGCCAGCTGGCTGCCACGCGATCCGCTTGGCGCCGCCGGCGTGCAGCGCTTCCTGTCATTGGCAGCCGGCGAGATTTACCGCGGTCCCGCCAGCGCCCGTATGGCCACCTTGTTTGGCGTGCCGCTGGATCGTGATGCTGCGCACGCCACCGCCATCCGGCTATTCGGGATCCTGGAGCCGCATCTGGCCGATCAACCGTTCCTGACCGGTTCTCACGTCACGATCGCCGACATTGCGACATATAGCTACACCGCGCATGCGCCGGAGGGCGGCATTGCGCTGGACGGCTATCCGCATATCCGACGCTGGCTGAGCCGGATCGAAGCGCTGCCAGGCTTCGTTCCCATGCGCGCCAGCCAGCAGCTGGCCGCGTGAATACACGAGGGTCCGAGGCGGGCAGTTCGCTTAACCATATGATGAGGTGAGCAATCATGATCAACCCCGAAACGATTGACCCGGGTGCCGGAAAATCGGTATTTCATCGTGGTGAACAGGCCGTGCAGCAGCGCGCCGGCGTACTGGAAAAAATGGCGGCGCGCAGCCAGTTCATCCGCAGCAGCATGCCTGACCAGCATCGCGAATTTTTCAGCCAGCTGCCGTTCATGATCGTCGGCAGCGTCGACCGGCAGCAACAACCGTGGGCGTCGATCGTCACCGGCGCACCCGGCTTCGTGACGTCGCCGGATGCGGAACATCTGGAAGTCCATGCGCATTTGCTGGCTGCCGATCCGCTGCAACACACGTTGGCCGGTAACGCCGCCATCGGTTTGCTGGGCATCGAGCCCCACACCCGACGCCGCAACCGCATGAACGGCAAAATTGAAAAATGGGGTGCAGACGGATGGACCGTGAAAGTCGAGCAGAGCTTCGGCAATTGTCCCAAGTACATCCAGGCGCGCCGGCCGAGCCTGGCCGCCGGGACGGACATCGCCACGCCGGTGATCCACCGCGCCAGCGAACTCGACAGCGCCATGCAAGATCTGATCGAAGCGGCAGACACTTTCTTTATCGCCACCGCATATCTGGGCGATAAATCCGTAGCGGGCGGCGAAGGGCAGGGCAATGGCTACGGCGTAGACGTCTCGCACCGCGGCGGCAAGCCAGGCTTTGTCCGCATCGATGACGCGAAGACGCTGACCGTGCCGGACTTCGTCGGAAATTTTTACTTCAACACCATCGGCAACCTGGTCGAGCATGCGCGCGCCGGCCTGCTGTTCATCGATTTCGTCAGCGGCGATCTGCTGTATCTGGCGGTGACTGCAGAGCTGATCTGGGACGGCCCGGAAGTCATCGCATTCAAGGGGGTAGAGCGCTTGTTGCGCTTCCATGTAGAGCAGGCGATACGGGTGGAAAGTTCGCTGCCATTGCGCTGGAGCGCGGCGGAACAGTCACCGTTCCTTGCGCCCATGGGTTCCTGGTAACGATGTGAAAAAGCCGGCTACCTTTTCCAAGGCCGCCGGCTTTCTTTATGCTCCATCCAATCGTCGTTCCTGAGCGGAACTAACGATAAATTACTGAATTACTCCTGCGGTACCGGCATCAAAGCGCCGGTCAGGTCGCCCATCGGCTTTCCGCCATTGGCCACCAGCGCCTTGTCGCGCGCCGTGATGCCAGCCAGCACCGGCAGCGAATAGCGATGCGTGATGAAACGCAGGATCGAGGCCGTGTCGTACTGCGTATGGTCGACAAATCCTTTCTTCGCATATGGCGACACCAGCAATGTCGGCAGGCGCGTGCCCGGGCCCCAGCGGTCGCCCTTAGGCGGCGCCACGTGATCCCAGAAGCCGCCGTTTTCATCGTAAGTCACGACGATCAGCATGTTCTTCCACTGCGGGCTGGCTTGCAGCTTGGCGATCACGTCGGCGATATGCGCGTCGCCATCGGCGACGTTGGCGTAACCGGCGTGCTGGTTCAGGTTACCTTGCGGCTTGTAGAACGCCACCGCGGGCAATTTGCCCGCCGCCGCATCTTGCAGGAACGAGGCGTCGAAATCCTTCAGATGGCTGGCGCGTTCCGCTGCGCCGGTTGCTGTCGCCGGATCGAAACGGCTGTAGTAATTAAACGGCTGGTGATGCGGCTGGAACTGGATCTTGCCGCCGTAGATCACGCTGCGGCTGGCGTTCGGCGCATCCGCCAACGCGGCATTCCAGGCGCCGGCATACCAGGCCCAGTTGATACCCTTGGCCGTCAGCTGGTCGCCGATGGTGGTTTGCGATTGCGTCGGCAAGGTGGTGGCCTTGCTTGGATCGGCGTAGGCTGCCACGGCAGCCGCGTTATTGCCGCTCGGCTGATACGGCGGCTGCATGGTGTTGACCGCGTAGAACATGCCGGCAGCATCTTTCGGCGTGAGGGTGCTGTCCTTTTGGTAGACCGCCGCGCCGTTCAGGACCGACGTCGGGTTGCCGGTACCTGGGACCAGGCCGATCAGGTTGCCGCTGGCGTCCAGATTGACGGCCGAGATGCTGTTCTTGGCCGGCGAACTGGCGGCGTCAGCATTCGGATAGGTCGGCGCGCAAGCGCAGATCAGGTATTGGTGCGTCAGGAAAGAACCGCCGAAGGTGCCCATGAAGAAATTATCGGCCAGCGTGTATTGCTTGGCGATATTCCACAGCTTCATCTTACTGCCGTCGTAGTAGCCCATGCTGAGGCCGCCGGCGTCGGAGTAAGCAGTGAACTTGTCGTTCTTGCCGCCGTTGATCTGCATCTGGTTGTTGTAGAAGCGATGCACCAGGTCGCGCGTGATGACCGCCGACGACATATACAGCGGACTGTTGACGTTATCGATCTGAAACGGTTTGTTCGGCAGATTGGCCGACTGCGCCTGGGTGATGATCGTGCTCTGGCCAGCCAGGGTCATGCCGCCCCAGGTCGGCGGCAGGACGGGCAGGGTGCTGCCGTCGAAATCTTTTTGCGGAACGTAGGCCGATGTTGAAGTCGGATTGACGCCAGGAATACCGTTAGCGCCTGGATACAAACCGTACAGATTGTCGAAACCGCGGTTTTCCGCAAAGATCACCACCACGTTTTGAATATTGTTCATGGCCAGCGCGCTCCCCAACGCCTGTCCAAGATCAACCGTTCCTCCCTGCGCCACAGCGCTGGCGATGGCTGCATTGACTGCTGCGGCTTCCGCTTTCAGCAGCGCCAAGTCCTTGCTGCCGAGCTTGTTGATATCGGCCAGCAGGTTGGCTTCGGCAGTGCCGATCTTGGCAGCCAGTTTTTTGCTGGCGTCGTCGAAATTACCACCGTTGGCATCCATTGCAGCTGCCAGTTCGGTAGAAATCGCGCTGACGTAAGCGCTGCGGCCTAAAGGTGCGCGGAACACCAGTTTTTGTGCGACGGCAGTGCCTTTGTCGCCCAGCACTTCATGATGGACCGTGCTGGTGTCGATGGTCGCCACGACAGCGCCCTGGCCGCGTAGCGCATATGAACCGTCAGCGCCGGTCTTGACTACTTGCGACGCTGCATCGCAGGTCGCCTTCTTGGTTTTGTCTTCAAAACAGACTTGCGCATTTTCGTAGTAGCTGCCGGTCACCTGGCCGCTGGTGACTCCGCCGGTATCGCCGCCAATTCCTCCGCCCCCGCCACCGCATGCGCTCAATCCCACCGATAATGTCACTGTCGTCACTACAGCCGCCGTCGCCGGCAGCCACTTTGTGGTCCGCGTCATAACCCCTCCCCGGGTGATAAAAAATGCAATCCTATGCCTCGATTATTTCCGCTGTGTGAAATACTGGCTTTCAATCAATATTTATTTTTTGCAAAAATTCGTCATCGTTCTGTCACAGAGCAGTGCTAGCCTTGCCCGTCAAATAACCACAACAACCACAACGTTAGCCGCAGTTCCATCACCATCTCGCTTTCCAGCCAATACCATGAAACCAGCGGTCATCGCATTCCTGAGCGGCATCGGCGCGCTCCTCCTGAACGGCTGCGGCCAGCAACATGCCGATGCCGGTCCTGTAGCGGCAGCCGTAAAGCCGGCGGCGCCGGCCTATGCCGATGCGACTTACGCGCCGACGCTGAAAAAGCAGCCGTCGGTGGCCGCCATGACCGCGCTGGGCCGCACCATGTTTTCCGATCCGTCGCTGTCCGCCTCGGGCAAGATGTCCTGTGCTTCCTGCCATAGTCCGGACCATGCTTTCGGGCCGCCAAACAACCTGGCAGTGCAACTGGGCGGCAAAGACATGGACACCATCGGGACCCGCGCGGCGCCGTCGCTGCGCTACATACAGAACGTACCTGCGTTCACCGAGCATTTTTTCGATGACGACGGCGACGACAGCATCGACGCCGGCCCGACCGGCGGCCACAACTGGGACGGCCGGGCGCCATCGACCCACGACCAGGCGCGGATTCCTTTGCTGTCGGCGCATGAGATGGGCAACGCAAGTCCGGCCGAGGTAGTGGAGAAGTTAAAGAAAGCGCCTTATGCAGCGCAGTTCCGCGAGACTTTTGGCGAAGATATTTTCGACAGCAGGGAACAGGCTTTCAAATGGGCCTTGATGGCGCTTGAGGTATTTCAGGAAAGCCCCACCGAGTTTTATCCCTACAATAGTAAATACGACGCCTTCCTGCGCCAGCAAACCCAGCTCAGCAAGCAAGAACTGCGTGGCCTGCAGCTATTCAACAATCCCGCCAAAGGCAATTGCGCCTCTTGCCACCTCAGCGCAATCAGCCCCAGCGGCGCGTTTCCGCAATTTACCGACTACGGCCTGATCGCTATCGGCGTGCCGCGCAACAAACATATCCCGGCCAATGCCGATCCGAAGTACTACGACATGGGCCTGTGCGGTCCGGACCGTACAGATCTCAAGGACAAGACCGAGTATTGCGGCCTGTTCAAGACGCCGTCCTTGCGTAATGTGGCGATGCGCAAGGTGTTTTTCCACAACGGCAGCTTCACCAGCCTGGAACAGGTGATGAGGTTCTATGTACAGCGCGATACCCAGCCGCAGAAATGGTATCCGAAGGCGAAAGACGGCAAGGTACAGAAATTTGACGATCTGCCAGAGGCATACCACGGCAACGTGAATGTAGAAGCACCGTTCGATCGCAAGCCGGGCGACCAGCCGGCGCTGACGGAAGGCGAGATCAAGGACGTCATCGCCTTCCTGAAAACACTCAACGACGGTTACCGCCCCTGAACAAATAGGAGCGGCAACCGTCGCATTGCTTACTCCTTACCCTTACTCTTATTTACCGTTGTCGCCGAACCAGAAATCGAGCGTCGCTTTCCTCGAAGGCGACTGCACATACTTGGCCAGCCAGTCTGCATCGTCGGCCAGATGGTCCCATGGCTGCTTGCCCTGCTTGGCGCAATCGGCGACGTACTTGCGCCAGCGATAATGGTCGTACACCGCCTGGCAGTTGGCCACATAGGCATCGGCCAAAGCTTGATTGCCATGCACCACGACATAGTTTTCATCGTTTTTCTGGCTGGCGGTATTGCTGAAATTATGCGAACCGGTGATGACCAGGGCGTCGGGCGTACCGGCATCGAGCACGATCGTCTTCGAATGGATGATCGCATGGCCGATGGCGCCAAACTGACCGCGCGTCACTTCTTCCGCCCAGTAGGCAAACGCATTCGCCACACCGGTAGGCTCGATCACTTCCAGCGAAAAATTTGTCTGCGCTGCGCCGTCGACCAGGCCAACCTGCACCGTGCCCGGACTACCCTTGGGTATGGTGTTGGCGACGCCTCGTACATACAACGACTGTCCCTTGGCGATCACTTGCTGGAACAGATCGTTGCCGGGCATGAACATCAGGAAGAAAATGCTTTTCTTGGCATAGGCAATCAGTTGCGACAATTCCGTCAGGTCGATCTTCTTGTTGGTAGCCGTAAAGCGGGCGAAGGCGTTCGCGCCAGGATTGCCCTTGTCGATGGCATGGACCACCGGCAGCACCGAATTCCCCTGTTTCAGGGTGGCGTCGCTGAGATTGCCGGCCGCTTTCAGCCGTTGCCAGGCGGCGAAGTAGTCGGCCGCGACGTCGGCGTTTTCCAGCATGATGCCGTTATTGACCTGGGTGCAAAGACCGGTCGGCTGCCAGTTGGTGCTGCCGGTCCAGGCCTGGTACGGCTGGCCGTTACGACAAAACACGGCAAACTTGTTATGCGCCAGGAATCCCGGTGCAGTCATGCGGTCGATGATGTCTGCGCCGGCTGCCCGCAATTGCGTCCGCATGGCCAGGTTTTCATCGTCGGTTTTAGCCTTGACCGCACCGTTGCCCAGCACGCAATGCAGACGTGGCCCCAGCTTTGCCAACTCCGCGCCAAGTTCCGGATCGGACAGCTCGAACAGGGCGGCATAGACTTCCACGCTGTGGTCCTGCTGCGCCTGCTGCAGCATGTCCAGCATCGCCACGCGCAGATCGCCCGACAGGAATTCCCGCAACTGGTCATGCGCCAGCGCCGCATGCGTCTTGATATCGGCGACTTTCCAATTATTCTTTTTCATCAGACGCGCGACAAACTGCGACAGCACGATGCCGCGATTGAAGTGCGCGGAGATGCCGTCGCCGCATTCCGCCGTCAGCTTGACCGGCGCGGTCCAGTCGCTGGCGACGCCTTCAGTGAGCGCATCAGGCTTGCCCACCATCGCCACAATCCTGTATGACAGGGTGTCGCCGATCTCGCTGCCGTGGTCGGTCCAGGAAATGCGCTGGAAAGGCCAGACGCTGGATGGCTGCGGTTGGTAGTCTTGCTGCGGCTGGGCGCTGAAGCCAACCCGGTTGGGCAACAACTCCGGCGCGGCGCCGTTGCGTTTTCGATAAATAGCAAAGCCGAGACAATCCGCGATGGCGGCCTCGGGTTGCCAGATCAGATAGACATCATCGCAATTTGAAATTACTCGTACAGAAATGGTCGTCATTTTCAATCCTCCATTACGTCACGTTAATATGCTGAATATGCTAGGGCACGCAAAAACGGCTGAGGCGCCCTTGTGGTGCAGCCTCAGCCGAACGATTGATCTGTTACAGATATTGCTACTTCTTGGCTCTGCTTCTTACCTCTATTTCTTGGATTTTTTCGCTACCTTCGCTGCTTTTCCGCCTGTCTTGTCGCCGGCAACGCCCTTGGCGCCGCCAGCCCCTTTTTCAAACTGGGCATGAAATTCTAACGCGAGTTTGCGAATCGCCGTGCCGATGTTCGCATAATCGTATTCGTTCAGGTTCGCCAAAGAGACGCGCGCCGACGCATGCGCCGTGCCGAAACCGCGGCCGGGCAACAGGATGACGCCGGTTTCTTCCGCCAGCCGGAACAGCGCCTGGTTCGGCTTCAGGTGTTTCACCATCCACTTGGCGAATGGCGCACCGTACATTTGCGTGGCCAGCGTTTCCAGGTCCAAAAGGTGGTAATAGCTGACCGAATCCGGATCCGCCGGCAACGGCAGGCCGAGCGCCCGGTACAACGCTTCCTTGCGGCGCAGGACAATGCGTTTCATCGACTTCTTGTAGTTCTGCGGTTCATCCATCAGCGAATACAGGGAGAACAAGGTCATCTGCGCCTGCACCGGGGTCGAGACGCCGGCCGTATGGTTGAGCGCGACCGTACGGCTGTCAGCCACCAGGCGATCGATGAACTTCAGGGTGCGCGGCTCGGTCGTGATCGAATTGTAGCGCTGGTCCAGTTCTTTGCGGCGCGCTTCCGGCAGGGCAGCGATCTTGTCGTCCAGGATATTCTGTTCGTGGGTGGCGACCACACCCATGCGCCAGCCGGTAGCGCCGAAATATTTCGAGAACGAGTAGACCAGGATGGTGTTGTACGGACAGATCGCAAACAGAGAAACGAAGTTGTCGGCGAAGGTGCCGTAGACATCGTCGGTGAGGATGATCAGGTCCGGCCGCTTCTTGATGATCTCGGCGATATACGCCAGCGTCTCGTCGTTGATCTTGACCGATGGCGGATTGCTCGGGTTGACCAGGAAGAACGCCTTGACCTTAGGATCCAGCAGCTTGTCCAGTTCCTTCTTGGTGAACTGCCAGTTGTTTTCCGGCGGCGCATCGATCAGCAGCTCGACCAGCTGGTAGTCGTTGAGATGCGGGATCTCGATGTAAGGCGTGAAGATCGGCATGCCAAGGGCGATCGTGTCGCCAGCCTTGAGGATATGGTTTTCGCGCAGGCTGTTGAAGATGTAAGTCATGGCAGCCGTACCGCCTTCGACGGCATACATGTCGAAGTTGCCGACAAACGGATGATTGCCGATCATCTCGCGGCGGATATACTGGCCGACGATTTTTTCGCTCAGGCGCAGCATGCGGTCCGGCACCGGATAGTTACAGCCGAGGATCGCTTCGCACATTTCATAGATGAAAGCGCCGGCCGACAATCCCAGCTGGTCGCGCACATACGACACCGCAGCCTCGATGAAACGGATGCCCTCGACGCCTTGATGGGCTTTCGCGAAAATTTCGAAACGCGCTTCGATACCGTCGCGCTGCGGGAAACCGCCGACGCCGTCCATATAGATATAGGAACGCTCGGCTTCAGTCATGGCGAACAGGCCGAACTGGAAGAAACCGTGGCGTGGCGTCGTGGCCAGGAAATTCGGGTTGCCGCGGCCTGCGTTCAACATCGAACGATCGCTTTTCGAGGCGACCTGGATCAATGCATCTTTCAATTCAAACGGGCTTAGCAGCGCGAGTTTGTCTGGGTTACTGAAATCCATTTCCGATACTCCTTATTGATGAATGTCAATCCGCCGCAGCGGATCCGAGATAAAGCACGAGATCAAACCAGCGCCACGACCAGCGGTCCCAGCAAAGTCAGGAACACGTTGGCCAGTGCATAGGTAATGGCGAACGGCACGGTCGGGATCGAATTTTCTGCCTTGTCCAGCACTTCGCCGAAGGCCGGATTGGCGCTGCGCGAGCCGCTCAGGGCGCCGGCGAAAATGGCCGTATTATCGTAACGCAGCACATAGCGGCCGATCAGCATGGTCAGGATCATCGGCAAGATGGTCACCACCATACCGACGCCGAAGATGGTGAAGCCCTGTTGCTTGACGGTTTGCACCGCCTGCAAACCGGACGACAAGCCAACCACCACCACGAAACCGGCCAGGCCGAGGTCTTTCAGTATTTGCACCGCCGCCACCGGCATGGCGCCGAAGGACTGGTGCTTGGAACGGAACCAGCCGAACAGCAAGCCGGAGAGCAGGGCGCCGCCGCCGCTGCCGAGGGTCAGCGGAATCGAGCCGACCTTGGCCACCAGCAAGCCGGCCAGCAGACCCACCACCAGGCCGGCGCCAAGATAGACGAAATCGGTTTTGGCGGTAGGCACCAGCACATAGCCGACGATGTCAGCAACCCGCTTGACGTCCTGTTCAGCGCCATAGATCGACACCACGTCGCCTACCTGGACGATGGTTTCCGGCTGCATCGGCAGTACCTGGCCCATGCGGCTAAGCTGCACCACGTAGATGCCGTGGCGTACCTTGCCGGCAGTCTGGGTACGAATCTCCACCACGTTCTTGTTATGGAATTCCTTGTTGGTCAGCACCACTTCGCGGTGCTGCATAGTCAGCTCCATGCCTTCCACCGCATACACTTCCTTGCCGAGGAAACCGGAAGTGCTGACCACCGCCTCGCGGCGGCCGACCACCAGGACGATGTCATCCGGCAGCAGCAGCAACTGCGGATTGACTTCGATCACCTGGTTGCCGCGCTTGACGCGCTCGATCGTGATGGCCGTTTCCGGGTCGAGATTCTCCACTTCGTCAACCGAGATCTTGCCCTGCGTGACTTGATACAGGCGGCCGACCAGTTCCGGCAAGGCCGCATGCTGTTCCGGCCCGAGCACCTTGATCCCGGCTTGCAAGGCGGTCTCAGCCTTGATCGCATCTTCGCGAATAGTGCGTCCCATCAGCTTCGGCAGGATATTCACGCAGACGATGATGGCGCCGAAGGAACCGAATACATACGTTACGGCATAGCCGACGGCGACATTGCCCTGTAGACGCGCCACTTCAGCCGCTCCCAGCCCGAGCTTGGTGATGGCGTCGCCGGCGGTGCCGATGATCGCCGACTGCGTCAGGCCGCCGGCCGCGATACCCGCGGCCAGTCCTTTGTCGAGACCGAACAGCCGCGCCATGACCACCACCGTCGCCAGCCCGGTGATCGCCAGGATCGCCGCCAGGATGATTTCGCGAATCGACTGCTTGCCGAGGGAATTGAAAAATTGCGGGCCGCTTTCATAACCGACCGCATAGATGAACAGAGCGAACAGCACTGCTTTGACGCCCGGGTCGACCTGCACCCCGACCTGGCTCACCAGTACCGCCACCAGCAACGATCCGGCGACGCCGCCGAGCTGGAACTTGCCGAATTTGATCTTGCCGATGTAGTAACCGACTGCCAGCGACAGGAACAACGCTATTTCGGGAGATTTCTTGAATAGGTCATGCAACCATTCCATAAAAGACATCCTTTCATGACAAGCATAGACAATGGAAATTGCGTTTTGGCAAGTTGCCAAAAGGAATTTTTATCATAGCAGAGTTGCTATTTCCAAAAGGAAAATCATCTACGTTTGAAAGGTGAAATGGCCGTTATTCGCCAATGCTTTGCGCCAGATCAAATGCATTGCGTCATTACGCAATGCATTTACTTCGCTACCGGCTTCTTGGCGAGCCGCCGCTGCAAAGTGCGGCGATGCATGTTCAAGGCGCGCGCAGTGGAAGACACATTGCCCTGATGCTGGGCCAGTACATACTGGATGTGCTCCCATTGCAAACGGTTCACCGACAACGGCGTTGCCGGTTCCGTCACAGGCAGCGACGCCTCTCCGGCGCCATCGTGATGCAGCGCCAGCAGGATGGAGTCTAGATTGGCGGGCTTCGCCAGGTAATTGTCGGCGCCCAGCTTGATCGCCTGCACCGTGGTGGCGATGCTGGCGTAGGCAGTCAGCACCAGCAGGCGCGCCTGTGGCAGCGCCTGGCGCAAAGGTGCGATCCATTGCAGGCCGGAATCCTGCGCCAGCTGCAAATCGATGGTGACCAGATCGAAAGCAATCCGGCTGGCCGCTGCCAGCGCTTGCCGGCCGTCATTGGCGACTGTCACGGCATAGCCGCGCCGGACCAGCGAACGCGCCAGTGTCTCGGCAAACACCTGGTTATCGTCGAGGATCATGAAAGAGAGGGCGGAGGCAGTCATGCCGGTCATGGCAGCGCCACCGTCAATTCGGCGATCGTGCCATCTGCCGGTGTCGCACTCAGCCTGATCGCGGCGCCGATCTGGCGCGCACTCTCGAACGCCAGCAGCAGGCCGATGCCTTTGCCGTCGGCGCTGCTGGCCACCGGCTGGTAGCCGAGTCGCATCAGCAGTTCGCTATCGATGCCCGGGCCATTGTCTTGCACCCGGATCAACGCGCTGGCGGCGGCAATCACCAGCGTGACTTGCACCCGGCCGGCGCCAGCCTTGGTCGCCGCCGCGCGCGCCGCATTGTCGAGCAGGGTCAGCAGAATCTGGCCCAGCACCTGGGTATGGCTGCTCAAGCCATCCTGCTCCGACAATGTCAAAGACAGATGGACTGCCGGATAACGCAGACGCCAGGCATCAATGAATTTGTCCAGCCACTCTTTGAGGGCATGCGATCCCAACACCGACTGCGGATCGGCATCGACGCGCATGCGGTCAAGCGCGTTCTTGCACACCGCGATTTGCTGCTCGATGACAGCCAGGTCGGCGCCATACGCCGCCAGCGCCGGAGTCTGCCGGACTTCATTGCGCAACTCGCCGGCGATCACCGCGATGGTCGACAGTGGCGTGCCCATTTCATGCGCAGCACTGGCCGCCTGTGCTCCCAGCGCGATCATTCGTTCGCCTTGCAACTGACGCTCGCGTGCCTGCGCCAGTTGCGCCTCGCGCTGCCGCAGGTTGCCGGAGATACGTGTCACGAACCATGTAATCAACGCTGCCGATACCGCAAAATTGACCCACATCCCGGCCAGGTGATAGGCCATGCCTCGGCTGCTGTCATGGATATGCAGCGGCTGGTAGACATAGGTCAGCAAGGAATAGCTGGCAAACGCGTACAGCGCCAGCGCGAACGCCAGTCGCCATGGCAAGATCGCGGCGGCGACCGCTAGGGCCGGCAGATAAAAGGAGACGAAGGGATTGGTCGCGCCGCCGGAAAAATAGAGCAGCAATGACAGGCCGGTGACATCCACCAGCAACTGCATGAACAACTCGGAATCGCCGGCTGGCCGCGCAAAGCGCATGCGCCACCAGCTCAGCAAGTTGAAAACGCAGAGAAAGGCGATCACGCAAAACAGTGACTGCAGCGCACCGCGCGACAGCCCGACATCGATCGTGAAATGCACCGCGGCGATTACCAGCAGCTGCGCCACGATGGCGATCCAGCGCATTCCTGTCAGGCGGCTGAGGATCTGATGTTGCGGCAGGATGCTGAAGATCGGGGGTAGGTCCATCGCCGGATTATATCCTTGCCAGCGCTGGATCTTGGCGGATTGCTATTTCCTCAGGCAACCATCAGCTCTGCATCGAGTTCGGTCTGGCGCCACGCGTCGAGCTCCTGCACGCGGCTGAACCAGGCTTGCAGATGGCGGTACTGCGCCAGCGGCGCCCGGCCCGGACCAGCCGCCATCAGCGGCGCAGCGATGGAGAAATCCGCCAGGGTCAGGCCGCCGCCACACACCCACTGGCGTCCTGCCAGATGGCCGTCCAGCACCGTGGCGAACGATTCCAGATCGACCTCTCCGCGCCTGAGTTCCACCGGATCCGGCTGGCCGGCGCCGATCAGGTCTTTTATGAAATTTTCCCAGTAAAAGATTGCGATCGCCGGCGCCAGGTGCTGGCCCGACCAGAACATCCAGCGGTTGACGTCAGCCCGTGCCTGCAATTCGGTCGGATAGACGGTCTGGCCCGGGGTCTTGTCAGCCAAGTATTGCATGATGGCGCAGGATTCCCACAAGATGAAGTCGCCATCCACCAGCACCGGGATTTTCTCGTTCGGATTAATGCTCAGCAGATGCTTGCGCTGATCCCCGCTGGATAGATCCAACAGCACCAGCTCGACCGGTTGCTGCAAATGATGCGCGGTCATGACGGCGCGGCGGGCATTCGTTGAAATGGGATGGTGATAGAGGCGCATGCTGGAATCTCCGGGTGGTTGAAGCGATGAAGCATCTTAGTCCCCGGCTGCTGACAGTCTGTGTCAGTAGTGTTATGACAAGTCTTTGTTATTGCTCTTCGGCGAACTGGTTTTCACGACGCCAGGTTTGCAGCAGCACATTGCGGTGCTGCGGGTAACGCTGCCTGGTCACTGTCAGCAACGCGATCCGGTCGCAGCGGAAGTGCCGGAATCCGCTACGCAGTTCACACCAGCCGATCAGCAGTCGCTTGCCCTCGAAAAAAGCCAGCGCAACCGGCCAGATCAGGCGTTCGGTGGCGCTGCCGTGCTCGTCGCTGTAGTTGATGCTGAGTTTATGCTGACGCCGGATCGCCTCACGGATCGGCCCCAGCGCCAGGTGGTGAACCGGTTCCTGCTGCCAGCTGGCGGCCCACAAACCCATGTTGGCCATGCTGTCGCGCAGGTCGGCCGGTGAAGCGGTGGCGATCTTGCTGAGCGCGTTGGCGGCCGCTTGCGTCAAGCCGGCATCGCCCTGACGCTGGACCCAGCGCGCGCCCAGCACCAACGCTTCCAGCTCATCCTCGTTGAACATCAGCGGCGGCAGGAAAAATCCGGAGCGCAGCACATAGCCCAGCCCGGCTTCGCCCTCCAGCGGCGCGCCGAGCTCGATCAGGGTCTGCACATCGCGATAGATAGTGCGCACCGAGACCGACAAATCCTCAGCCAGCCGAGCGGCGGTCACCGGCCGCCGATAGCTGCGCAATGCATCCATCAGCATGAACAAGCGTCCGGTGCGGCTTGCTGCCTGTGCCAATATCGCCTCCTGATAGTCCCGTCGCGCCGGCGGCGTTAAACGGTGGGCCTTACTTGGTCAACGATAGCAAAACCTGCTGGCCGTTGCGGAAGGTGTAAATCGACAACGTGCCGTTCTTGATATCGCCCTTGTCGTCAAACGCGATCTTGCCGGTGACGCCGGTGTACTGGATCTTGCCCAGCTTCGGCAAATATTGTTTCGGATCGACCGAATTCGCCTCTTGCATGGCCTTGGCGATGATCATCACGGCGTCGTAGGTATAAGGCGCGTACTGAACAATGTCGGCATTGTATTTCTGCTTGTAGGCGGCCTTGAAGGCATCCAGCGGCGCCTGGTTTTCAACCCCACCGGCGATCGCGCAATACACCTGGTCATCCAGCAAACCCTCGCCGGCCAGACGTGGCAACGCTGCGGTACAGATCGCATCGCCGCCCATAAACTTGGCGGTGATGCCGAGCTGGCGCATTTGCCGCAGCATGGTGCCTGCGCTGGCGTCGATGCCGCCAAAGAAAATCAGGTCGGGCTGCTTGGCTTTGACGGCGGTCAGGATGGCGCTGAAGTCGGTGGCGCGATCGTTGGTGTATTGAGTCGAGACGATATCGACGCCGTTGGCTTTGGCATCCTTGAGGAATTCGGTCGCCAGACCCTGGCCGTAAGCGGTACGGTCATCGATGACCGCGACCTTCTTGGCGTGCAGGACCTTGGCCGCATAGCGTCCCATCGCTGCCCCGAGCTGGGAATCGTTGGCCACCACGCGGAAAGTAGTGTTGAAACCTTGCTCGGTATATTTGGCGCTGGTAGCGGAAGGCGAAATCTGCGGGATGCCGGCATCGAAATAGATCTTCGAAGCGGGGATAGAGGTGCCGGATTGCAGGTGGCCGATCACCGCCGCCACTTTCGCATCCACCAGTTTCTGGGCGACGCTGGTCGCCTGCTTCGGGTCGCTGCCGTCATCTTCGGCCTGCAGCACGAATTTGATCTTTTTACCGCCGATCACCAGATGTTTGGCGTTGAGATCGTCGATCGCCATGCGCGCGCCGTTTTCATTGTCCTTGCCGACGTGTGCGACCGGACCTGTGATCGGACCGACGTGAGCGATCTTCACAACCTGCTCCTGCGCCTGCACGGCAGTCGCCATCGTCAAGGTCATTGCGGCGGCCAGCAACGTGTTTTTGGCATTGATCTGCATTTTCTCTCCCGGGTTCAAGTGGCTGAAGTACAGCATTATCCCCGCCTTGCGCCAACAGCTCCACGTTTTATGCGGATTTGTCGCCTGGCGGCGGCTTCGGCAATGGCTTCAGTAATTTTGTTTACCCATGGATTCTACCTAAAAGCGGCATTGTGTTTATCGCTATAATGACAACCGGATACAGGTAGTCCCGCCACCACCATTTTCAAGGTAGCCACCGTTATGAATCACAATCCATACGAGTGCAACAGGGTTCCAGAAATGACCGCATGCAAATGCTGCGGCCAGACATCTACGCTGGCCGGCCTGGTTGATTTTTCCAGATGCGGCGCCGATGTCCATGCGGGGAAAAAAATCGATCCCTATGCGGGCTGGCCGGTGTACTTTTACCGCTGCGGCAGTTGCGGCTTTACCTTCACCCGGGCGCTCGACAAATGGCGGACCGAAGACTTTGCCGCTCACATTTATAACGACGATTACGTGCGCCATGATCCGGATTACCTGGGCTCACGGCCACAGTCCAACGCCGACATGATCATGAACAACATGGGTCGCATGAAGGAGCAGATCAGCCTGCTCGACTACGGCTCCGGCATGGGCATGATGACCGAGATCCTCGGGAAAAACGGCTTTGCTTCAGTAGCCAGTTTCGATCCGTTCTCCTCTACCCAACGCCCTGAACGGCAGTTCAATATGGTTACCTGCTTCGAAGTATTCGAGCACGTGCACGACCCGTTGGACCTCGTCAAGGATATCAACAGTTTCTTGAGTCCGGATGGTGCCCTGCTATTCAGCACCTTGCTCTGCCCGCAGCAGATAGTCGACGATGGCTTGCATAACTGGTGGTATTGCGCGCCTCGCAACGGTCACATTTCATTTTATACATTGCCGGCCTTGACCGCATTGGCGACACATTTCGCGCTGCGCGTACACAGTTTCAACGATGGCTTGCACGCAATGTACCGCCCGCATGTCGCTGAATGGCTGAAGCCGTTCATACCGGCTCAGGATGAAGTCCCGGAGCTGCCGTCGGCGACGGCAGGTCATGGACAAAGCTGAAATAAAGCCGAGTGAGTTTAAAACTAAGCAGGATCCCGATCTGACAAAGAGGCGATCATGGCGGCAACTACCGACTGCCAGTCGCCGAGTTTAGCTTGGCGATACAGGCGCATTGAGGAATACCATGGCGTGAAGCGCTGGCAATCGTACCAGCGATAGTCGCTGGCCCGTGCCAGCATCAACCACACCGGCCGCTTGCGGGCCCCGGCCAGATGCGCCGGCGCTGAATCAATCGACAGCAGCAGATCAAGCTGCTCCAGCACATGCGCGCTGTCTTCGAACGATTGCAAATGCGGCGCCAAATCTACCATTCGATACTGCGCCATCAGCATTCTTTCCTGTTCGCTCAAGGCACCGACTTGCAGCGAGAAAAAATCGGCGTCTACGCTTGCCAGCAACGGCGCCAGCGCTGCCAGATCCATCGATCGGTACGGTTCATGACGTACTCGCGTTTCACTACGCCAGACCAGCCCTATCCGGCGCTTGCCGCTGTTGTGCCGGCGAAGCTTTTCCTGAAGCTCGCCGGGTAAAACATGACTGGCAGAGAGCGCCAGATAATCTTCTTCCATGACGGGGAAGTACGGACTCTGCTGGTAGCGGGTGAACAACGCGAAAAAAGAGGTAAAGAAATCACATTCGACCATCTGGCTGGTCGCGTAGTCGACGACAACAATCGGCAACCCGCTATTGACCATCAAGCTCTGAAGCGCCGGCGGCGCAGAGCAATAAATCAGCGCGGCTCCTTCTTGCTGCAATCTTTTGACGTACCGGGACAATTGCAGCATGTCGCCAATTCCACCTTCGGCACCGATCAAGATGGTTTTGCCTGCCACAGGCTGATCGTAAAGCACCTTGTCCTTATGACGCAAAAACCAACTGTTGTCGCGATTGTGCGAACTCAGCCGACTCCACACTTCACCCCATCTTGGTCCGTACAGCGGACGTTGCAGCACGTGCGCCTGATGAAATTTCCCCAGGCAATATTTCACGACCGCCAGTTCCAACCGGACCTGATAGTACGTATCGTCATCCGATTCTACTTGCGGAAGCACTTCTTCCAGAATACGCTCTGCCGGCGCAAACATGCCAAGGCAACTCATGAAATAAGCCAGTTGCGCACGCGCTATCGGTTCAGTCGTTTTATCCGACCATTTCAACGCCAGGTCGATAGCATCTTCCGCCTTGCCGGCAAGGCGGAGTTTGTCGATAAACTCGAGCGCTGTCCTGATGTTTGTCTCTCGCTGATATGCGGCGTAGAAAGTGGTGATTTCGTCGAGAGAAGACATATTGGTTAGGCGAACCTTATTGGAGGATATTGGCGGCGCCGGCCGGTGATAAAAATGGCCGTACAGGTTGTAAGCGGATATTGGCGTTATTTTAACGGAATTCAATTGCCTTCCTTGCAACTGGCAGGTCGTTTCTCATGGTCCTTTCACGGCGGCGGCGATACCGTCCCAGGAAACCCCGCCGCATTTGCCGGTCTGCATCAGCAACCAGCCTTGCAATTGCCTGCCGATCACCACCGGATTGCTGATAAAACATTCTCCTTTTGGCGGCGCCGACATCTGGCGCACTGACACGAACAAAGGTCCTCGCGGCTCGATGATCGGCTCGCTGCTGCGCACTTTTCCAGTCCCAAGATCGGCGCTGCAATCATAGCGGCGGCCGGAGCTGTCAGCGGTGACGACGCCCACCAGACCGCGGTTCATCGGATAGACGTTCTCAACAAAAATATTGTCGCCTTTCGGATGCCTGGACAAACAAGCGTTGGCAGCTTGCATCACGTCCTTATCTGACAGCATGTCAACCATCGACATCGACATATCGTCGGCCAGCACCTTGTCGGAAACCAGCAAGGCAAGCAGCAGCAAGGGCAACGGAGACATTTTCATAGATTACCTTTTATTTCCACTTGGCAATTACATGCAACACAATAATTAATCCAGAGCAAGGGACGATCTACTCTAAACGGTTTGTTGTTTTTCGCAAACCTTAACGCGTTCTGACATCAGGCAGTCATATATGGTTGCGACAATAAAAATTTGCTCAAATGCACGCCGCACACGCCCATCGCGCTTGCCTTTCAGCCTGATTACTCAACCATCTGATAACAGGATAATCCATGAAACCTCATTCCCTGGCGCTGGCTTGCGCGACGCTGGTCTATCTGTGCGGCTGCAGCGGCGGTAGCGGCAACTCGTTCAACGGCGGAACCGCTATGGTCAGCGGCGTCGCAGCGACAGGCAAGGCGCTGGTGGGCGTGACTATTACGATTACCGACAGCAGCGGCCAGAACGTGCAGACGGCATTAACCGATGGCAATGGCAAATTCACCCTGCCGCTGAAAGGCACCGGACCATTTATCCTCACCGCACCGTTTAACGACGCCGACGGCAGCGCCGCCACTTTGTCCTCGGTCATCAATCCAAATGGCGGCAACGCAATACAAGCCAACCTGAATCCGCTGACTTCGCTGGTAACCCAGCGCGTGCTGGGCCTGGTCCCTGGCGGCAACCCGACTCCTGCGCAAATCAGCGCGGCGAAAATTAGCTCTGCCAGCATTGCACAAGCCGTCAGCGATGTCTCCTTGCCGCTGCAAGCGCTATTCACCGCGCTGGGCGTGCCCGCCAGCGAAACCGCCGACCCGATCGGCAGTACAACGTATCAGGCGGTCGCCAGCGATCCGCTCGACAACCTGTTCGACCTGACCCGCTTTACCGTCCACACCGGTCAGGTTGCGGTGGGCGCCGACGCCAATCGCGCAGTGCTGACGATTCCGCCTACCGGCAATGTCAGCGGCTCCTTGCCGGCAACAGCGATCCAGTCAGTAGTGGCGCTGAACAACGGCCCGACCACCACGCCGATCCAGAACGTCATCGTAGTCGTCGGCGAAAACCAAACCTTCGATGCGGTGTTCGGTGCGTACCAGCCGCCAAGCGGCCAGACCGTGAAAAATTTGCTATCGCAAGGGATCATCAACGCCGACGGCACGCCAGGCCCGAACTTCAGCCTGGCCATGCAAAACCAGGGTGCAACCCAAACCGCCTACACGATCAACCCGACGCGCTCGACTGCCTACGCCACCTTGCCGCAACCGACTGCGATCGGCGAACTTGCACCGCCAACCTTCCAGGATCCAGGCGGAGTGCCGGATACCCGTTTCCCGGGCAACCTGCCTAGCGGCCCGTTCCAGCTGACCAAATATGTACCCTACGGGACGGCGACCAGCGCCCAAACGGGCGATCCGGTGCATCGTTTCTTCCAAATGTGGCAACAGACCGGCGGCGACAATTCCAAGCTGGATTTGTTTACCTGGGTGGCGGCGACGGTCGGCCAGGGCGGCGATACCAAGGGCATCACGCCGAGCAATCCAGGGCAGGGCGGCGAGCTGATGGGCTTCCTCAACATGGCTAGCGGCGACGCGCCTTTCTTCAAATCGCTGGCGCAGCAATATGCGCTGAGCGATAACTATCACCAGGGCATCATGGGCGGCACCGGCGCCAACTTCTACACCATCGCCACCGCCGACCTGCCTTATTTCAACAACGGCGGCGCCGTAGGCACGCCGCCGGCCAACCAGATCGAGAATCCGAACCCGCTGGCGCAAACTCCGAATTTTTATTCGCAGGATGGCTACCAGGGCGGCTCCTACGTCAATTGCTCGGACGCCAGCCAGCCCGGCGTCGCCCCGATCTTGAATTTTCTCAACGGCAAGAAGGTCAAGAGCAATTGCGACGCCGGCAAATACTACCTGGTCAACAATTACAATCCAGGCTACGACATGAACGGCAACATCCAGCCGATCGGTCCCAACAACTATAACTATCCGCCGCAAACCGTGCCGACCATCGCCGAAGGCCTGGCCAAGAAAAACGTCGCCTGGAAATGGTATACCGGAGGCCGCGACATTTCCGACGTGACCGCCGATGCCGTCTCGTTCGGTTTTCCGGTGTCGGTCGCCCAGTTCGCGCAGTACAACGCCATCGGCGACCCGCTGGTGGCATCCAGCAATGTCATGAACAGCAACCTGAAATCCAGCCTGGCCGGCCTGACCACGTTCTATAGCGATGTCGCCAAGGGCACTTTGCCGGCAGTATCGTTCGTCGTGCCGAAGAATCTCGACAGCGGCCATCCGGGCTACTCTGCGCCGGCCCGCTACGAAGCCTTCCTGCAAGACCTGATCGCCAAGGTCAAGGCCAATCCAACACTGTGGGCGCATACCGCGATCCTGGTCACCACCGATGAGGGCGGCGGCCATTTCGACAGCGGCTATATCCAGAACGTCGATTTCTTCGGCGACGGTCCGCGCATTCCATTCCTGCTGGTATCGCCGTATGCCCGTACCGGTTTTATCGATCACACCTACTACGACCATTCGTCGGTGACGAAATTCATCGAACGCAACTGGCGCCTGCCGCCGCTGTCGCCACGCAGCCGCGACAACCTGCCCAATCCGGTCAGCGTCGCAGCCGACCAGTACCGTCCGGTCAACACCACCGCCATCGGCGACCTGATGGCCATGTTCAACTTCTAAGCGCCTTCAAACGGGGCAGAGCCGCTCAGGTAGAGTCGCTCGGCCCCGATTCAGGCAGAACAGCAAATAGATCGGAACGGATTGAAAGTCTTCGGCAGCAATCATAGCGAGTTTGATTTCAGGTACTTTGACAGCGCTGCCGGATGGCAGGCGCTGGTTGCGGTTGCGGTTGCGGCTGCGGCGCTGTTGAGCGGCTGCCACGACAGCAACGGTCCGGCGCGAACGACTACTGCGACGGCCACGCCAGCGATCGTTGCGGTTGCTGTTGCGGTTGCTGTTGCGGTTGCGGCTGCGGCTGCGGCTGCGCCAAAGCCTGCATTGAAAATGTGGGTACGCTACCCTGAGCCGCCAGCCACCTTGAGCCCGGCTGCGCAACTCGGCAAGCAGCTCTTTTTTGATACATCGCTGTCGGCTTCTGGTAAGTTGTCCTGCGCTACCTGCCACAGTCCCGATCACGCTTACGGCCCGCCGAACGCCCTGGCGGTGCAACTGGGCGGCGCCGATATGCAACGGCAGGGCACGCGCGCAACACCGTCGTTGCGCTACCTGGGATTCACGCCCAAGTTCACCCGCCATTACTATGTGCCGGGGCCGGATGAAACCGAAGACGAAGGTCCGACAGGCGGCTTTACGCATGACGGTGCGGTCGATTCCTTACACCAACAGGCCTTGATCCCTTTGCTCAATGTGAACGAAATGGCGAACCTGAGTCCTGCAGAGGTAGTCGCCAAATTGCAGAAGACCGCCTATGTGGCGCAGTTCCGGCAAGTATACGGCGCCGATATCTTCGATCATCCGACAGTGGCGCTGGAAAAGGCGACGCTGGCGCTGGAAGCGTTCCAGACTGAAGACGCCAGCTTCCATCCCTACACCAGCAAATTTGATGCTGCGATGGCCGGCAACGCCGATTTCACGCCAGCCGAACTACGCGGCTACGGCTTGTTCAACAATCCAAATAAAGGCAATTGCGCCAAGTGCCATGTCGATACGCCTGGGCCGGGAGGTCGGCCTGCGCAATTCACCGATTTCGGGTTCCAGGCGCTGGGCGTGCCGCGCAATCCGGAGATCGCAGCGAACCGCAATCCGAACTACGTCGATCTCGGCATCTGCGGACCGGATCGTAAAGACATGGCGAAGGAATCAGAGTTCTGCGGCATGTTCAAATCGCCCACCTTGCGCAACGTGGCGACGCGCGGAGCGTTCTTTCACAACGGCCGTTTCCACACGCTGGAAGACATGCTGCATTTTTACGTAGAGCGCGACACCGATCCCGCCAAGTGGTACCCCAAAGTCAAAGGCAAGGTCGCCAAGTTCGACGATCTGCCGCGGCGCTATCGCGATAACATCGATCGCCTTGACGCCCCTTTCAACCGCAAGGCAGGCCAGGCGCCGGCGATGAATGACGCTGAAATCGGCGACCTGATCGCTTTCCTGAAAACACTGAACGACGGCTATTCGGCCAAGTCTGGCGCGAAGCGTATTGAATAGTTGAGCGGGACTGCTCAGGGGTGCGCAAGCGGATAGGGCGCCTTGCCCTGGCCTGGCATACGCACATTAACGATCACGCGTTCCACATCGGTTTCGACGCGGATAAACGCCTCCAGCGCGGCGGCATTGATGGCGGGATCAGCGCTGCATCCTTCCACCCAGACAAAACGCCGCTGGAACGTCAGCCACAAGCTGCTGCGGGCGAACGCCGGATCATTGGAGAAATGCGCTTGCACCGCATGTGCGATCGGCGCGTCGTACAGATAGGAATTCGGCTTGCTGCACTGGCCGGCAAGCCAGCAACTGGTGCCGCGTTCAGTGCGCCAATGAGATTCCTTGCGCGCCTCTTCCTCGCTCACCAGCGGGCCTAACGGCAACGGGCAATCCGGCACGGCGTTACGGACCTGGATGAATGGATCGTTGAACCAGTTTTTCATGGTTTCGGCCCAAGCTGACGAGGTCAACGCGAGCGTCGCCAGCAGGGCGATCAATATATATTGCAAACGAGGTGGTTGCGACATACCGATCCCTTTGGACAAACCATCATCGCTCGGCACACATGCCGGAGCACGTGACGCACTCCGGCATGGTCATCGCCGATTTCAGTTGCCGCTGCTATCCATCAGCCAGCGAATTTATCGGTCGCCTTGATGAGCTGATGCAAGATACCCGGTTCGCTATACGCATGGCCGGCATCCTCGACGATATGCAGCTCCGCTTCAGGCCAGGCCTTATGCAATTCCCACGCCGTTTTCGGTGTGCAGCAGACATCGTAGCGGCCCTGCACTATGACGCCGGGAATACCACGCAGCCGGCCGACATCGCGCAGCAATTGCTGGTCTTCAAAAAAACATTCGTTGATGAAATAGTGATTTTCGATACGTGCAAAAGCAATAGCGAATTCCGGATCTTCATGCGCCTCTGCCAGCGACGGATCGGGCAACAGCTTGACCGTACTACCTTCCCACACGCTCCAGGCTTTAGCCGCAGCCAGCTTGGCCGTCTCATCGCTGCCGGTCAGGCGACGATTATAGGCCTTCACCATTTCATGCCGTTCCGCCGGCGGAATCGGCGCGATGAAATCTTCCCACTTGTCCGGAAACTGGCGCGATGCGCCGTCCTGGTAATACCACTGAATCTCTTCCTGGCGTCCGGTAAATATCCCGCGCAAGATCAATTCGCTGACATGCCCGGGATGTTTCTCAGCATACGCCAAGGCCAGGGTACTCCCCCATGAACCGCCAAACACCTGCCACTTATCAACCCCGGCCATTTCACGCAGCCGCTCGATATCAGCCACCAGATGCCAGGTAGTATTCGCCACCAGATTAGCGTGCGGCGTAGAACGCCCGCAACCACGCTGATCGAACAGCATGACGCAATATTTTTCCGGATTGAACAAGCGACGATGATCAGCATTGCAACCCCCGCCCGGTCCACCGTGCAAGAACACCGCCGGCTTGCCCTCAGGATTACCGCACAATTCCCAATAAACCTGATGACCGTCGCCCACATCCAGCATGCCCGACTTGAACGGTTCCAGCGGCGGATAAAGACCCAGTAATTGAACAGAAGGAGTTTGCTGCACAGCGGGTTGGCTGGTAGTCATGAATTGGTTTCCTTGTGGGAGTGGAGAACAAAGATCATAACAAATCTGGCGATGCAGTTCAGCAGACAAAAAAGACAACACAAGAAAATCGCACCGAGGACAGTAGCTTTTGCTTTTGAAGTTGTTGTCGTTTTTGACGTTGCCGTTGCTTTTGAAGTGCCCCCGCATTGAGAACTTGCCAAAAGAGGCACGGGGCAGTCGGGAATTGTGAGGCACATGTCTGAGCGCAGCGAGTTTGTGCCTCACCCGACTGCCCCGTGCCTCTTTTGGGGACCTGACCGAAGGGAAGGCAAGAGCTTTGCGGTCGCCTTCTTTTTGGTTACTTTTTCTTGGCGAAGCAAGAAAAAGTGACTAGCTGCCGGGCTACCCCCGGCTTGCATCCACGGAGTAACCACCGTTTCGAATGCAAATGCATGTACTTCGTAGCCCGTTAAATGGGGTCGGAGTAATTTTCGCAAAAGCCGCGAAAAAAAACTCCGACCCCATTTAACTACAGCGTTGCTGCAAGTTCCGCACCCTCGCGTATCGCCCGCTTAGCATCCAGCTCACTGGCAAACGACGCCCCACCAATCACGTGATACCGCAAGCCCGTCTGCTGAGACTTGGTTTTAACCGGCTCACCAGGCTTCCCAGCCAAAATCGCCTCAGCCGGAATCAACTCACGCAACGACTCCTGCCCCGCACAAATCACGACGTTATCAACCTCCAGCACACGGCTAAAGCCCCCCACCGTGATATGCAACCCCTGATCGTCAACCCGCTGATAATCCACCCCCGCCAGCATCTGCACGCCATTCCGCTGCATCACGCTGCGATGCACCCAACCCGAGGTTTTACCCAATCCAGCCCCGACTTTGCTCTGCTTACGCTGCAGCAAATGAATTTCCCGCACCGGCACGACCACCGCTGCCGGCCGCAATCCGCCCGACTCGGCAGCCAATGGATCCACGCCCCATTCATTCATCCATTCAGCAATCGGCACCGGTAGCGGTACATGCGCATCGTGCAGCAAGAATTCGCACAGATCGAAACCGATCCCGCCCGCCCCGATCACCGCAACCCGCTTGCCAACCGCAACATTGCGCTGCAATACATCCAGATACGACAACACCATAGGATGGTCAATCCCCGGAATGCGCAAATTACGCGGCGTAACGCCGGTCGCCACAATCACGTCGTCAAAACCAAGCGCCTCCAGATCCTGCCGACTGACCCGTTGATTCAGCTTGAGCTCGACGCCAGTCCGCTTGAGGCGGTGCTGGAAATAGCGAATCGTCTCGCTGAACTCTTCCTTGCCCGGAATCCGCATTGCGATATTGAACTGTCCGCCAATCTGCGCGGCGCCCTCGAACAAGGTCACTCGATGTCCCCGCTCAGCCGCCACGCTGGCCGCCGACAAACCTGCCGGCCCGGCGCCGATCACCGCTACTCGCCGCTGTTTCACAACCGGCCGGTAAACCAGCTCGGTTTCATGGCAAGCCTGCGGATTGACCAGGCAGCTGGCGCGCTTGTTCTGGAAAGTATGGTCAAGGCAAGCCTGGTTGCAGGCGATACAGGTATTGATTTCATCGGCGCGATTCTGCTGCGCCTTCAACACGAATTCCGGATCGGCCAGGAACGGCCGCGCCATCGACACCATATCGGCGTCGCCTTCGGCCAGGATCTGTTCGGCCACTTCCGGCGTGTTGATGCGATTCGAGGCAATCACCGGGATCCCGACGCTGCGCTTGAGACGGGCAGTCGCTTCGCGGAAAGCGCCGCGCGGCACCGAAGTGACGATGGTAGGAATCCGCGCTTCGTGCCAGCCGACACCGGTGTTGATCAACGTCACACTGGCCTTTTCCAAGGCTTGCGCCACCGCCACCACTTCTTCGCCGGTATTGCCGCCCTCGACCAGATCGAGCAGCGACAAGCGATACATGATGATGAAGCGTTCCCCCACCGCCTCACGCATGCGCTGCACAATCTCGACCGCCAGCCGCATGCGGTTTTCGATATTGCCGCCCCAGCGATCGGTACGGCGATTGGTGCGCGGCGACAAGAACTGATTCAACAGATAACCTTCGCTACCCATCACCTCGACGCCATCGTAATTGGCGCGCTGCGCCAGCTTGGCGCTACGCACATAGGCATCGATGGTGGACTGGATTCCGCGTTCGCTCAGCGCGCGCGGCTTGAACATCGAAATCGGCGATTTGATGGCCGAAGCCGACACCACCAACGGTTGATAACCATAGCGGCCGGCATGCAAGATCTGCATCACGATCTTGCCATCTTCTTCATGCACTGCACTGGTCAGTCGCCGGTGATTATAGACATCGCCAAAGCTGTTCATGGTGCCGCCGAAGGGCAGCAGCCAGCCTTGCCGGTTGGGCGAGAGGCCGCCGGTCACGATCAGGCCTGCGCCACCTTTGGCGCGCGCCCTGAAATACTCGGCCAGCTTGCCATAATGAAAAAAGCGATCTTCCATTCCAGTGTGCATCGAACCCATCACCACCCGGTTTTTCAGCGTGGTGAATCCGAGATCGAGTGGCGCGAGCAAGTGGGGGTAAACAGGATGGGACATAGGTCTTTTATAGGTTTTTTGACAGGCCACGGCAATTTCTTCTACCGGCTACTGGGCTGGAATCTACCTGAAAAGTCGCTGAAAATCGCTGAAACGACGCCGTTTTGGCGCCGATTAGAGGCAAAAACCTATTTCAAACCGGCGCGCTCCTATTCTAAAACGGCCATCGCAATACTCGCTCAGCGTTGATCATTCCGCAAAAGACTCGTCAAATCGATCGCCTCCGCCATAGCCTGGTAGCCGGCATCACCCGGATGCAAATGATCGCCAGAATCATAGGCAGACAGAAAGCGTTGCGGATGTTGCGGATCCCTGGTGACGGCGTCGAAATCGATCACTGCATCAAACTCGCCGCTGCTGCGTATCCATTGGTTGACCGCTTGCCGGCTTTGCTCCTTGGCCTGCGAATAGTAGTTGTGCAGATCCGAGCCCTGCAAGGCATCTTCGAACGGCGTCAGGGTGGCGCCGACTATCCGCACATGCCGCATGTGGGCACGCGCAATCAATTGCCGGTAGCCGGCGATCAGCTGCTCGACCGGGATCGTGGGCGCGTCCGGCGCCAGGCTGCTGCCCGGCCAGCCGATATCGTTGATGCCCATCAGCAGGATCACCGTGTCGAGGTTCGGCTGGTTCAACACGTCGCGGTCAAAGCGTGCCAGCGCATTGACGCCCATCTTGTCGCTCAACACCCTGGCGCCGGAGATCCCGGCGTTCAACACTGCGATCTGCCGTCCGGCCAGGCGTTGCGCCAGCAAGTCGGGCCAGCGCCGGTTGCGATTGGAGGTGGAACCGGCGCCGTCGGTAATCGAATCGCCGTAGGTCGCCACTACCCTGGTGGCGGCTGGCGCGTCCACCAGGATCGTACTTAAGAACAAGCGCGCTTCAATATTGGAGTCGCTCTTGATCGCAACGGCGGCGACCTGGTTGCCCGGCGCAATATAAGCGCTCTGCTTGCCATCCCAGTGAAAAGTGCTAAGCGCGGTGGTTTGCGGCAGGTAGAGACTGATTGCTACCTCAGCCAGCGGCGCAAGCGCCAGATCGACCGGATCGCTGATCACCGGCGCGCCCGGTGCAATCGTCACTGAACTACGGCCGCCGAAAGTAAGAACCCGGTCCGAGCCGCCAACGATTGCCGAACCGTCTCCAGCGAGCACGATATGCGCCGCGCCGATCACCAGCGGCGTGGTTCCATATTCATTCGACAAGGTAACCCGGACGCGCTTGCCGCCAACGCTGATCCGGGCGACCTGGCGCACGGTCTGATTCGATAAGGTCGCCGGAATATTGGTCGGCAAAGCGAAGCCGGGCTCCCATATCGGTTGTGGATTGGCGCTCCAGCTGGAGACCCAGTGCTCTACTGCCGGGGGCGCTTCCGCCACAGGTGCGGCTGCCAATGCGGCGCTAGTGAATAAAGGCAGGCAGGCCAGGGTTGCCAGAATTTTCCGAGTGTTCATGCGATGCTCCCAGTGGACAAATCGAGGGTTCGATATGAATCAAGTCAGGCATCAAGATAAGCCATTCCAAATAACTGTACTAGGGATCATAATTTCATATCACTTATTCCATATTGGAATGGCATGGATCAAATCAAAGCCTGCCGCAGCTTCGTGCGTGCGGTGGAACTCGGCAGCCTGTCGGCAGTGGCGCGCGAACAGCGCAGTACCCAGCCGACTGTCAGCAAGATCATCGCCGCGCTGGAGAAAGAACTCGGCGTACGGCTGTTGGAGCGCAGCACCACCAGCCTGACGCCGACCGAGCAGGGGCGGCGTTTCTATGCGCGCGCCAAACGCGTGCTGGAAGAATTCAGCGAAGCGGTCAGTGACGCCCGCGGCCTGACTGAACGACCGGCGGGCCTGTTACGCGTCAACGCTCCGCTGGGCTTGGGCCAGCTGCGATTGAATGCGTTGGTGCTGGAGTTTCTGGCGTTGTATCCGGAGATCGAAGTCGAACTGATATTGAATGACCGTTTTGTCGATCTGGTGGAGGATGGCGTCGATGTTGCGCTACGGCTCGCGGGCTCGCTGCCGCCGAACATGATCGCCCGCAAGATCGCCAGCGCAGAACGCTATCTGGTGGCGGCGCCAGCCTATTTACAACGCCACCCTGAGATCCTGACGCCCGATGATCTCGCCGCGCACCGTTACATTGGCTTTGCCCGTCCTGCCAACGGCGAAGTGACTACGCTTAGCGGTCCCGAAGGGACGCTGGAAATTGTCACGCGCAGCCGTTACCAGGTGAACAGCTCAATGGCGATACGCGAGAGTTTCCTGAAGGGCGCCGGCCTCGGGATCTGTCCGTCCTGGCTGGTGCATGATTTGCTCGAATCGGGCCAGCTGCAGCGGATTCTGCCGGCCTGGAGCACACCCGGACAGGAAGCTTCTCTACTATATCCCTCGCGCCGCTATCAATCCTTGCGCGCCACGGTGTTCATGCAATTCCTGACCGAAAGAATTCCCTTGCTGCCGGGCTTTTCAGCGCCGTCGTTTCGGCGCTGACGATGCGGCCGCCGAACGACGGCCGCGCAGGTACTTAGAACCTGTTCGAAATCTGTAGCCTCAGCTACGCTGACTTGGTCGTCAGCGGGGTAAAGAGCAGCGCAAAAAGCGGAGCATACTTGAGTATGTGAGCATTTTGAGCAGCGCATGCGCCCCGTTGACGGCCTCGCAGTAAGATTTCGAATAGGTTCTTAGAGGCTGTTGCAAACACAGATGGCCAGATGGGCCGAGGAAGACGGTACGAGTAGTACGGCCAGGAGGGCGTAGCAGGGGGTTTCAGACGACACTGTCGTCTGCCTGCGGAACGACCCGGGCTTGTAAGCCCGGGCGCCCTGCAAGGGCAACAACGCCAGATGTGTTGCAACAGCCTCTTACTTCTTGGCGCTGGCTGTCACGGCCCGCTTGGCCTGGTTGAACGCAGGCCCCCATAGCGGATGACCCTTTTCTCCCGGCGCCAGGTCGAAATTCGGATCCAGTCTCAAGGCCTTTTCAAACTGCTGCCGGCACAGCTTCTTCCGGGAAGTGACGCAATAGCTGAACGCCATGTATTTCAAGGCTTCGGTCTGGAAACCAATATCCGCCGTCCAGATTTCCGGGGCATTGGCGAGACGCTTGACGGCAGCGCTGTAGCTGCCTTTGTTGTACAGGGCAATACCTTCATTGAGGGCCGTGGGCGGTGCCGGCGGTTCAGGCGCAATCACGGCCGCGACCGGTGCTGCCGCGCTTGGCGTCGCTGCCGGCGCTGCGGTTTTTTGCGCCGGGTCCATGCCGTCGCAACCGGCAAGCGCTAACAATGCAGCCATTGTGGCGGCGCTGCCGATGCGGTAGAAAAGTGTATTCAAAGATGTGGACATTCAGTGCTCTTGACGAAAATATTAGCGGGACGAAAAATCGTAGTCGATACTACGCGATTTTTTCTGGTTGACGTCAATTTCAAAGACACGATCCGGAAAACTCGGATTCACCACCTTGATCTGGTGCTTTCCTTCCGGCAGGACCAACTTCTTCAACGGCGGACTGGCGCCTTTCAAATTGCCATCCACCACAACGTTACCCCAGGGCTTGATCGTCAGCGTCACCACACCGGTAGCATCGACGGGTTTCACCTCAACCGCCTTGGCGTCGGCTGATTTGGCTTCCGCCGTTTTCACTTCGGCACCTTTCACTTCGGCCAGCTTGGCTGACGTATCGGCAGCGCTCTTTCCTTGCAACTCCGCCAGTCGGGCGCGGGCAACTTCAGCGTGCTTGCTGCCAGGGTATTTTTGCAGGAAAGCGGTAATTTGCTGCGCGGTGACGCCTTTCAGCTCTTTCAGGGTTTCCCAACTGATGGTTTCTTCATCCAGGATTTGCTCGCCGGCCACTGCGGCGTTTGGCGCCGGCTGCGGCGCGACAGTTGCGGGTAGCGCCAGACTCGCCGGCATATGAGACGCAACCAGCGATACCTCAGGCATCTGCGGCTGTGCCGGCCTGAGCCAAAAATAGGCGCTGGCGAGCACCACGCAAACCGCTCCCGCAATCCATAAGGCCGGCGCATGCAACGGCCGCTCCATCACGTTGACGACGGGTGGCGTCGCATGGCCATTTCCACCGTGCTTACCGGCAGCAGCGGCAGCGCCCGCGCCAGACCGCGATTTGCGTTTGCCAGCGCTGGAGATGACAAGCGGCACGACATCACTATCAGGCATTGGTATCGGCACCGACAGTTCCAGGTCGAGCAGTTTGCGGAATTCTTCAATCGATTGCGGCCGGTCGTCCGGCTTGACTGCCAGCCCCTTATCGATCGCAGCAAGGAATTCCTTGCTGAAACCGCTGTGCTGGCCGTTTTGCAGCAGCTCGATCGGGTCCTTGATCATGCGTGCGACGGACGTCGGCGGCGCCGTCTTGAGGATGGCGAAGTAAATCACCGCCGACAAGGAGTAGATATCGGTCCACGGCCCTTGCTTCATCATTGCATCGTCGGCGTATTGCTCGACCGGTGCATAACCCGGCTTCAGGATCACTGTTAGCGAATGCGTCATGTCGCCGATAATCTGGCGCGCCGCGCCGAAATCCAGCAGCACCGCTTCGCCGCTTTTCTGGATCATGATGTTGTCGGGTGAGATATCGCGATGCAAGATCTGCACACGGTACATGGCCGCCAGCGCTTCCAGCATCGGCTTGAGCATGCTTTTGAGCCATGCTTCGGTCACCTGGCCCGGTGTGTTCTGCACCACGCTCTTGAGCGTGCGGCCTTCGTAATAACGCATCGCCATGTAGGCGGTATTGTTCTGTTCCCAGAAGCGGTATACCTTGATCAGCGCCGGATGGTCGAATTGCGCCAGCAGGCGGGCTTCCTTGATAAAACTCTTGAGACCGATGGTAAAGGTTTCGCGATGGCGCTGCGAGCGCACCACCACTTTCTTGTCCGGCCCGCGCCCGGCGAATGCGCCCGGCATATATTCCTTGATGGCGACCATGCGCCGCAGCGAGCGGTCGAAGGCAAAATAGACGATGCCAAAACCGCCTTCGCCGATCACGCCGATGATTTCAAAATCGGCCAGGCGCGTACCTTTCGGCAGGCAGTTCTCGACAGCCGTTGCCGATGATTCTTGCGGTTCAACCGATTGGGCGTTTTGCATGTTCAGTTGGATTCGACGTTAGTCATATTATTCAATGTGTGATCAAGCCGTCTGTCATGGCCAGCTAATGATTGTTTGTTACCGGTTATGGGTTGCCGACGTAAATCGTGAATGCCGTACAGTTATCCAGCGGCACGCTGGAAGCCCGGCCATTTTGCTCCACCACCGTATGCATGATGGTGAGCCAGTCCTGGGCCGAGCCGGCCTGGGTCGCTGCGCGCACCATTTCCGCTTCGCTGATCCACTCCCAGAAACCGTCGGTACAGATCAGGAAGGCATCGCCGTCTTGTATCTGGATCGCGTTCTGCATGACCTCCGCCGGTCCACTACCCTCGACGCCGGCAGCCGCGCACAGGATGCTGCGGCGCGGATGGCGACGCAACTGGTCCGGCGAACAATGACCGGCATCGACGAATTGCTGGATCAGGCTGTGATCCTTGGTGTAGTTCAACAATTGGCCGCGGCGAAACTGGTAGATCCTGGTATCGCCCATATGCGCCCATAGCGCGCAGCGATTCTTTTGGTCGATCAGCAACGTCGCCACTGTCGCACTCATGTCTTTGAGGCGCGGGATCTGCGCCTGTCGCCGGTACAGTTGCGCGACGGCGTGATCGACATAGGATTGCAGCGCGCGCGGTCCGAAGGATGCTTCTTCGACAAATACTTCCATGATCGAATGGACCACGACATTCGATGCAATTTCACCGCCGTATTCACCGCCGACGCCGTCGGAAACAATGATGCAAGTCAGGTCGTCCTGCTGTGCGCTGCCCCAGGAATCCTGGTTGACTTGCCGCCCACCCGCATGACTCAGCTGCGCCAGGCTCAGCACCACCGGTACCGCAGTGTCGCTGAGCAGCCGAGAACTCATTTCACCCATAGCCGTGAGATGCGTTGTTGCCAGAAACGGCGCCGGCAAGGAGTGCAACGCGGCCAGCGCCGGTTCTGGCAACAACCCGGAGGGAACGGGCTATTTGGGCGTATTGCTGCGTTGCGTGGGGCGGCCATCCGTCGCTTGCCAAGAGAACCACCCTTGGCTGCGCGACGCGCCTTGCACTACCTCCCAAATAGCCGCGTTCGCACTCACGGCTATGGGTGAAATGAGTTCTATGCATTCTGAATGACCTTCTTCATCTTTTCGATTTTTCGTTCATAGGCTTGCAAAAAAGCTTTGCCGAACAAGGTCTGGAAATCGTCCTGCGACGATTCCGCAATGATGCGTTGATAACGCACGACATAGGCATCCCATAGCTTGGCTTTGCGCGTACCCGGCAGCAATTTATCCAGCACGCCGCCTTTTTTCGAACGTTTCTCCATCACTTCCGGACTGAAGCGCTGCAAGACCTCGTTCATGCTGGCGCGCATGCCCGACACCACGCCTAGCTGATGCACATGCAGATCTTCGTAAGCGTCCTGCATGGCTTCGGTGGCGGTCATGAAACCGGGCATTTTCTTGCGCAGCATCTGGCTCAGCACGGTTTGGCTGTCCGGGAAAAATTTCAGCGGATTATTGTTGCGCACCACCACCTTGGTGACATCGGCGTGCGCTTCGCGCTTTACCAATGAACGGGCGGCATTCAAATCAATCGTGCCTTGCACGGCAATCGCCAACAACTTGCCGACGGTTTCCATGAACTCGGGCGTCAGGTTTGACGGCAGCGTGTCAGGCGGCAGGCCTGCGCCTTTCATGAATGCCTGGACCAGTGCATCGCTGGAAGCGGCCGGTTCGGCCTGCTGCTGGCTGTCGTCGCTTTGGCTTGGCGCTGTGAGCGCATGGGCGGCCGGCGCCTGGTTGGCCAGGTTCGCAGAACGCGCTACCGCAGCTGCGGCAGCCGGAGAAGTCGGCAACGCCGCATTGGCGGTGGCGGCCAACTCCAGATTCAGTTGCGCCAGGGCCGCCAGGCGCGTCTCGGATACGCTAAGCAGCGGTTTGCTGGCATTGACTCGGCGCGCCGGATTGGTCGAGATCATGTCTGAGCTATCTTTCATTAAATTGAGCTGCGCTTCGGCACGCAGCAAATACAGTCCGATCTGCAGTTCATCGCCGATCTGCAAATCGTATTCACATTCGGCGTCGATCTCGCGACCGTTCAGCAATATCGGATTGGCACGACTAAGGTTAGTGATGGTCTGGCGGATGCCATCGCTTTTGATTTCGGCCTGGGTGCGCGAGACAAGATTGCGCGGATCCGCCAGCACGAAATAATTGTCTTCACTACGGCCCAGGGTTTTCGGCTCACGGCCGAACACAGCCGACATAGGCAGTTCGGGCGCAGTATTGTTGTAAGAAATAACACTAATTTTGATCATCGATACGGTCCAGGCCAAATTTTTTCAGACACAGTGCAAACACACAGAATTTGCGCAAATTTTGTGTGTCTATCATGTTTGCCTGACTGCAAGTTTCATGCCCAAGTCATGCCGCCGGAAATCGGCGCGAGAAGCCCGAAAAACCTGGTAATTGGCGGGATCGCGACCTGCAAAACTGCCCTCTCTTGTCAGCTTTGGTGACATTTTGTGTCAGCTTGAAACACAAGCCATATCCCAGAGACAACAAAGGATTTGCTTGCGATTTGTCTATGGGTGGATTTAGTTGGAAATACAGGGCGGGAAATGCGCCATTGTCCAAGTGCCGGCAAGGCGGAAGAGGAAAGGCAACGATGAAAGACAGGACACTTGGCGAAGCTATACCCGTCATGCGAGTCAAATGCTTGACAACATTCTCACGGATGGCGAGCAGAGCGATCTGCTGATCGCTCTGCGGCCAATGACCTTAGACCTTAGCTTTTAGGAAAGCCGGCGCTAGACATCATTGCCGGCTGAAGTGACGCTAGTAAATAACCCAAGTAACGGACGTGGATTTCCGTTTCCTCAGGCCTTAGGCTCTCGCAACATTGTCTTGATGCCACGAATCGCCTGCCGGATCCGGGCTTCGTTCTCAATCAAGGCAAAGCGCACATACTCGTCACCGTACTCGCCGAAGCCGATGCCGGGAGAGACGCAGACCTTGGCCTTTTCCAGCAACTGCTTGGAAAATTCCAGCGATCCCAGATGCCGGTACTGCTCCGGTATGCGGGCCCAGATGTACATCGACGCCTTCGGAATATCGACCATCCAGCCGGCTTCGTGCAAGCCCTTGGCCAGGACATCGCGCCGGCTCTGGTACTTGGCGCAAATATCCTCGACGCATTGCTGGTCGCCTTCCAGCGCGGCAATGGCAGCCACCTGCACCGGCGTGAAACTACCGTAGTCGTGATAGCTCTTGATGCGCGCCAAAGCCGCCACCAACTCCTTGTTGCCGACCATGAATCCGATGCGCCAGCCTGCCATGTTGTAGCTCTTGGAGAGCGTAAAGAACTCCACCGCAACATCGCGTGCGCCCGGCACCTGCATGATCGACGGCGCCTTCCAGCCATCGAAAACGATATCGGCGTACGCCAGGTCATGCACCACCAGGATGTTGTGCTCCTTCGCCAGCTTGACCACACGCTCGAAAAACTCCAGCTCGACGCATTGCGCGGTGGGGTTGGAGGGGAAACCCAGCACCATCATTTTCGGTTTGGGATAGCTTTCCCGTATCGCCCGCTCCAGTTCGGCGAAAAAATCGACGCCTGGACTCATGCGCACCGAACGGATATCGGCGCCGGCGATCACCGCGCCATAGATGTGGATCGGGTAGCTGGGATTTGGCACCAGCACCGTATCGCCGCGGTCCAGGGTCGCCAGCATCAGATGCGCCAGCCCTTCCTTGGAGCCGATGGTGACGATCGCTTCGGTGTCCGGATTGAACTCGACGTCGTAGCGTTTTTTATACCAGTGGGCGATCGCCCGCCGCAACCTGGGAATCCCTTTGGATGCCGAATAACCGTGGGTGTCGGGACGTTGCGATACCTCGATCAGTTTCTCGACAATGTGCGGCGGCGTGGCGCCGTCCGGATTGCCCATCGACATATCGACGATATCTTCGCCACGACGGCGTGCCGCCATCTTCAATTCGGCGGTGATGTTAAATACGTAGGGAGGGAGGCGTTCGATGCGAGAAAATTTACGCGGAGCTTGGGATTCAGACATGGATTTCTTTCACGTTAGCGCCCGGAACCGTCCGAGCGACGTTGGAACCTGGTTACCCTTGGCGGGCATGTTCCAGCGACGATTCTATTGGACATACGGCAACTGCGCAATGCTTTCACATGCGGCGAACGCAATTGAAACAACCGCTGGCGCCAATTCAAACAGCATGCGCTATCCAGCTTTGCAAGACATGCCATCCGGATAATGTTTTACATCTGCCAACGGCTGAATTGACGGCCCCGGCGGGGGATAAACTTCACTGGAATTCCTTCTATATTTTTCATATTCTTTAATGTGGAACCAGCCAGTTTCGTCATGGAACATCGCGATGAAACAAGGCTTTCCAGGCAACCTCGCTACACCGAGGGATTGAACTGAAGGAGAAGGAAATGTTCAAGCATCTGCTATTACCGACCGATGGTTCCGTAGCATCCGAAGCAGCGATCAAGCAATGCATGCAATTTGCCAAGGAAAACCATGCCCGGGTAACCGGCATGCATGTCATCCCCGAATATCACGTATTTAGCCGCCATTTGCATACGCTGGTCGATACCAAGGAGCAATTCGACAGCGTCGGCATCGCTCAGGCCGGCAGGTTCCTGCAGGCGATAGAACAGGCTGCAAAAGAAGCCGGCGTGGAGTGCGAAACGGAATATGTCATCAACGATCATCCTTATGAGGCAATCATCAAGGTGGCGGAAGACAAGCATTGCGACCTGATCGCCATGGCCTCGCATGGCAGGAGAGGCGTGAAAGGACTTTTTGGCGGCGGTGAAACGGAAAAAGTACTCACGCACAGCAAAAATCCGGTGCTGGTATTCCATTAGACAACATGTAGGTTTGAATCTTGCGCCTTCTTCAACGTACAAAATGGCGCTGCACCGCGATCAAATCAACATCTGATGAATATGCTGAAGATTTTTGCAAATCGGACGGAAGCAGCGCAAATGCTGGCGCATGATTTGCACGAATATAAAGGGCGAAACCCGTTGATCCTGGCGATTCCCCGTGGCGCAGTCCCCATGGGGAAGGTGCTGGCGCAGCGGCTGGATGGCGAGCTGGATATTGTCTTGGTGCATAAGCTCGGCGCACCCTTTCATCAAGAATGTGCGATCGGTGCGATCGACGAGACCGGTTGGGTCTATATCAACTCCTTTGCCGACGAGGCAGGTGGAACCGGCGCTTTTCTCGAAGAAGAAAAGCACCGGCAACTTCTGCTGCTCAGAGAGCGCCGGCTTCGCTTTACACCGCACCAGCAAGCCATCGATCCTCGCGGCCGTATCGCGATAGTAATAGATGACGGCATGGCAAGCGGCGCGACGATGATCGCCGCCTTGCATACGGTCCGCGCCAGACAGCCGGCTGAATTGATATGTGCGGTGCCTGTCGCGGCGCCGGAGAGCCTGGAGCAAGTCCGGCCGCTGGCCGACAGGATTTTCTGCCTCCTCGCGCCGACGGGCTTTTTCGCGGTGGGGCAGTTTTATCGGGATTTTCGGCAGGTCGAAGACGAGGAAGTGATTGCCCTATTGTCCCGGAATCACAAGGATGAGAAATCCGGTACGCATCCATGATACGGCTACGAATCGACGGATGAATCCACTTACACAATACTGTCCGCCTAGGCTTCTGCATAAGCAGATTGCTGCGCAACAAAGCCGGTAAACGCATTGAGCAAAGGCTGATATTTCTGCTCGCTTCTTTCCAATTGCGTCAAGGCATAACAAGTTGCTTCGAGCGTCGACAGCTGCCCCGGAGCCTGCGCCTTGCGAATCGCATATAGGGATGGCGGCGGATTGCGCAAAGGCAGGCGCGGCAACGTCTGTAGCAAAGGATTGAGATACAGCATTTTGCGGCTTTTGCGCCAAGTGCCATCCAGGACAACCAGGCGCAATCCTGTCGGATCCTGCAGCAACGTCGCATCTAAAACCGGTGGGATCGGCAGCTTGAGACCTTCATCTTCGGAGCTGTCCGGATACAGCAGGATCGACTGTTTTCCATCCTGCGCGAGCCGCAGCCTCAGTAGCGGTTCGGCAAACGTCTCGCCGACCAATACCTCGCTATGCGGTAAACTCAGGTTGAGCAGGCGTACGCTGCCTTTTGCGTTATGTACTTCCAGCGGGTGCTGCAGGATCAGCACTTCCACTGCATGCGGCGTGGGCGTAATGAAACCGCAGATGCAGGTCCGTTGCGGGCGCTGGCATCTGGCGCAGGTGAGGCGTTTGGTGTGCTCGGTCATGGCATGAATAAACTATTTCAGCCGCCATTCTAACCACCGTTTGCCGCCAGCGCGTCAACTCGCTCAGCACATGAGATTTCCTGAAACCATCTCCAGCAAGAAATCCGGCCGCAAATCATCCCGGTGGCAAAGGGACAGTAGTCCCAGCAACAGCAGCCATCCAAGCAGGATAGCCAGCCATTTCACAATGCGGGCGGATGATGGTTCAGGCATATTCAAGCGTGCGCCGGCCTGGCTTGCACCGCCCGGTCATCGATCGACAGGCTGATGATCGCGGCCACTGCGCTGAGGCCGATTGCGATCGCCCAGACCGCCTGGTAATTCCCGGTCATGTCGAACAGCACGCCACCCAGCCAGACGCCGAGAAAGCTGCCTAGCTGATGACTCAGGAACACGAAGCCGTACAGCGTGGAGATGTATTGATAACCGAAAATCTGCCCCACCACGCCATTCGACAGCGGCACGGTGCCCAGCCATATCAGCCCCATGACGGTGGCAAAGACATAGGTGGCAAGCGGTGTCGCCGGCAGCAGGACATATTGGAAGGCAGCATCGCAAACTGACCGAGCGAGCCGAAGGCGCCGACCATTCCCAGCGCTGACGCTATGGTTTCGGCTTTGCAGCTTTAACACGCGTCGCTTTTTTCGGCGGAGCAGCATCGACCGGCGCGATGACCGGCGCAGCCGGCGTCATGTTTTTCTGTAAATCGCATACTTCGTCATGCAGCCAGCAGCGCAAGGCTTGCAGCGGCGCCCAGTTACTCAGCGCGGGCGGATACACCAGAAAGTAAGAGGCATGATCGACCTCCGGCGCCAGCCGCTGTTCGGAAAGCTGCACCAGCAAGCCGTCGCGCAAAGCATCGGCCACCATGAATTCACGCCCCAGCGCGATCCCCAAACCCTGTTCCGCGGCTTGCAGCATCAAGCCGGCATCGTTGAAATTGGCCACAGGATTGCTGCGTATCTTCAATCCTGCTTCGCTGAACCAGCGGTCCCAGTATTCAGCAGCGCCGAGCAGCGGTTCGTCCGCTAGCGTGGCGAGACTGCCGCCTTGCAAGCGGCGCGCAGTGCCGGGTGAGGCCACCACCACCAACGGACTATCGATCAGGCGTTCGTCGCTCAAACCGGGCCAGCCGCCTTTCCCCTGGCGCAAGGCGGCATGAAAGCCGTCGCGCTGCAAATCCATCAATTGCTGCGACGAATGTAGTTCCAGCGCGATATCCGGATGACGCTCACGCCAACGCTGCATGCGCGGCAGCAGCCAGCGTTGCAGAAATGACGGCATCACTGTCAGCCGCAGGCGTTGCGCTGTACCGATCGCGGTGGCGGCAGCGGCCTGCACTCCCGCGTCGAGCTGCGCCAGCGCCGATTCGACGCTGCAGAGAAAGGTATGACCCGCTTCGTTGAGGACGATGCGTCGACCGCGCCGCTCGAACAGCGCAAAACCAAGCTGCTGTTCCAGCACGCCGATCTGCTGGCTGACGGCGCTGTGGGTCAGGTGCATTTCGACGGCGGTGGCGCGCAAATTCTGCAGCCGGGCGGCGCTGCGGAAGACGGGGAGGGTATGGAGTGGGAGTCGGCTCATACTGGTAAGCATA
The DNA here is from genome assembly GCF_000786695.1 of Collimonas arenae. NCBI lineage: Bacteria > Pseudomonadati > Pseudomonadota > Betaproteobacteria > Burkholderiales > Oxalobacteraceae > Collimonas > Collimonas arenae. The sequence goes on along the minus strand of NZ_CP009962.1, from coordinate 104,677 downwards.
GCTGACCAAGATGGTTAGAACAAGTAGTTTCCCTAAGTGTCGTTGGTTGGATATTCTTACCAGTACTGAAGTTGCTTTTGAAAAACCCTTCAATTTACCTGTGAGGCCGCCATGAACTGCGCATCGACATCTTGCCAAACTGCTACAGCATTATCTGGTTCATCCTTCGCCGCGTTGCCTCGTGTGCCGGGCTCGCCATTGCAAAACCTGCCGTCGTTTTTGAAGCTGATTGGCGGCTGGTGGGCACAACGGCTGGAAACGCAGCCGGCCAGGCCGCTGATCACTCTGGACGATCTGAGCGATCATGTATTGCGTGATATCGGCTATCTCGATTCAGTGCCGCTACGCAAACACACCCATCGGACTAAAGACTATTGAGCGCGGCAAAACCGCGTGCTCCCTGCATGCCGCCGGTATGCACCGCAAGCACGCGTTCTGTCTCGCCAAACGCATGCGCCCGCTGCAGGTTTCTTAGCGCGTGGAATAGCTTGCCGGTGTAGACCGGTTCGATGGGCACATTCAATGCCTGCGAAAAATCGCGGCAAAACTGCAGCAGCTCAGACGGCGCCTTGCCATAACCGCCATGATGGGCGTCTGTCAGGAGCTGATAATTCTGGTAGGCGGGATAACCGGCTTGTTGCAGCAAGCGCGCAATCTCCTGATGCAGGTAGGCGGCGTTCTTCAGCACAGCGACGCCGACCACCCGGCCGCGGCCGCGCAAACCCGCCAATATTCCCGCAAGGGTCGCCCCCGTTCCGCAGGCAACCATGATGACTTCGGGAATGAACTGCAGCGCATCTTCGATTTCGTCGACCAGCTCGGCCACGCCGCGCAACGCTACCGGTGAACTGCCGCCTTCCGGCAGCCAGACATGGCTGTCGTCGACATTGTCGATATGCCGCCGCCAGGCTTGCGCGTCCTCCCGCAGTTGCCGATAGTCTTCCCGCGACACGAACCGGATCTGCATGCCAAGACGGCTACAGTCGTCAAGCGTAGCGGTTGTCATTCCCGGCGCGCCGCGCACCAGTCCCGTGCTCTGCCAGCCGCTCAGTGCAGCGGCATGGGCCAGCGCATGCAAATGGTTCGACCATGGGCCGCCCATGGTCACCAGGACCGGATGTTGTCCCTGCAACGCTAACAAGGGATATTTGAGCTTGCGGAATTTATTCCCGGATACTTCGGGATGCAGCAGATCGTCGCGCTTCAGCCACACCCTGCGTCCAAGGAAAGCCTCGCTTTCGATGAGCTGGCAGGGCGAGGGCAGGCGAGGAAAGCGCATCCGGCGAGGCAGATCGATCAGATACGTTCGACGCTGCGGGCCACATCGGCGATGATTTCATACGAATGCAGGCGGGCCTTGTGCTCAAATACATCCGAAACAATCATCAGTTCGTCGGCGCCGGTCAGCAGCAGGAATCGTTCGATTCCCTCACGCACGGTCTCGGGCGAACCGATGATCGAATGCGCCAGCATGTGTGAAGCCTGGGCTTTTTCCAGCGGCGTCCAATAGGTTTCGATATCGTCGATCGGCGGCTTGCTGAGGCCGCGCACGCCGCGGTGCATGTCGGTGAACGACATTTGCTGGGTAGTAGCCAGGCGACGCGCTTCGGCATCGGTATCGGCGGCGATGATGTTGACGCCGACCATGGCATGCGGCTTGGATTCCTGCCTGGAAGGCTTGAAGCGCGCGCGATACATCTGCAACGCCATTTCCAGCGAATCCGGCGCGAAGTGCGAGGCAAAGGCGTAGGGTAAGCCAAGCTCGGCCGCCAATTGCGCGCCAAAAGTGCTCGATCCCAGTATCCACAGCGGCACGTTGGTGCCGTGGCCCGGTACGGCGACGATGCGCTGGCCGGTCTCGGCCGGCGCCAGGAAAGCCTGCAGTTCCAGCACGTCTTGCGGAAACGATTCGGCGCTGGCCGGATCACGCCGCAACGCACGGGTGGTGACCTGATCGGTACCAGGTGCGCGTCCCAGGCCGAGATCGATACGTCCCGGGAACAGCGAGGCCAGCGTGCCGAACTGTTCGGCGATTACCAACGGCGAATGATTAGGCAACATGACGCCGCCGGCGCCGACGCGGATGCTGCTGGTGCCGGCAGCCACGTGGCAGATCGCCACGGCGGTGGCGGCGCTGGCGATGCCGCGCATATTGTGGTGCTCGGCCATCCAGAAACGGCGATAGTTCCAGCCTTCGGCATGCAGCGCCAGATCGCGTGCATGATCGAGCGCGACGCGGGCATCACTGCCTTCCCGGATGCGGACCAGGTCCAGAATAGAAATTGGGATCACGGGTACTTCCTTGTTCGACTGTTTGTGCGGCTTTCGAGTATAGCCGCAGCGCTTCAAGCCTGCTGGCGCGGCGCCGTTTTGGCGGGATCGCATTCCCTTGGAGTAAACTTGATGGTCTAATAGCGCCATTAGCAGCATTCCTGCAGATGCGATCTCTTTGCGCAGCACGCCCAACGGGCCAACCAACCAACAAAAAACCGCCATGAAAATCCTATATCTCGACTACAACGGCGTTTTGCACGACTCCAAGGTCATCCGTAATCGCAAGCGTGGCTTGTACATCGCCACGCCGGACCGCGACTTCTTTGAATGGATGCCGATCCTGGAAGAATTGCTGGCGCCGCACCCCGACGTCAAGATCGTCTTGTCCACCAGCTGGGTACGTGCACTCGGCTTCGACGATACTAGGCAAGAACTCAGCGAAACCTTGCGCGAGCGCGTGATCGGCTCGACCTTCCACCATCCAAAACTGACGCCGGCGGAATTCGACACCATGCCGCGCGGCATGCAAGTCTTGCGCGATGTCGAACGACGCAAGCCGACCAGCTGGCTGGCGCTGGACGACGATGCGTTCGGCTGGCCCGCCGCCTGCCGCGACCATCTGATCGAGACCAAGGGACATCTGGGATTGACCGAACCGGCCGTGCAGGATGCCATGCGCAAGATGCTGGCCGCGCTGTGACCAGGACATAATTCCGGCGGTGGCTGATAGTCGCCACCTCACCGACTGCAAAGGAAATGCCGATGCCGCCCAATGTGCACTTGTTGATCATCGATCCGCAAAATGATTTTTGCGATTTGCCAGACGCTTATCTGCCCGGCGGCGTCGATGCGGCAAGGCCATCGCTGGCGGTATCCGGGGCGCATGCGGACATGCTGCGCGTGGCGGAAATCATCGGGGCCGGCGGCGACGCCATCAACAATATCAGCGTCACGCTCGACTCCCATCATCGACTCGATATTGCGCATCCAGGCTTCTGGAGCAGCGCGGCGAACGCCGCAGTCGCACCCTTTACCCAGATCTCGGCAGCCGATGTGCGCGCCGGAAAATATCTCCCGCAGAACCCGCAAGCGCTGTCAAGAGTGCTGAACTATCTCGACCAGCTTGAAGCAGCGGGGCGCTACCAGCTGATGGTGTGGCCGGTGCATTGCGAGATCGGCTCCTGGGGCCAGAACGTGCATGCCGCAGTCAGGCATGCCTATAACCGCTGGGAAGAAAGCACGCTGCGCAGCGTGAACATGATCTGCAAGGGAGCCAATCCCTGGACCGAACACTATTCAGCAGTGCAGGCGGAGGTGCCGGATCCGGACGATGCCGCCACCATGCCGAACCGCGATTTTCTCGACAACCTGGCGCAAGCGGATTGCATCTACATCGCTGGCGAAGCATCCAGCCATTGCGTCAGGGCCACCGTGGAACATATCGTCGCCGATTTCGGCGCGGCCAATATGGCAAAGCTGGTGTTGATTACGGATTGCATGAGCCCGGTGAACGGCTTTGAACGACAGGCCAGGGACTTCATCGCCGCCATGACGGCAAACGGCGCACGCAGCGTCAGCGCAGCGCAGGTGATGGCGGAACTGCGGCATAAAGCAGCTGGCGGTTAATCGATTCCACAGAACATCGGGACTTATGCAAAATCGTCCTGGCAAGCTATATCGACGAAGACAGTACGAACGGCCAGCGAGGAGATGCAACGCGCTCAGGGCAGTTTTGCGTAAGCCCTAAAAGAAAAGCCCCTTGAATTGCTTCAAGGGGCTGGCACTCAGTCTGACTGAATGACGATTGTTACCTTATTTCTTCTTCTTGTTCACTGCATCTTTGAATGCTTTACCAGCCGTGAATTTCACGGTCTTGGCTGCAGCGATCTTGATTGCTTCGCCGGTACGTGGATTGCGGCCGGTGCGAGCAGCACGCTTGCCGGAAGAGAACGAACCAAAGCCAATCAATTGAACAGTACTGCCCTTAGTAACAGCCTTGATCACGTTGTCGACGACGGACTCCAACGCGCGCTGTGCAGCGGCCTTCGAGATTTCGCAGTCGGTAGCAATGGCGTCGATCAATTCGGTTTTGTTCATTTCGTTAAATCCTCAAAAAAAGTGGTGAGTTGCAAATTCTAGCACCGTATTTGCTTGGAATCGGCGATGTAGACTACCGCAATCGCGGGTTTCAGACAAATTGCTTTTAAAATTCCGCTTGCAGCGGTGTGTATCTTTAGCATAAAAACCGGTTGTGCGACAAAAAAAGAGAGTCCTCATGCTGAAAATTTTGGGAAAAGCCTCGTCCATCAATGTCCGCAAAGTGCTGTGGGCCTGTGATGAGCTGGGTTTGCCGTTCGAACGGGAAGACTGGGGCAGCGGCTTTCGCGCTACCGATACGGCAGATTACCTGGCCTTGAATCCGAACGCGATGGTGCCGGTTCTCTGCGATGGCGATTTCGTTTTATGGGAATCCAACGCCATCATCCGCTACCTGGCGGCGGCCTACGGCGACGGCCGACTGTTGCCCGTCGCGCCGCGCGAGCGGGCCAGAATCGAGCAATGGATGGACTGGCAGGCAACCGAACTGAACAACTCCTGGCGCTACGCCTTCGTGGCGCTGGTCCGGAAAAATCCCGACTATAGCGACGCCGCTGCGCTGGCGGCATCGGTGGCCAGCTGGACCAGACACATCGGCATTCTTGAACAGCAACTGGCGACTACCGGCGCATATGTAACAGGCAATTCGTTTTCGCTGGCTGACATCCCGCTCGGCTTGTCGGTCAACCGCTGGCTGATGACGCCGCTACAGCATGCGCACTATCCCGCCGTCGCCGCCTATTTCGACAGACTTAGCCAGCGTCCGGGATTTCTGCGGCATGGCCGCAACGGTTTGCCCTGAAGCTGGCATCTCCGCCGATATTGCCGCTTAAACGGCATTGATGTCGGCGGTCTCAAGCACCTGCCTGGGGCCGCCGTAGCGCGCCAGCTTGATCATCGCCCGGCCGATTTGCTCGGTGCTGGTGATGTATTTGGGGAAGATGCGCTTCAGCAACGGCAACAGTGGCCACGCGAACATATAGAACACGCGATAGGAGCGGGTCTTGGACACCACGCCATGCATCGGCTGGATGATCCCCGGACGGAACATGAAAGCCGCTTTGACCGGTAGCCGCAGCAGGGCATTCTCGGTACGTCCCTTCACCCTGGCCCACATGCTGCCGCCATGTTCGCTGGAATCGGTGCCCGCGCCCGACACGTAAGTCAGGGTCATGCCCGAATTGCACGCCGCCAGCGTCTTCGCGATCGTCAGCGTGAGGTCGTAAGTCAGCGCGCTATAGCATGCTTCCGACATGCCGGCCGAAGATACGCCGAGACAGAAAAAGCAGGCGTCATATCCTTGCAAGGCGTCGGTGTGACTAGCCAACGAACTCAAATCCGGCAAGATGATTTCACTCAGCTTGTCATGCGCGATGGCAATCGGCGCGCGTCCGATCACCAGTATTTTTTCAACGTCGCCGTCAAGCAGGCACTCGCGCAGCACGCCTTGTCCAACCATGCCGCTGGCCCCAAACAGTATTACTTTCATTGCGCATTCCGATGTAGTTAGCCGGTTGTCCGGCAAATTATTACACTGCACAGTGTAGTTTCTATTTTTCAGAAAGTATACTGTCTGGTGTAAAATTAAACGATCCGACATTCAGAAACAACACCATGGCCACGACGCAACGCCTCACCGACCGTAAACGGGAGGCCATCATCCGGGCAGCAATCGCCGAATTCCGCAGCAACGGCTTCGAAACCACCAGCATGGACAAGATCGCCGCCCGGGCCGAAGTATCCAAACGCACGGTCTACAACCATTTTCCGGGCAAGGAAGAATTGTTCGCTGAAATCCTGACGCAGTTATGGCAGACCAGCGCTGACCAGATGGCGCTCAGCTATCGTGCCGACCGGCCACTGCGCGAGCAGCTCTACGAGCTGATGCAATCCAAGATGCGCATGCTCAGCGACAACAATTTCCTCGACCTGGCGCGCGTGGCGATTGCCGCCACCATTCACTCGCCAGAACGAACGCAAGATATGGTCGCCAGGATGAACCAGCGGGAAGAAGGGGTTAACGTCTGGATCAGCGCGGCGCAAGCCGATGGCAAGCTGAAGCCGGTCGATCCGGCTTTCGCGGCGCATCAGTTGCAAAGCTTGTTGAAAACCTTCGCATTCTGGCCGCAGGTCACGATGGACCAGCCGCCGCTGTCGGAGGCGATGCAGCAGCAGGTGCTGGATTCGGCGGTAGATATGTTCCTGGGGTATTACCAGGTTGCAGCAAAACGCTGACGGCAGCAAAGCGCCGTCTTAGCTGGCAGCGCCCGCCGGCTGGCGCCGGGGTTGCGGCTGATGCCCGGGTTCAGTGGCGCAAGCGGCAAAACTGGCGGTCGGCAAGGCTACCGGACCATACCATTCATAGACGCCGGCGAAGCCGCCCGTGCGCAAAATCCAGACCCGCTTCTTGTCCTTGTTAATCAAGGCGCTATGAGAAAAACCGTCGCTTACCTGGCCGTTCTGGTTGGGCAGCGCCAGCGTAACCAAGGCGTCCGGCCCGCTTTGCTGTTCGGCAGGCAGGGCTACGCGTGGCAGTGCATGGGTAAAGCCGGAAAAAGAAATGCCGTACTGGCCGATCAATGCGTCGGCGACCGCGCAGCCGGCCCAGGCGGGAAAAGTAGCCGTGGCGGCAACAATCAAAAGAAGTGCTCGAACCATACTTGCCATCTTCATGCTTGCCATCTTTTTAGAAACTGCGATTTGATAAATACTGCTGCCCAAGATTAATCCTGGGCCGCAGCAACGGCAACGCAATCAGAAATGCCGTTTGATCACTTCGCCGAACGCATCCGCTGCCGAGCTGCCCTTGAGCATCAGTTCGGTGATTTCAGCGGAGTGTTCGCCGATGCCGTCCGGCATGATTTGACGGTTGCTTCTGAAATACTCATATCTTGCTGCGTCGATCAGGTCCTTGGCTTTCATCGCCACCGAACCGCCGCGCGGGCTGCCGCCACTGCTGGCGCTACGCGTGCCGCTTGAACTGCGAGTGCCGCTGGTGGAACGGAAACCGCCGGCGGCGATAGCTGCCTTGATCTGCTCCAAAGAAAATATCGGGGTGCTGTTGACGCCGACAAACTCATCTTCTTTCGGGTGCAACAAATGATTGTTGCCGTCAAAGGCCATTTTCTTTTCGGAACTATTGGTGAGCTGATAATACGGACGCGGGCCCGGGCTGGTCAGTCCGAACTGTACGCGGTCGCCGTACACTTCCATCTTGCCCATGACATCTTTCAGATAATCTGTTGTCAGGGAATCCATCTTGCCGGTCCAGCGCTTGGTTCTTGTCGTGTTCAAAATGCGTTACTTCCAATATTGATGGCCGCATCCGCCTGTCGCCTCCGGGGAGATGCATGCGGTTGCAGCCGATTGTGAATCAGGTTCAAGACGCATTATCCCCCGACATGAATTCCAGGGCACCAGTTGCAGCAAAATATATTGTTGCCTGCCAATCATTCTTTGATGCAGGCCATGCCCGCCAGCGTGCTGTGCACTGCCTGGTCCCAGCCGGTATGAGGCTCGTTGCCCAGCAGTTTGAGCAAGCGCCGGTTGTCCAGCCGCAACGGTTGGCGCCACAGATAGCCGACCTCGCGCAACTCGCGCATCAAAGGCAAAAAGGGCGCAGCCAGCGGCAGCAGCCACCAAGGGAAACCTTTCACTTTCAGATCCGCCTGTCCGGTAACGCGGCCGATGGCGGCTACCATTTGCGTGCCGTCGGCATCCCAGTGGCCGTTCATGTGAAAGGTGTCGAACGCGGCGAGGGCCTCTTCGCGCTCAATCAGTTGCATCATGGTCTCGGCCACGTCCGGCAGATAAGCCCATTGATGGCCGATGCCACGCTTGCCGGGATAGGTGACCGCAGTCACCGGCTGGCCCGGCTTCAGCATGCCTTGCGAGAACCAGGCATTAGCCATATGCGGCCCGAAAAAATCGCCGGCCCGCACCACCAGCGACCGCACGCCGCTCTGCGCCGCAGTGCGCAGCCGGTTTTCGAGCTGGACCCGGATTGCACCCTTGCGCGTGCTCGGATTCTGCGGTGAAGTCTCTTTCAGATCCGGAAAGGCGTCAGCGCCATAGTTATACACGGTGCCGGGCAGCACGATGCGGGCGCCACAAGCCCGCGCTGCCGCAATGCTGTTCTCTATCATCGGCACGACCAGTGTGGCCCAGTTGCGGTAGCCCGGCGGGTTGACTGCATGAACGATGATCGCGGCGCCCTCGGCGGCAGCGATTACGTCCGCCTCTTGCATGGCGTCGCCCTGACGCCAGACGATGCCGCTATTACTTCCATTGGCGCGCTCGGCTGCGAGCATCTGGTCGGCGCGCCGGTGCAAGGCGCGTACTTGCCAGCCACGCTGCAACAGTTTTTGCGCCACGGCATTGCCAATACCGCCAGTGACGCCGAGAACCAGGGCTATCTTTGGTTGCTGCTGCGTTTTCAGGGTTTGCTGTTCCATGATGAATCTCCTTGAAAAGAATGTAGGAGTCCAGCGTAACAGTGCCATCATTAGTTTAAAATTGGCTATCTCAACATAGCTGCTATACATATTTGTATGACTACCCAAGAACCCGACTGGGATCTATACCGTGCTTTCCTGGCCGTGCTGGAAGAAGGCTCGTTGTCCGGCGGCGCCCGTAGCCTGGGCCTGACCCAGCCAACGATCGGGCGCCAGATAGAAGCGCTGGAGCAGGCGCTGGGCGTAAAATTGTTTACGCGCTCGCAAACCGGGCTCTCGCCAACCGACACCGCGCTGACCTTGCGTCCTTTCGCCGACAACCTGCGCGTCACCGCCAATGCGCTGCGACGCGCATCGACTGCGGCCAGCCATCGCGGCACGGTGCGCATCACCGCATCCGACGTGGTCGGTGCTGAAATATTGCCGCCAATCCTGACTGCCTTGCGCGAAGCCCATCCGGATATCGTTATCGAACTGGTGCTGTCGAACCGCACCCAGGACCTGTTACAGCGCGACGCCGACATTGCCGTACGCATGGTGCAACCTAGCCAGGGTGCGCTGATTGCGCGCCGGATCGGTGCCATTCCGCTCGCGCTGTTTGCGCATCGCCGCTATCTGGAGCGAGCTGGAATGCCGGCCAGCGTGGCCGATCTCAGGCAGCACGCGCTGATCGGTTTCGACCAGGAAACCGGCTACATCCGCGCCATGCAACAGCGCGGCCTGGCGCTGTCGCGCGACATGTTTTCCCTGTGCACCGACAACCAACTGGCGCAGCTGGCCGCGATCCGCGCCGGCTATGGCATCGGCATGTGCCAGACGCCGCTGGCCATGCACAATCCCGATTTGCAGCCGGTACTGGCAAGCGCCGTCAGCAGCGAACTGGAAACCTGGATAGTGATGCATGAGGACTTGCGCTCCAGCGAACGCTGCCGAATTGCCTTCGATGCGCTGGTGACAGGGCTATCCGGCTATATTGGACAAACAGCATGAACAGTCCGACACTGAGGATCAGCACGCTGAGTCACCCCGCATTGCCTGCTCTGCAACAGCTATGGGACGCGCAACTGACGCCCTGTACCGGAAATCCGCTGGCGCATGATTTGCTGGGGCCGGCACGCGCACATGGAGAACAGGTCGCCATGATCTGGCGCGGTCAACAAGTTGTGGGATGCGTAGGCTGGGTTACCCTGGGCATTGCCGAATACGGCTGCGCCTATGCGTCGCCCTTGGTCGCCGCCGATATGGAAGCAGCGTCTGCCTTGATTGCGTTTGTCAGCGAGAAGGTTCGCGCAGCCGGCGCGCAACGGCTCCGGGGCAGCGTGCGGGCGGGTGAAATGGCAAAGCGCGACGGCTTGCAACAGGCTGGATTCAAGCCCTTGTTTGAATTTGTCAATTTTTCACGGGCCTTGCCATTCGCCGAGCCGGTCGGGTTGCCGGATGGCCTGCAGATCGTCCGCATCGGCAACCCAGACTGGGGCGAACTGCATCGATGCTATGCAGAATCATTCTCGGGCGTGCCGAATTCACCGATTCCCGATCTGGAAACCATGCGCGAAGAATGGGCTGCAGCCAATCAGGATGCCAGCCTGATATTGATGGACGCACACGGTAAATACCAGGCGTTCATCCTGGTTGACGGCTGCACCGTCGAGGCCGTCGGCGTGCTTGGCCAATGGCGAGGCAGAGGGCTGGCTGAAAAACTTTATCATCTGGCGGCCATGGAGCTGGCGGCAAAAGAGCAACCGGAAATGCGGGCCTTGGTAGCAAGCAGCAATGCAGCGTCCATGCGCTTGCATCAAAAACTCGGATTCACCGAATATGCCCCACGCTGGACCGTGTATGAACTGCACCTGTAAGAATTGACGCCAGGGATAGCCTTTTACCGGTACGCATATCCCAGCCCGAGCGACAGGTCGCGCGCGCGCTGTACCACCAGATCAATGAAACCCTGCAGGTTGTCGCTGGTGATGCGGCTGGCTGGGCCAGCGATGCTAAGCGAAGCGATTACTTCGCCATCGGCGTCCATGATCGGCGCGGCAATCGCCACTGCACCGCTGGATCTTTCGGCAAACGAGACGCTATAGCCCTGCGCCAGCACTTGCTGCAATTCTTTCTCCAGGGCGGTGCGATCGATGATCGTATTGTCGGTGAAGCGCGTCAGCGTACTTTCCAGCACCGCCTGTTGCACCTGCTGCGGCGCATGCGCCAGCAGCACCTTGCCGGACGCCCCCGCATACAGCGGCCGCCGGTTGCCGACATCGGTATGCACGCGGATTGCCTGGGTCGATTCCCAGCGCGCCACGCACACCATCTCCAGCCCATCGCGCACCCGCACCTGGACGTTTTCATTGCAAATGCCGCCGATGTCGCGCAGATGGCTGCGCGCCACCCGCACCAGGCTGACCTGCTCTTGCGCGGCAACGCCAAGGTAGAGCGCCTTGTAGCCGAGGTGATAGGTCGGCGTATCGCCCTCGCGATGCAGCAGGCCGCGCTGTTCAAGCGTGTAAAGCAGACGGAAGGTGCGAGCCTTGGTATTGCCGGAGCGAATTGACAATTCGGTCACGCCCAGTCCCGGGCTTTGCGCTACCAGCAAAAGCAGCGCCAATGCTTCATCTACTGCGGCAACGGTGTAATCGGCCATGCTGTCCAAATTCTAATCAAGTTAATTTCGGGTTAATTTGTCGCTAATATACCTCGACATCCCCTCTGCCAGTTGCGTCAGATTGTTCTGCAGTGTGGCGAAGCCAGCGCTGCGCTGCAGGCTCTGTTCATCCATGTACAGGGCACGGTTGATTTCTATCTGCATGCTGTTGCGGCCATGTTGCGGATCGCTATAGGCGCGCACCAGCTCGGCGCCGCGATAAGGATCGTTAATCTTGACCGTATAACCTTGCGCTTGCAGCTGTTGCGCAACCCATTGCGTGAAGGCCGGATCGGCGGCGCTGCCATCACGGTCGCCCAGCACAAAATCCGGACGCCGCGCGCCGTTATCGATATTCATCGCATTGCCGACCGATTTCATCGAATGGCAATCGATATGCCAAACCTGGCCGAAACGCGCGTGGGCGTTGTTGATCCACTGTTGTAGTTCGGCGTGGTAGGGATCGTAATAACGGCTTATGCGCTGCTGCACTTCCGCCACGCTCAGTTTGCGCTCGTACATCGGCACACCGGGCAAGGCATAGCGGCGGATCAGCCCCATGCCGGCCTTGCTCTTTTCCGACACCTGGATCGGTTCGGGCCATGGCTCGGCCATCAGCGCCGGATCGATGTCGCTACGGCTGCGGTTTAGATCGATGTAGCTGCGGTGTACGCGCGCCGCCAGCAAGGTTGCGCCAGATTGCCGCGCACCGCTCCATAGTTCATCGACATACGCGTCCCAGCCCGACATCAGCGCGGCTTCCGGCGCTACCGCCTGCATGTCCGGCGGGCAAAAGCGGCTGCTGTGAGGCGAATCAAATATCAGTGGAATCTGGCCGGCGGCATCCGGCCGGGTGAGAATATACGCGTCTTGCATCATCGTGTCCTTCGTACTTGGTAACTCTGTAAACCGTGGCTCAATAGCCGCTATACACCGCAAACGCCATGAAAATCATCGCCAGTAATGTGAAGACAGCGAACAGCGGCAAAATGAAACGCATCCACGTGCCATAACCAACCTTGCCGGTTGCCAGATAAGCCAGCAACATGCCGGAAGTAGGCGTCACCATATTGGTCAGGCCGTTGCCGAATAAAAACGCCAGCACCACGCTCTGGCCGCTGACGCCGGACAGGTGGCCGATCGGGCCAAGGATGGGCATGCTGATGGCCGCTTTGCCGGAGGTTGATGGAATCAGCACGTCAAGCAGCATCTGCACCAGGATCATGCCCTCGGCGGCAAAGATCTTGCTGCGCCCTTCGACGATGGACGCCAGGTGATAAATCACGGTATCCAGCACCAGGCTGTCGTGCAGGACGATTTCAATGGCTTTGGCGAGGCCGATCAGCAAGCCAGCCAGCATCATGCCTTTCATGCCTTCGACGAAAGCGTCGCAGGCAGCCCGCACCGACATGCCGGCGGCGATGGCGATGATGATGCCTTCGAAAATATAGAACGCGCCGAGCTGGATATCGCCCCATTTCCAGACGCTGGTGCCGATCACCAGCGCGACCACGCTGGCGCCGACCACCAGCAGCACGAAGCGGTGCGACAACGAAAGACGGCCATGGTTATCCAGTCCGGTCGGTACCGTGTAGCCCTGGCGCTTCACGTAGTACAGCAGATAGGCGATGCCGATTGCCAGGAACACCACGAATACCGCCAGCCGCAAACCCGCGCCGCTCAGCAGAGGCACTTGCACGATCGGCTGCGCGATCACCAGCGCCAGCGGATTGGTGACCGACGCCAGATAACCGACTTTTGCCGCGATCGCTACTAGCGCCGTAGCGTACAACGGGCCAAGGCTCAGGCGTTCAGCCAGAATCAGCATCATGGGAATGATCACCAGGTATTCCGAGATCAGGCCGAGAAAGGTGCTGCCGGCGGCGATCGCCAGCATCAGCACCGGCGTCAGCACGTAGACGTTGCCGCCGGTACGCGCCAGCAAGCGGTCGATGCCGGCATCCAGCGCGCCGCTCTTGCGCAGTACGCCGAACATGCCGCCGATGAACATGATCATGAATATCAACGGCGCACTTTTGGCCAGACCGGCCGGAATTGCCGCCATCGCCGAAAACAGGCTGGCGGGATAGGCGCGCTCGGCGTTGCCGGCCGGCAGACTGGCGGCGAGCAGCGATGTGAGATCGCGCTCTTTGGTGATCTGCTGGTAAGTACCGGGCACCACCAGCTTGGCATGGCGCTGAAACTCACCGGAATCCAGCACATAAGTCAGGCCGATCGCCACCAGCATGATCAGCAACATCATCGCCACCGGATGCAACATGCGGCTTTTGCCGTGCGCGTCTGGTTTTTCGCTGTCCGTCGTGCTGGCACTCATGCTGATCTCCGTCTACCGACTTGCAGAATAGTATCTTTTCGATACGCGGGCCGGAAAAGCTCCGCGCCTTTCCGGCCCGCCTTACGTTACAACGCTTTAGAACTTGTGACGTAAGCCGACGGTAAATGCGGTTTGCGCATTGTCCGCACCAGGCGCGCCGCCGGTAATTCCCGGGTTGTACATGTCAGATGCACGCAGATTCGCCACGTAGCTATACAGATCCGTGCGTTTCGAGAATGCATAGTCGATGCCCAGGTTGACCTGGTTCAAACGCCCTTTGGTACCTGTGCCGACAAAACTGTAGCGCGATTGCAGCACGCTGGCGACCAGGCGCAAGGTGTCTGATACGGCATAGTTCACGCCGAGGTCGAAGACATTGGTGCTGTTGTTGTTGGAGCCGCCGGCCGTGAACGGCGCCAAACCTGCCGCACCCGCAAACTTGCTTGCCAGCGGCGCATCGCTGCCCCCATACGTTGCCAGCGGTTGCAGCACTTTCGACCAGGCGCCGAAGAAGCGCCACGGCCCGGTCTTGTAGCTGGAGCCCAGCATCCAGGTTTTGATACAGGTATCGCCGGGATGGCCATAGCTTGGCGTGCAACCGGCGCCAAGCGTCGCACCCTGATCACTGGAGGTATTCACGCCGCCCGTCATGGTGCCGAGCTTGGATTGCCAGTAACCGATGCCGATGCCGAATGGGCCATTGGAATAGTTCGCTCCCAGTCCGATCGATTGGCCGGTGGAAGTCGAGCCGGCAGTCTCGCCGAAACCGTAGGTTGCATTCAGTACCAGTCCCTTCATCAAAGGCGTATCGTAGCGAATCTGGTTGTTGGCGCGGTTGCCGCCGACGCGGTCGAGGTTGTTGTCGTGGACGCCATTGATGAATACGCCAAAGTCGTAGACGCTTGAATAGTAAGTAGCCACTTCGTCGATGAAGTCCTTGCGGCGACCCAATTGCACCGTACCGAAGTTACCCGACAAGCCTACTATCGAGGTGCGGCCGAACGTCAGGCCACCCTGGCCGGAAGCGCCGGTATCCACCGCAAAGCCCCCCTCCAGATTAAACAAGGCTTTCATGCCGCCGCCCAGGTCCTCGGTCCCCTTGAAGCCGAAACGCGATTGCTGCAAATCGCCGGAATCAACGCTGAAGCGGCTGCCGGTACCGCGCGCATTGGCAGCGGTGGGCGCGGCGATCTTGTTGACATAGGTCACGCCCGAATCCAGCAGGCCATACACGGTGACATTGGTTTGCGCTTGCGCGGCGTAGCTGCAGCTACCCAACATCGACAATACAATTAACGACTTCTTCATGACTCACTCCTCCCGGTTGAAAAAAATTCAAAGGCGGCTTCGGGTCTCCGCTATCGCAATGCGCTACATGCGCATCAGGCGATAACTGGTTCCGGCCACTCTATTGTTTCATCTAATAAAACAACGTATTGATATATGAAACAATGGTAGGGGCGATATTTTCCCGTGTCAATCCAAATTGCTGAAAATCTGCACACGCTCTATGTGTATCTGTTGTGCAAATGGGAGAAGCGTGAGGCGTCTGGTATTGCTAGGAGGGCGAGTATTGTTGTCAGAAAAAGACAGGGAGGGGTAAGCGGAGGCCTGCGAAAAATCGAGAGCCCGACGTCAGGCAATACGGCAAAAGATCGGGCCAGGCTCGCTGCGCAAACCCGCAAGTTTGCGCGGTGATTGACTCAGGAAGGCAGAACGGCAGCAGCTTCACCCACTTGCTGTTTGCCACCTTCGGGCGTAATCGCGGAACGCAACATGGCTGATGCAGCATCAAGCCGGCAAGGCTTGCCAAACAAACGCGCTGAAATCAGGCCGCTTTGCAACGCGCCCAAAATGGTCATGGCATACATCGACGGCGTAGCCGGCAGCTTCACGCCTTTTTCTGCGACGGCGCGTTCCAGCCGTTGGGTAATCCAGGCTTCGTGCATGCTGTAGAAAGTCTGCAAGGCAGTCAGTACATTTTGCGGCAAGCTGGTAGCTTCGGCGGCCAGCATGCCACACAGGCAGACACGGCCGGTGCCAAGGTTCTTGCGCCACAGCGCCAGGTATTTTTCAATCTGTTCCTTGAGCGGCCCGTTGACATCCATCTCGCGCATAAGATCGCCGATGTTGGTCGCATAGGCCTGCACTGCCGCCAGCGCCAGGTCTTCCTTGGTTGGGAAATAATAATGAATACTGGAGGTCTTGACGCCGACCAGTTCGGCCAGGTCGCGATAGCTGAAACCGTTGTAGCCGCGCGTGCCCAGCAGGACCAGCGTGTGTTCCAGCAGTTGTTCGCGTACAGGAGAGACGGCTTTCATGATTTCATTACCTATAAAGAGATAGGGACACCATTCTGTGGTGAACAAATTTCAGGCGACGCTGGCATCTGCAATTCCCAAACCCCGCCATGCTACGTCTTTTATCCCCAGGCCGGCAAGAAACGAATGGTTGAGGTGCGCAAGTAAAAATCACAAAGACGCCACGCTGTTATATTATCTACTGAGAGATAGACAATCAAGAGATTTCTAAGCAATCTCGCTTCAATGTCTCTGATTCGGTAATGACTTTAAATCATAAGCAAATAATGTTTGACTACCTATCGATAGATAACTATGATTCATCTTACAGTAGTTGCAGACACGTTGTTTCAAGCCGCACACGACCCAGATTTTCTCCTCGGCAATATCAGGACTGGATCACGCAACGTGCCCGGGCTAAGGGATGAAGGTAGGGCATCAGAAGGCGTCGCGTAATTAAGGCGCTTTTTATTTCTACCGATTATCTACCTAGTGATAGATATAATTCATTCAAGCCCAGCACCGACGGTGACGCCAACATCAGGTCCCGTCAGTACATGCGATGGTTGACCGCTGTATTTGACACTTTGTCATCAACTCGAAAATTAAGAAAGAACACATCATGAAAACCAATCTGATCGCCGCTCTGGCACTGACAGCAATTGTTTCCGCTCCTGTATTTGCAGCCGATAACGTCACCCCGCTCACCCGCGCCCAAGTCCAGTCTGAACTGGCAAGAGCACGCGCCGCTGGCGAACTCGATTTCGCAGGTTCGAACTATCCGACTTTCCTGCCTGCCCGTACACAAAGCAATGTAACCGGCAAGACCCGCGCTGAAGTGCAAGCAGAACTGGCGAAAGCCCGCGCCGCCGGTCAACTCGATTTCGCCGGTTCGCAATATCCGGTGTTCGTCAGCCCCACCGCTGCGGACTCCAGCGTTCCCGGTAAAACCCGCGCTGAAGTGAAGGCAGAATTGGCGCAAGCCCGCGCCTCCGGCCAACTCGGTTTCGCCAATGCGCAATATCCGCTTGACGCTTATTCCGGCAACTGATTGCCTGCATGCAGTTCTCGCCCGCATAAGGGAAAGCTGCCAATGACAAAACCCGCGCCTCGTGGATGAGTGCGCGGGTTTTTATTTTCTGCTGGGTATTCATGAGCAGATGGCCGGTTAGTTTTAGTATTCAGATAGCCAGCTGAGGCAAAGCACAAACGTACTACCGGTTGATTTGCAAGCTCAACATACTGAGGCGAGTGCATTTTTCAACGATCTATAATATTTTATCTATAATCACATATTATAGAGTCTTATCTATAATTTGATTATATGTACTTTCCTCTATATAGTGAATTTATAGACTTATAAAGGTGCCTTATGGACTATCCAGTACGAACAACCGAGCAATTAACCCATATTCTTAAAGGCGTACGAAGCCAGAAGAAAATGTCGCAAGAGGCAGTCGGTGCGGTCATCGGGATGAAGCAAGAGGCCGTCTCCACGCTAGAGCGCTCTCCGGGCGCAAGCAGTGTTGACCGCTTGCTGAGCGTTTTATCGGCGCTTGGCATGGAGTTGGTAGTGCGCGACATCCCAAAAACCGGCACTACTTCTCGGGGAGAGTGGTAGCGATGGGCCGCAAGTCGCACTCGCGCCGACTCGGAGTCTGGATGAATGGGGACGCCGTTGCAACGTGGGAGCTGAAGGGAAACGGCGCTTCAGAATTATCCTACGACGAATCGTGGCTCGGTTCTGTCCGCAGACGTCCTATTTCCCTGTCAATGCCACTGCGACCGGCTGCAGACCCTTACCGTGGTCCCTTGGTGGATGCTTTCTTCGACAACCTTCTTCCCGATACGAAGAAAATCCGGGAACGCATCCGGTCTCGCTTCCATGCTGCTTCGACTGACGCATTTGACCTTTTGGAGCAAATTGGTCGAGACTGTGTCGGCGCTTTGCAATTGCTCCCGGAAGGAGTTCAGCCGATCGACGTTCACCGCATCCAAAATGCGGCGCTGTCGGAATCGGATGTTGAGCAGATTCTGGACGATTGTTTGACACCGGCTCCGCAGCAGGACTATGAGGACAGTGCTGACACAGACTTCCGAATTTCCTTGGCAGGAGCGCAGGAGAAAACGGCATTACTGAAATTAGGCGACAGTTGGGAGCGCCCTCTGGGGCCAACGCCGACCACGCATATTCTGAAGCTTCCGATAGGCACGGGAAACAGGGGTATCGACCTGACAACATCGGTCGAAAACGAGTGGCTGTGCTCCCGGATTCTGGCTGCGTTTGACATCAAGGTCGCCAATAGCGAAATCCGGACCTTCGGTAAGCACACCGTGCTGGAGGTCGAACGATTCGACCGTGAACACGCTGCGGACGACAGCTGGATTATTCGTTTGCCACAAGAAGATTTTTGCCAGGTAACGGGGACGCCTGGAAGCTTGAAATATGAAGCGGATGGAGGGCCAGGCATCTTGCAAATCATGAAATTGCTGTTAGGTTCTATTGCGTCCGAAGAAGACCGCATAACTTTCATGCGCACGCAAATTCTGTTCTGGCTGCTTTGCGCCATCGATGGCCACGCGAAAAATTTCAGCGTATTCCTTTTGCCAGAGGGCCGCTTCCGGTTGACCCCCAGTTATGACGTGTTGTCCGCATATCCTGTTATGGGAACCTCCAACAATCAGCTCTCGTCCCAAAAGGTCAAAATGGCCATGGCGATAACAGGCGAGAACCGGCACTACAGATGGACTGAATTCCGCCGGCATCACTGGGTCCAGACTGCGCAGAAGTGTGGGCTCGGAACGAGAATTGACGAATTGCTTGATGCTATCCTGGCGCAGTTGCCAGAAGCGCTCGACAACGCAGCCGCACAAATTCCAACGAACTTTCCGGCTCAGGTCGCGGACACTATTTTCCAAGGCATCCGGGAAAGCGCCAAGAAACTGCGGACTTAGGCAAGTAGCGCAAAACAATCCAGAAACGGATGCGCGAAGACTCGATCAGCAAATGGAAACTACACAAATCCATATGCGTACTGGCTGGAGAGTTGCCCATGTTGGCGACGTTGGAAGTTGCTAGATCTGCCTGTGTAAATCAATGCTACTTTTATGTTTTGGGGTCAAAGGCTAGTTAATACCCTTTTCGCTACAGGCAAACAATTCCAGTCTCATTTGAGTTTACTGAAAAAATCAGACAATTTTGCGACATCCGAAAAGGCGACATTGAAGCGGAACCAGGGACGCTCGGGCTGCGCTACGTGGAAGAACTCTCCGGGCGCCAGCCAGATGCCTTGTTGCAGCGCCCGGTCGGCGATTTCCGTGGCGCTCAATGCGCTGTGCGGCATGCTGGCCCAGTAAAACATGCCTCCGCGCAGCGGCCCGAAAGGCTGCAGGCCGGCGTCTTGCAGGCGAGCGCTGACCTGCGCCTGTGCTGTCAGCAGGGTGCCGGCCAGCCGTTCGACGTGACGCCGGTGATGTCCCTCTGTCAGGGCGTTGTATACCAGGCGTTCGGTGATTTCGGAATTGGTCAGCGTCAGAACCATTTTCGTGCGCGCGAACTCCCTGGCGAGATCGCTTTGGCAGACGATGAAACCAAGCCGCAACGACGGCGCAATGGTCTTGGAAAAACCGCTGACATAGATCACGCGCCGCAAACCATCCAATGCCGCCAGCATCGGATCGGTAGCTTGCGCCAGCTCACGGTAAAGATCGTCTTCCACGACCCAGAAACCATGGCGCTCGGCGGCTTGCAGTACCTGCATCGCGCACGCTGGCGTGTAAGTGGTGCCGGTGGGATTTTGCAACACCGGGTTGGTGAAGAAAATCTTCGGCTTGTGCAACCGCGCCAGCTGTTCCAGCGCGTCCAGGTCGACGCCGCTCACCGTGCGCGGCACGCCGATGACGTTGATAGCGGCCAGCCGCAGCATGGCGATCAGGTTGCAGTATCCGGGCTCTTCGATGAATACCGTATCGCCCGGCTTGACTAGCGTGCGCATGATCAGGTCCAGCGCCTGCGTCACGCCGTGGGTGGTGACGACCTGATCCGGCGCGATATCGAGCGACCAGTTGGCGAACGACTTGGCGATGGTCTGCCGTAACGGTCCGTAGCCGAACGGATGGCCGTAGCCGACCTGCTGCGCCCCGGGCGAGCGGATGATGCGCCGTTCCGCCGCATGCAAACCCTCGCCGTCCAGCATGCTGCTCGGCAGCCAGCCGCAGCCGGCCTTGATCGGCACCCGCTCGTCGGCAAACACTTCCGAGAACAGCCAGGCCGAATCGATCACGGGATTGAGCCGGATCGCCGGCATGCCGCTCGTCCCGGCGACATCTTGCTTGGCGATGAAAAAGCCGGCGCCGCGCCGCACGTGCAGCATGCCATTGGCCACCAGCCGTTCATAAGCCTCGACAATGGTCGAATTGCTGACGCCCTGTTCTTCCGCAAACCTGCGTATCGATGGCAACCGTTCGCCGGGCCGCAATTTGCCGCTATCGATCAGCTGGCTCAGGGCTGCAACCACCTGTTCCACCAGCCCCAGCGCCGATTGGCGATCCAACGGAAGGGGTAGCGGCAATGTCTTTTGCGGAACGGTCATGGTGGCCTCAAGTGTATTCAGTACAGATTGCTATTCATAACAATACACTTTAATCATTTTGTATGAAGTGTACCTATCAATACGGATTGTAACTGCAATAATCGACGCCATTACCCACCACCTTCTAAGGGCTCCCGTGAACGCGAACCAAGACCTGTCGGCATTCTGGATGCCATTTACCGCCAACCGCCAGTTCAAGGAGGCGCCGCGCATGTTCGTCTCGGCCAAGGGCATGTATTACCAAACCGATGACGGCCGCCAAATACTGGATGCCACCGCCGGCCTGTGGTGCGTCAACGCCGGCCATTGCCGGGACGAGATCACCGCCGCAGTGACCCGCCAGATCGGCAGCATGGATTACGCGCCCTCGTTTCAGATGGGCCATCCGCTGGCGTTCGAGGCGGCACGCAAGGTGGCGGCGCTGATGCCGGAAGGCCTGGATCGGATTTTCTTCGCCAACTCCGGCTCGGAAGCTGTCGACAGCGCGCTCAAGATTGCCCTGGCTTACCATCGCGCCCGCGGCGAAGGTCAGCGTACCCGCTTCATCGGCCGCGAACGCGGCTATCACGGCGTCGGTTTCGGCGGCATTTCGGTGGGCGGCATCCTCAACAACCGCAAGGCGTTCTCCGGCAACCTGATGCCAAACGTCGATCATTTACCGCATACCCTGAACATTGCCGAAGCCGGCTTCAGCGACGGCCAGCCGGCATGGGGCGCGCATCTGGCGGATGAGCTGGAGCGCCTGGTAACCTTGCACGACGCTTCCACCATCGCCGCCGTCATCGTCGAGCCGCTGGCCGGCTCCACCGGCGTGCTGGTGCCGCCGGTCGGCTATCTGGAACGCTTGCGGGCGCTGTGCAGCAAGCATGGCATCCTGTTGATTTTCGATGAAGTGATCACCGGTTTCGGCCGCCTCGGGGCCGCGACTGCCGCCGAATATTTCAAGGTAACGCCAGACCTGATCACGCTCGCCAAGGGCATCAACAACGCCGCGATTCCGATGGGCGCGGTAGCGGTCAAACGCGAGATCCACGATACGGTGGTGCAGGCCACAGCCGTAGGCGGCATCGAACTCATGCACGGCTATACCTATTCCGCCCATCCGGTCGCCGCAGCAGCAGCCATCGCCGCCATCGACCTGTATCAAAGCGAGCGCCTGTTCGAACGCGCACGCGAGCTGTCGCCGCTGTTCGGCAGGGCTGCTCACAGCGTGGCTGGCGCGCCGCACGTCAAGGACATCCGCAATCTCGGCCTGGTGGCCGGTATTGAACTGGAGCCGCGGCCCCAGGCGCCGGGCGCGCGCGCTTTTGAAGTATTCCGCAAGTGCTATGAAAAGGGGGTGATGGTGCGTTATACCGGCGACATCCTGGCCTTCTCGCCACCACTGATCGTGCAGCCGGAAGAAATCGAGCGCATGTTCAGCACGGTGCGTGAAGTATTGCAGGAAACGCCGTAACAGGAAAAAATGGATCGATTGCCGCCGCTGCGCATTGCTTCATGCGCAGCGGTGACGACATTTTCCCGTGCTACAAAAATTTCAGGTCAGCATCCTGATTGAGCCTGCGTAATCCCGCAGATTCATTTTCACGGCTTGCAGCGCTTTTATACTGCAGCTCGCATGGCGTATTTCGGCGTCCTCGATAAATTTTCCTGATGCCCAGTTTTGCGGCGTGTGACCAGCGTCAGCGCTCCGGTTTAAGCAAGGTCCCCGATGCCGTATCCTCCACCAGGAATCCGTGCGCCTTGATCGCCAGCCGCAAACGGTCCGCTTCGGCCCACCGTCGCATTTCCCTTGCGGCCTGGCGTTCTTCGACCAGGCGCGTCACTGCCTCGGGGATCTCAAAACTGCCTGGCTGCCACGCAGCCAAACCCAGCCCCAACACTTCATCCATGGCGCGCAAGGTGGCTTTGCATGCCGCCGCTTCGCCATCGCTGCGCACCAGCTCCCATACCAGCGCCAGTGCACGCGGAAAATTGAGATCGTTATTGATCGCGTCGCGGAAACGAAGCATCCAGGCTTCATCGGCAACACCGCCATCCGGCCAGCGGTGATACGCCTCGCGCAAACGCTGCAAGCCAGTTGCCGCCGCCTGCAAACCATCCCAGCTGAATTCCAGCTGGCTGCGGTAGTGCGCCATCAGGCACAGGTAGCGATAGGCCAGCGGGTCGATGCCTTGATCGAGCAGCGATTGCAAGCGCAGGAAATCGCCGCCGGACTTGGACATTTTTTCGCTGCCTGTCTGCAAGAAGTAGCCATGCATCCAGAAGTTCGCCAGGCGGGTGCCGTGGCAAGCCTGGGTCTGGGCGATCTCGTTGCTGTGATGGACAGCAATGTGGTCTTCGCCGCCGCAATGGATATCGAACCATGCGCCTAGGTGCGCAGCCGACATCGCCGAGCATTCGATGTGCCAGCCGGGAAAACCACGGCCCCAGGGGCTGTCCCATTCCATCTGGCGCTGCGCTTCGGGCGGGCTGAATTTCCACAGCGCGAAATCGGTGTTGTTGCGTTTTTCTCCGACTGCCACCCGTACGCCAGCCTGCAAGGCGCTGCGATCGAGCCGCGCCATGTAACCGTAGTCGTCCTGCTTGCTGGTGTCGAAGTAAATACCGTCTGCGGTGCGGTAGGTATAGCCCTTCTGTTCCAGCGTCTGGATGAAGCCGATCTGCTCCGGCAGGTAGTCAGTGGCGCGACACCAGGTTGCGGGTTCCAGCAAATTGAGCGCGCGGAAATCCGCCATGAATGCGGTGCTATAGAATTCAGCGATGTCCCAGGCGCTCTTGCCGCTGCGGCGACTGCCTTTTTCCATCTTGTCTTCACCGTCGTCGGCGTCCGAGACCAGATGGCCGACGTCGGTAATGTTGACCACATGCTGCACCTTGTAGCCGTTGAATTGCAGCGCACGCCGCAGCAGGTCCTCGAAAATATAGGTGCGCAGATTTCCGATGTGGGCGTAGTCGTACACCGTCGGTCCGCAGCAGTACAAACCCACTTGACTCGGGGCAATGCTTTCGAAACGCCGGACGCGACGTTCCCAGCTATCGTATAGATGGAGTTCCATGCCGTTCTTTTAAAAATTGACTAGATATGCCGACAACAGAGTGTGGCGATGTGCGGACCGGGCCGCTGGTATTTCAGCTGATATTTCAGGCGTGTTGAACTGCCGTCGTGCGACAACAGCGTGCGCAGACGTGAGAATGAAGGCGGGTGATGGATTGCTTAAGCATCGCTTATACTAACTTGCGGCGCTTTGCACGGTCAAGCCTCGGGCGACGCCGATCGTATCTTCACTTCGGAGCAGACAATGGACGAACAACGCATCAAGCATCGCAAGCTGGGATCGGGCGGCCTGACGGTATCGGCAATGGGCCTGGGCTGCATGGGGATGAGCACAGCCTACGGCGCCGCCGACGAAACCGAATCCATCGCCACCCTGCATCAGGCGCTCGATCTCGGCATCAATTTCTTCGATACCGCCGAACAGTACGGCCCCTACACCAACGAATCGTTGCTAGGGCGGGTCTTCAAAGGACGCCGCCACGAAGTGGTGCTGGCGACCAAATTCGGCTTCAAGATAGAAAACGGCGTCACTACCGGCATCACCAGCGAACCCGGTCACATTCGGCGCGCGGTCGAAGCGTCGTTGCGCCGCCTCGATACCGATTACATCGATTTGCTGTACCAGCACCGCGTCGATCCGGCGGTGCCGATTGAAGAAGTAGTCGGCGTCATGGCGGACCTGGTGCGCGAAGGTAAAGTGCGCTATCTCGGGCTGTCGGAAGCCGGCGTCGCAAATATCCGCAAAGCGCACGCAGTACACCCGATCAGCGCGCTGCAAAGCGAATACTCGCTCTGGGAGCGCAATCTGGAAGCCGATATCTTGCCGGTCCTGCGCGAACTCGGCATCGGCCTGGTGCCGTTCAGTCCGCTTGGCCGCGGCTTCCTGAGCGGTACTGCGCAACGCGCGGAAACCTATCCTGCCACCGACTTCCGGCATCTCGACCCGCGCCTGCAGGGCGACAATTTTGACGCCAACGTGCGCGCAGCAAAAGTAGTCGCCGATATCGCCGCCACCAAGGGCGCCACCGCCGGCCAGGTGGCGCTGGCCTGGGTGCTGCAGCAGGGCGACGACATCGTGCCGATTCCCGGCACCAAGCGCCGCAGTTACCTGGAGCAAAATGTGGGCGCCGTCGACATCACGCTAACGAAAGCAGAAACCGAATTGCTGGAAAGCGCGCTGCAAAAGGTAGCGGGCGAGCGTTATAGCAAGGAACGCATGGCCTGGGTGGATCGCTAGCCCGCTAGACGCTACGGGCAAGCCGTTGCGTTGCATGTATTCCCGGCAGCCGCCGCAGACTTGAGATTGGTCTGCGCGGCATTGCCGTTGTTGGCGCTGAGCTTGTTGCCGCTGAAGCTGGACTGGCCATGCGCGGCAAGTCCCAGCAACTGGTTGCCCCGCATGATGTTGCGATTGACTTTGAGATCGACGCCAAAGATGCCGTCGCCGCCATTGGTTTCGGCAACGCTGTTGCTGATCACGCCGCCGAAGAAGACCGCACCGCCATGGCCATTGCGGGATAGCACCACGTGGTCGAGATTGGCCGAATTACTCTCCAGATAGATGCCATAGTTTCCCATGCCCTGGACGATGCCGTTCCTGACCGTGACGTGGCTGCGATTTACCGCATGAATGCCGTTGCCGGTGCCAAGCGGCCAGCATGGCGCCGGCAATTGCTGGCAACGCGTCGCGCCCTGGATAGCAAAGCCATGCAGGTCGATGATAACGTTGTCGGCGTTGATTTCAATCGCCGTGGTGTTGGCGTCAGTAACCTTCAGGTTGCCGGCCAATTGATAATGTCCCGGCGCCTCGATCACCACCATGAAACCGGGTTTATCGGTACGCGCCGGATCAATCGGAATGACCCGCTCCGCCGCCAAGCTTAACGATTGCCAGGCGAGCAGAATAATCGTCGCGCATTGCTGCAAGCTAGGATGACGCATGACAATCTCCCCTCTTATTCACTCAATGCCTCTGAGTCATTCATGAAGATCGATAATTTCAAAGGCCGCACCGCACCCATCCAGATTGCATGGTCGCGATGATCTGCCAAATCGTCCCCGGTCAGCGGATGGGTAAAAATAACCAGGCCTGCCCGGTTCATCGCTAGCCAGGGAACCAGCTCGCCGAATATCTCCGGCTCAAACGCCAGCTGGCAACTCCAGTCAGGATGCGGTCCCACCGGTTTCTGATGAGCGCGGCCCATAGTCAGGCTAAACCGGCGCGCAGCTTCTTCGCACAAGGCGATTGCTTGCGGCATGGTAGCGGCGTCGTAATAGATATGGGCGTGATAGCTGGTGATGCGCGGCTCGGGCGATACGGTCATGCGAAAGACTCCGGACAGGTTGTGCAAGAATGATCGCAGAGCGGGTCGGCAAAGCCGATTCCGTTCCACGTTAGTCTTCCAGAATACGCCTTTTCGGCGGCCAGAGGAATTGCTTGGAAGATATGGGAATGTGCTTGTCTTTTTGAGCATTGTCTTGCCGACAAACCCGAATAAAAGTCCGCCTTGGTCGCAATCTGGCGCACAATCTTCCTGGAAAAACCATACGGGCTTTGTGCGGTGACGTACCGAGATGCCGTTTCAGCCTGTATATGCTGCGCCTATCAGATTGGCCTAAATAGTGCGCAACCAACCTTGCCAACGAAACCGATGAGCACAGATGATGAGTACAGATGCAATCGCCGCAGTTGCCGCGAATGACGACCCAAAACAGGATCCGGCGCCGGTAGAACAATTGTCGGCAGAAACGCCGATAACCGGCCCTTTGGCGCCGTTTTCCCCTCACGGCCCGACCCATGTGCGCAGCGTGTGCCTGCGGATCCTGACCGTGCTGGCCTTGGTGTTCGCTCTCCAATGGGCGCAGAAATTCCTGATCCCGCTGGTGTTCGGGATTTTTATCGCCTATACATTGAATCCGCTGGTGGTCTGGCTGGAACGCATCCGTGTGCCGCGCGTGTTCGGCACCTGCCTGGTGATGGCCGCCCTGGTGCTGGGTCTGGGCCAGGTCGGCTATTCCTTGCGCGGCGAATTCCAGTCCATCATGGAGCGCTTGCCTGCTGCCGCGCATCAGCTGTCGCGCGCCATCGTCAACGCAAAAAACCAAGGCGGACAAGCCAGCACGATCCAGAAAATGCAAGCTGCGGCCAGCGAGATCGAAAACGCCGCCGGCCAGGCGACCGGCGTAAAACCGGACTCCAAACGGCAGCCGCCAGCGGTAGTCGCGGCCGCTCCCTTCCAGTTAAGCGAATGGATCTGGACCGGCTCGATGGGCGCCATGATTTTCATCGGCCAGGCGGCCATGGTGACCTTCCTGGTATTTTTCCTTTTGCTGTCCGGCGATACATTCAAGCGCAAGCTGGTGAAACTGACCGGGCCATCGCTCTCCAGCAAGAAAATCGCCGTCAGCATCCTGCTCGAAATCAATACCTCAATCCAAAGTTACATGTTCATGCTGCTGGTGACCAATGCACTGCTGGCGGTCATGATGTGGATCGTGTTCCGCTGGATCGGGCTGGAAAACGCCGGTGCCTGGGCCCTGGCTGGCGGCTTTCTACACATCATTCCGTACTTCGGACCGCTGCTGATCGCCGTGGCGACCGGCATCACCGCCTTCATGCAATTCGATTCGTTCTACATGATGCTGCTGGTGGCCGCCTCGACGCTGGTCATCGCCACCCTGGTCGGCACCTTCGTCACCACCTGGATGACCGGCCGCATCGCCAAGATGAATGCGGCGGCGGTATTTATCGTGCTGCTGTTCTGGGGTTGGCTATGGGGGGTGTGGGGTTTATTGCTGGGGATTCCGATCATCGTCATCGTCAAGGTCATCGCCAAACGGGTCGATGGTTTACATGCGGTGGCTGAGCTGCTGAGCGATTAAAGCGACAAACTGAAGCGCCAGATAGTGGATGCCGGATGACCGACAAAAAAATACGGCATCCTAAGATGCCGTATCGATAGCAGAACGATTCGCTGCTACGTTGAGATTGCCTTGATTACAGTTCGATCTTGGCGATCTTGGCGCCTTGCAGGGAAACGCCGGCAATCAGGCCGCCATTGGTGGTCACGAAGCCAATAATCGGCTGTTGCGCGGTGTTGGTATCGATGTTGCCGTTGGCGCCGATATTCGCCAGCGCCACGGTGGCGTCGGCGCCGACCGTCCAGCCATTGCTGTTGCGGAATTTATCCAGAGCGTCCTGGGTCATGAATAACAATATGATGGCTTTCGATTGCGCACCAGCCTGGAAGCCGACCGACCCTGCGGTAGTGCTGTAATAGCCCGCATTGCGGCCACCGACGCGCAATGCGCCCTTGCCGTATTCAGCGCCGATCACAAAACTGGCTTGCAGCACTGCCGGGAATACCAGGACGCCCTTGGCGCGCGCCACCAGGTCACGTGATGCAGGCGCAGTCTGGTACAGTTTCGACAAGGTAGCGTCCACGCCTGCGTTGACGTCATTGCGGCTGGTTTGGGAACTGGCATCCTTGCCCGGCATGGTGGTGGTGCAACCGGCGAAGGTAATGCTGGCCAGGGCGACGGCGATAGCTGCAAGACTTTTACTTGGGAATGATGATTTTTTTTGCATTTTTTTCTCCAACGGAAAGGTGGATGACAAGCAGGATGACAATCGGACAACGCTATAAATTATATATCGCAATCAAGATGCATGTACAAATTGACAATGTCGAGCCATCGTCAATTCTTCCAGTTCCGGACAATATCCCTGATCGGATAAGGCATCCATGAACGACAACCATCCGCCAGAATGGCAACCGCGTCGCAGCGGTCGAGACGAGGCTGCGTCTTTATCCGCGATCGTAGGTTCACTGTAGGCGCAGTGCAAGATTGACACTGTACGGTAGCACACATTCAAGCGATGTTTCTTCGGCATGGTTTTTTGCGCGCCTGGCAGCCGATTGCGTCAGGTCTTATCATCAAGCCTTGCCGTCAAGTTTGATTACCCCTTAGGAAACTGTAATGAGCGAACATACCCCTTCTCCAAAGTCCGCGTTGTATCTGGACGACCTCGCAGTCGGCCAACGCTTCACCAGTGGCGAGCATGCGATGGACGAACAGCAAATCCTGGCGTTTGCGCAGCAATTTGATCCGCAGCCATTCCATCTGAGCGACGCTGCCGCCAAAAACACCTTGTTTGGCGGGCTGGCCGCCAGCGGCTGGCATACGGCAGCCATCACCATGCGCCTGCTGGTGACCAGCGGCGTGCTGCTGCAAGGCGGCATCATCGGTTCGGGTGGTGAGCTGAGCTGGCCGATGCCGACCCGCGCCAGCGATATCCTGCATGTCGAGAGCGAAGTGCTGGAAATTACGCCGTCGCGCTCGCGGCCGGATCGCGGCATGGTGAAACTGCGCAGCGAGACGCGTAACCAGCACGGCGACATTGTGCAGCTGTTCGTGGCCAAACTCGTGGTGTCGCGCAGGACGCAATAGCACGCATCGATTTACAATGGGTTTTTTTTGAGCGGCCCCAAGATGATACATATTCGTGAAATCGACCATCTGGTATTGCGCGTGGTCAACCTCGACAAGATGCTGCATTTCTATTGCAACGTGCTCGGTTGCACCGTGGAGCGCCGGCAGGAGGCGATCGGCCTGGTGCAACTGCGGGCCGGCAATTCCCTGCTCGACCTGGTGCCGGTCGACGGCAAGCTCGGCAGCGCCGGCGGCGCCGCTCCGGGAAAAGAAGGGCGTAATCTCGACCACTTCTGCTTTCGGGTCGAACCCTTCGATGAAGCTGCGATTCGCTCTCATCTGCAAGCAAACCAGGTTGATGCCGGGCCGCTGGCCTCCAGGAATGGCGCCGAAGGAGAAGGACCGTCCATCTATATTACTGACCCGGAAGGTACCGTGGTTGAACTGAAAGGACCGCCGGATGGCCGCTAAAAACCAAGCACAACACTACGCCGCCACATGCCTTTATCTGAACTGAGTTTCCTTGCCTTTACCCTGCTTGCTGCCGCCATTTGCGCGGTCTGGCTGCATCCCGTTCGCATCAATGACCGGCTCGCTGTGCCGCCGTGGATGGGATTTTTCATTGCCGCGGCCGGGTGCGGCCTTGCCGCAGGCGTGCTGAACCTCTTGGCGGTCGCGGAACTCGGGATTTTTTGCGTCATTGCCTATGTTGCATCCAAGGCCAAGCGGAAAGTCTTATCCTGCATTTTGTTGACCATCGCCGCCATCGTGGCACTAGCGATGGCCATGCATCGCCTTCCCGGATTCAACAACCCGATCGTCATTTCGAACCTGAAACTGTCTGCCGACGCCATTGCGTTCACCCAATACGCCAATTTCGACAAAGGCGCAGCCGGCCTGATTTTGCTAGCCTTCCTGTGCAAGCGGGCGGACACCGTCGCTGAATGGCGCGCGGTATTGAAAAGAACCTGGCCGGTGGGAATTGTGACGGTGCTTGCAGTGCTCGGCGCCGCAACCTTGATCGGCTATATCAAACCGGATGTCAAACTGAGCCAGGCCACTGCGCTGTTCCTGGTCACCAATCTGTTTTTCACGGTGGTGGCGGAAGAGGCATTTTTCCGCGGCATATTGCAAGACCGCCTGGCGTCGTCGCTGGCGCGCTTTCGTTACGGACACCTGGCGGCGCTGATCTGCTCCGCTCTCTTGTTTGGCGCGGTACATGCGGCCGGCGGCGGCACTTACGTATTGCTGGCGACGATTGCCGGCTTTGGTTATGCCTATGCCTACTTCGCGACACAGCGCATCGAAGCGCCGATCATCGTCCATTTCGCCGTCAATGCGGTGCACTTTATCGGCTTCACCTATCCCCATCTCAATTGAAACAGGCGAAACAGGCCGCCAAGATACCGCCGAAGATCATTGGTCTTCGGCGGCTGCCTTGTTGTTTTGCTTGAGCAGCACCCACGCCATCGCGCCCAGCGCCAGAGCGGCCACCAGAAGCACCCCCCAAAGTATCAGCGTACGCGTCGGCATGCCATCGCGGCTGGCAGTTGCCTGCACTGCAGCAGGCGAACTGTCGATAGTCGCCAGCGGCAAACTGTTTTCCTGCGCAGCCTGATAACCAGGCATCAGGCTTTGCATCGGCAGGTACGGGCTGGCGGCATTGGCAAGACCTGCCGCCAGCGTGAACGGCGGCTGGCCGTTCACCAGCGCCACAATCTGCGCGGGTTCAAATTCCAGAGCGATTGCCGGCAGCGCGCTGAAACCGGGGGTTTTCTTGTCGGCTTCGATCTTGATCTGACGGAATGCGGTGGGCGGCAATTCGATCGCCGCGCTGTCTTGCACTTTACCCGCGGTCTGCAAATGGTAGATAACGCTGGCAGCCAGTACAGCCCATGGCTGGCCGGGATCGTTGCGGCCCAGCACACGCACCGGTATCAATACGTTGTCGCCTGCCGGTTTGATGTCCAGCGCCGCCACGGGAGTGGCAAAGGGCAGTGAAAAACGCAGTTCATAGGGATTGATCAGCACCGGCCTGGCCAGGGCGGCGCTGACTCTTGGCAAGTTGCTGACGCCACGCGCGGTCGTGAGGGTGGCGCTACGCATCAGCACCGGCGCTGTATGCCCGGCGCTGTCGGTCCAGGTGACGCGCACGTAGTGATCCTTCATCTCGGCGAACTGCAACGCTATGTGACCGGCGCCAAGATGATCTGCCGTGGCTTCGGCCCGATAAAGAACGGTTTCCGCCAACGGTCGCCAGTCTTTCAAGTCCTTGCTCATTTGCAGCGTAAAGGTAATCGGCTGCGCATCAGGTAAATCCACATCCAGCACCATTCCCACCACCGCATCGGTGATGGCGCGGGTATCCAGCAATGCGCCCAGGACTGTTTTTGACTGGGCGCCACCGCTCGCGCCGCCGTCGATTTGCACCACTCGCTTGCCTTGCTGGTCTTCGATCCGTAGCGACGAAGCGGAGAGATCTTTGACGTCCGGCGTTCCTATAATTGGCGACGACTGCACGACGATTTTTTGATTTTCAGTTTGTCGCAGGCTGGCGCTATCTGACATCGCCATAGACAAAGGCTGGCCTTGTCCATTGAAAATCCGCAAATCGCTCATGCCGCCGGTTTGCAGGCTCACCAGCACCTGCGCCGGCAACACCAGCCGCTGCAACGGCGCACCGCTGTTGAACTGTACCGGCAGCTGCAATGCGTAAGATTGCGGGGTATTCGAATCGCTTGCCGGCCATGCCGCGAGCGGCGCCGCCAGCACGCAGGCAACGGCTGCGGCACGCAGCCAGTTCAAACCAGGAAAATGTTTCATGCTTGTGTTTTCTCCACAGGATCAGGATTCGCCACGGCGGCTTTCGGCGGCAAAGGGGCAAAATAACCAACCACCAGCATCAGGATGCCGACAGCGATAAAGGTGACGATGCGCTCGGCGCCTCCTGCATTCGACAAATCGACCAACAGCAATTTCACCACCACCAGCCCCAGCAAGCCGGCGCCGGTCAACCATAAACCACGCTGCACGCGGCGGTGCGCCAGCAACATCAGGCTAAGCGCCAGCAAGGTCCACAAGATGGCAAAGCCGGTTTGCACCACAAAACTGTCGAATAAGGCCGAAGCATCCCAGCTGACGCCAAAGAAATGGTGGACGATGCGCAGCCAGACCGTATTAATGGCCACGAAGGCGAGCGCCGCCAGCGTCAGCAAAGTCTGCTTGCGCGGCACCCAGCCGGCGGCAACCGGCAGCGGTTGCGCCGCCGTCACCGCGCGACGCCAGAACAGCAGAGCGCCGAGGGCAAGCGCCAGCGTCAGATCGGTAGGATTGAGCAAAGGAATATACGGCAGCGGCTCAGTATGTCCGGACGAGAACAAAGCCATCGCCAGAGCGCCGGCAAACACCAGCAGCACCAGCGGCAACGCCGCATGCCAGTAATACGCGACGGCATGCGGATTGCGCGGCCAGCTGAATGCCGATAAGGCCGTCATCCGGTTAGCCTTGCCGGCCCAGACCGATAACAGCAGCAACACTGTGATGGCGCTGACCAGCAATACCACGCCAGCCCACGAGGTTTGCCACAGACCGGCGCGGTCGATCCCGAACCACAGGCAATCTGCCAGCAACAGCGTCAGCAACCAGACACTGCCGACGTGCATGGCGCGGTTAAGGCGGAGCATGCCTGTACTCGCCGCAGGCGCGGTATCGTTCTTGTAAAGCATCCAGAAATGCAGGCCCAGCGCCAGCAGCCATATGGCCCAGGCCGGCGTATAGAGCACGCGCTCATCGGACCATTCCTGCGCAATGAAAACCAGTGCCAGCGGCAACAGGGTAAGGCGGCCTGGCCAGCCGGTGATCGCCCAGCCGGTCTTGCGGCCCAGCAGCGATGACAGCCAGGCGCTCGCCACCAATGCAAACATGGTCAGCATTTGTTGCGTACCGGCTGCAAACACCGGCGAAGCCGCCATGCCGGCTTCGCTACCCGGTACGGCGCGCCACGCTTCCAGGATCCAGGCCAGGTACCAGAACAGGAAACCATACAGATAGACCGGCTGGCCCAGCAGCGCTTCGACTTTTGCATAGGCCTTGGCCCAGGTCGAATCGCTATGCGGCAACACGCTGCGCAGCCACCAGGCAATCGCCAGTGCGGGCAACGCAATCAACATGGCGCCGATGAACATGGGGTTAGCCAAGGGCCACGTCGATACATTGGCATCGATCCCGCCCAGGAAAGCGCAACCTGCCACTACTTGCAGCAACAAGCCGAAAGCGCGCGGCATCCATCGCGCCTGCCGCATGCCGACCCAGAACGCGCCGGCGCCTTCCAACGCCCACACCGCCGAGGTCCAGCGCGCATCCAGCGCCAGCGGCACCGCCAATGTCACAAAGCCGATGCCGATGACCAGCATGGACTCAATCATCAGCCGATAATTTTGCCGGCCACGCCGCATCAGCACAGTTGCCAGCACCAGATACAAGGCGGCGAAGCCCAGCGCCGAAAACGCCGTGCCCAGCTTGAATTGGCTGACCAGTCCGACTTGCAAGCCAAAGCCAATCAGCGCGGTACCGAACATCAAGGTGCTATCGACCGCGTTGCCCAGTTTGGTAGGCGTATTACGGGCATACAGGATCGCCGCCGTCACATAGATCAGCACGAAGATAATCAGGAACAGTTGCGAACTGAGATACAGCGCCGGATCATACTTCAGCACACCCCAGGTCGTAGCGACGCCGAAAGTGGCGACAAATCCGACGATGTTCAGGACTCGCCACGAACGTTTGTAGGCAATGAACAGAATCGCCAGGTTCAGCAGCGTGTAATAGCTGAACAGGCCAACGCTACTGCCGCCACCGGTGGAAAGCAGCAGCGGCACCGCAAAGCCGCCGGCAAAAGCCGCCACCGCCAGGCCGCGCGAATCCTGCAGCAGCGCCAGCGCACAACTTAGCGCGCACACCACGATCATCAAGCCGAAGGCAGGCAAGGGCGCGATCAGGTCAAACAAGCGGAAAGCAGCAAACACCGTCAGGTAGATCACCGCCACGCCGCCGCCTTGTAGCGCCAGCGCAAACGCCGGCTTGGCCTGGCGCTTGCCAAAACCCACCGCCAGCAATGCAATGCCGGCGGCAGCCACCACCGCCAGGCGAAATTCCACCGGAAACAAACCGGCTGACGCCGCGTAACTGGCCAGGAAGGACAAGCCGATAAACAGGATCACCAGGCCGACGCGGACAATGGTGTTGCCGCCGAGGAGCCAATTCTTTGCCGCGCCGATGGCCAGCTCAACGACGTTAGGCTTGGCGGGGACGATTTCACGCTTGGCCGGTATCGGAGCCGGTTGGCGTGGTGGAGCTGCCTGTAATTGGGATGCAGCATCTGGCATCACCGGCGAAGCTGGTAAAACTGGTAAAGCGGGCGAAACGGGCGACACAATGGTGCGCGCAAGCTCGGCAGCCATCGCGGCTTTATCAATCGGCTTGGCATCTGTCGCGGCGGCCGAGCCATTTACACCTGCCTGCGCTTTGAACCACTCCTGCATCTGTTTGCGCAGTTTTTCATTGCCGGCCGCGATTTCTCCGCGAATGGCAAATTGCAAGCCCCAGCCCGCCACCAAGCCGAGTAGGCCGCCGATAAATATGCCGATATCGCCGAATCCCGAGCTCGGCCATAGCCAACCCAGCACTCCACCACATAAAATTCCCCATAAAATCATAGTGTTAGCTCGCTTATTGTGATTTGCTCTGGTATTGTTTGTGATGTTTCGGCAGTACCCAATATTTCCAACTGACCATTGCATAATGCCAGTTGATCGCCATTTGCGATACATGGCCTGCACGTATCAGATGACAGTACAGTGACAGCATTTTCTTGCTGCTTGCAATCGCAAGAGAGAATTCCGAAATAGGAAAATGCTGGTTATAATCAGCAGCAAAGGTAATGAAAATGACCTCCCATATCCTGACTCTCGATATCGCGGGAAACCCGTTCGACTGGATTTCGCCGCAAGATGCTGTGCTCTATTATGCGAGCGGGAAGGTGGCTTGGGAACTTGGAGACGGCGACATCGTTTTCCGCGGCGGTTATTCCCATGCAGGCATTCAGTCGCGCATCGCCGTCAAACCTATCATCGCCATCGCCGGCAGCGCCATCATGGCGCGCATGCTGCACCTGGAACTGCCGCTGGGCCATCACAACGATCTGCTGTTCCGCCGCGACCGTTACACCTGTGCCTATTGCGGCGGCCGCTTTCCCCACAATGAATTGTCGCGCGACCATGTGCTGGCGCGTTCGCGCGGCGGCCGGGATACGTGGATGAATTGCGTGACGGCGTGCAAGGACTGCAACCAGGAAAAAGGCAGCAAGGCGCTGGAGAGTTTCCGCCCGCTGCTGTACGTGCCGTATGTGCCTTGCCGCGCCGAACACTATCTGCTAAGCGGCCGCAACGTACTGGCCGACCAGCACGACTACCTGGCCGCGCGCCTGCCAAAGCACAGCCGCATGCGCGAATTGAACTAAGGCGGAACGCGATTCTTGGCGCCCGGCTGCGTGAAAAAAACAACGGAATAACGCCGCATTGCGGTGATTTGTTTGACACGCTGATTTCATCGGGTGCAGAATCGCAACTCGGTATTTTCGACTAACAATATTTTTACAGGAAAGGAACGGCCATGCCACGGACGGCTATCAACAATTCAAACAACAGATAGCCCCGCGCATGACTGCTCGGGGTATGCGGCGATTTTGCCGACCCGAGCCGGTCGTTCCAACCATGAACCCCGGTGAGGAAACTCGCCGGGGTTTTTGTTTTTTGCGGGCGCGGCCATGCGATCCGTGACGAGAACCCCGGTATGACAGAGAAACGTTATGCCAATCAAACAGAGCTTGCACAAGGGCCTGGTGCCCGTGCACATATTTACCGACGATATCGATCACAGCGCGCTCCAGCAGCTGCTCAATATCGCCAACCTGCCGATCGTGTATCCGCACGTGGCGGCAATGCCGGACGTCCATGCCGGCATCGGCGCCACCGTCGGCAGCGTGATTCCTACCCGCGCCGCCATCATTCCGGCAGCGGTCGGGGTCGATATCGGCTGCGGCATGAATGCAGTCCGTACCACGCTGACGGCCAGCCAGCTGCCGGACAACCTGGCGCGCCTGCGCAGCGCCATTGAAGCGGCGATTCCGGTCGGCTTCGAACAGCATGAGTGGAACAAGGTGCGCGGTTCGGCCCATGCACGCGTCGGCCGGCCGCTAAACGACCGGCTGGACCGGATCGTGGCCAAGCACAAGGGCATCATGAAGATGCAGCACAAATTTGCCCAGACCTGGATTTGCCAGATCGGCACGCTGGGCGGCGGCAACCACTTCATCGAGATCTGCCTGGACGAAGAACAACGGGTCTGGATCATGCTGCATTCCGGCTCGCGCGGCATCGGCAACGTGATCGGACGCTATTTCATTTCCGCCGCAAAAAAGGATATGGCCCGCAACCATGTCAACTTGCCGGACAAGGACCTGTCTTACTTCAGCGAAGGATCGCTGCTGTTCGACGATTACGTCGACGCCGTCGACTGGGCGCAAGACTATGCCTTGATTAACCGTCGCGAAATGATGCGGCGCACGGTCGACGTGCTGACGCAGCAACTGCCGCCGTTCAAACTCGATGGCGAAGCGATCAACTGCCATCACAACTATGTATCGCGTGAGATGCACGGTAATGAAAACCTGTTCATCACCCGCAAAGGAGCGATCTCGGCGCGTGCAGGCGAGCTCGGCATCATTCCTGGCAGCATGGGCGCTAAGAGCTACATCGTGCGCGGCAAGGGCAATCCGGAATCGTTCTGTTCCTGCTCGCATGGGGCAGGGCGGCGCATGAGCCGGACCGAAGCCAAGCGTCGCTTCAGCCGCTTCGACCTGGCCGACCAGACACTGGGAATCGAATGCCGCAAGGATGGCGGCGTAGTCGATGAAATTCCAGCCGCCTACAAGGACATCGACCAGGTCATGGCGCATCAGACCGATCTGGTCGACGAGGTGCACACGCTGCGCCAGGTCATTTGCATAAAAGGATGAACATGAAAATCACAATTAAACTGCCGAAGCCGCGCAATCCTCTGGTGGTTGCCGCCAGAACCCGGAAAGCCGGATCGCATGATGGCTACAACCCGGCGCGCCAGGTGCGGCGGGCTGAAAAACAGAAACTGAACCAGATCCTGTCGGGACGCAAAACCAGAGAGGACCATGACACATGACTATGTATTGACGAAAGGCCCGTGAGGGCCTTTCTTTATGGGTGAGCATTTTCAATCTGAGCGCGTTGTCACCGACGATGCCGTCAAAGACAAGGCCAGCACCCGCGCTACATGCAAAGCCTGCGTGTCCGCGCCATCGTGGATTTGATGGCGGCAACTGGTGCCGTCTGCTACCACGATGCTGTCTTTGCCGGCCTTGCGCACCGCGGGCAAGAGCGTGAGTTCGGCCATGGCCATCGACGCTTCGTAGTGTTCAGCTTCGTAACCGAAGCTGCCGGCCATGCCGCAGCATGAAGACTCTACCGTTGACAGTTCGACCTGCGGGATCCATTGCAAGACGGTTTGTACCGGCCGCAAAGCATCAAAGGCTTTTTGATGGCAGTGGCCGTGCAGCAGGACTTTATTGCCGGACAGCGGTTTCAGGTCCAGTTGAAGGCGGCCGTTGTTTTTCTCGTTCACAAGAAATTCTTCGAACAGATAAGCCGATTGCGCCAGCTTTTTCGCCTCTTCGCCGTAACCGTAATTCAAGAACTCATCGCGCAACGACAACAAGCAGGACGGTTCCAGCCCGACAATGGGGATGCCGCGCTCGACATACGGCATCAAACTATCCAGCGTCCTGCGCGCTTCGGCTTTGGCCTGGTCGACCAGGCCTGCGGACAGATAGGTACGGCCGCAGCACAAGGGCCTGCCGCTGGCGACCGTATTGAAGTGGACCTTGTAGCCGGCGGCTTCCAGTACTTGCTGCGCGGCGCGGGCGTTTTCCGGTTCCATGTAGTTGTTGAAGGTATCGACGAATAGCAGCACTTCGCGCCCGCTCGCCGCCGTCGGCCTGGCGTTCGCCAGGAAGGCCTTCTTGAACTGCGGAAAAGAGCGTTGCGGCGCCAGGCCCAGGCGATTCTTTATCCAGTTAGACAGCAGCGGAATATTTTCGGCCAATGCGATCAGGCTGCCTGCGCTGCTGGCGTAGGGCGCATAGGCCGGCATGAAGGCAATCAGGCGATCGCGCCAGCCAAGGCCATGCTTGCCGATCCAGGCGGCACGCGCTTCGATCTTGACTTTCGCCATGTCGACGCCGGTCGGGCAGTCGCGCTTGCAACCTTTGCAGGAGACGCACAAGTCCAGCACCTCCTTGACTTCCTCGCTGGCCAAGCCCTCATTGCCAAGCTGGCCGGAGAGCGCCAGACGCAAGGTATTGGCGCGGCCACGCGTGACGTGTTTC
Source organism: Collimonas arenae (assembly GCF_000786695.1). Classification (NCBI taxonomy): domain Bacteria; kingdom Pseudomonadati; phylum Pseudomonadota; class Betaproteobacteria; order Burkholderiales; family Oxalobacteraceae; genus Collimonas; species Collimonas arenae. The sequence goes on along the minus strand of NZ_CP009962.1, from coordinate 66,018 downwards.
TCATCCTTGGTGATGCGATAGCTGGGACACATGGTGCCGGCGTCGAATTTGCGGCAATGGCCGTTGTTGTTGCACATTTCAACCAGCTTGGCCAGGCCGTCGGTCCTGTCGTCACCAGTACCGGGAGCGCTTTCTTCGCCGGTCAGCGGATTACGTTTGACGTTCCACGATGACCAGTCCAGCTTGGGCTGACGCGGCAATTCCTGGTAACCGGGCGCAAAGCGGAAGTTGACGGCATCGTCCATTTTCGGCGGCCGCACGATCTTGTCGGGATTAAAATGATTGCGCGGATCGAACAACTCCTTGATTTCGCCAAAGGCAGCGTTGATCTTCGGCCCGTACTGCCACGCGACCCACTCGCCGCGGCAGAGACCGTCGCCATGTTCGCCGGAATAGGCGCCCTTGTACTTGCGCACCAGCGCCGAGGCTGCTTCGGCGATTTCACGCATGTCCTTGGCGCCGCCGCGGCGCATATCCAATATCGGCCGCACATGCAGCGTACCGACGCTGGCATGGGCATACCAGGTGCCTTCAGTTCCGTACTTGTGGAATACCTCGGTCAGCTGGCTGGTGTATTCCGCCAGGTGTTCCAACGGTACGGCGCAGTCTTCGATAAAGGACACCGGCTTGCCGTCGCCCTTCATGCTCATCATGATGTTGAGACCGGCCTTACGCACATCCCACAAGGCTTTCTGGTCTGAAGCGCCGGCCATTTTCACCACCGCGCCTGGCAATTGCAGGTCAGCCATCAATTCATCCAGGCTGGACAGTTTTTGCAACAAGACGTCGTGGCTTTCGCCGGCGAATTCAACCAGCAAGATGGCTTGCGGCTGACCGCTCAGGGCTTTTTCAATGACCGGCTTGAAGGCTGGGTTACCCATGGCCAGATCGATCATGGTGCGGTCCACAAGTTCAACCGCGGTCGGACCAAGTTTGACGATATGCTGGGTCAGGTCCATCGCCTGATAGAAGGTGGGAAAGTTGACCACGCCAAGTACCTTGTGAGCCGGCAGCGGCGCCAGCGCCAGGGTGATCTGGCGGCTGTAGGCCAGCGTGCCTTCCGAGCCGACCAGGATATGCGCCAGGTTGGCCATGCCGTCATCGGTGTAGGCGCGCGGATTCTGGCAATCGAAGAGATCGATGTTGTAGCCACCCACCCGGCGCAAGACCTTGGGTATGCGTTCGGCAATCTCGCCCCGTTCGCGCCGGGCGATGCCTTGCAATCCGGTGACGATATCGCCGATGCGGCCACCGGTCGCCATTCGCTCCAGGCGGCCAAAGCAGCCTTGCGTCCCGTCCGCAAGCACGGCGTCGATGGCGACCACGTTATGCACCATGTTGCCGTATTCGATCGAGCGCGAGCCGCAGGAATTGTTGCCGGCCATGCCGCCGATGGTGCATTGGGCTGCGGTAGACACATCCACCGGAAACCACAAGCCATACGGCTTTAGCCAGGCATTGAGATGGTCGAGGACCATACCGGGCTCGACTGTCACGGTGCGCGCGGCGGCGTCGAAGTCGATCACCTGGTTGAGCCATTTGCTGTTGTCGATCACCAGCGCTTCGCCTACGGTTTGCCCGCACTGGCTGGTGCCGGCGCCGCGCGCCAGAACCGGCGTATGGTTGTCGCGCGCAATCTCCAGCGCCAGCAGCAGATCCGCCTGGTCGCGCGGCACCACCGCGCCGAGCGGCATGATCTGGTAAATCGAAGCGTCAGTGGCGTACCTGCCGCGGTCGGCCGGACCGAACAGGACATCACCCCTTAATTCGCGCCACAGCTGCTCGGCCAGCGGCGTCGTGAACGTTGCACCGCGGGGTAGCAAATGGATTGGTTTAACCAGCATGGGAAGTATCCTGTAAAAACAGTCCGGCAAATAATCGGGTCGACAATCAGATCAATAATAAGATCGATACTCAAGCCAATAACTAGATCAATAATTCGGTCAATAATCAGGCCAACAATCAGGCCAATTCGAAATGAATCGGTGGCAATCCCGCAATCTGGCCGATGACCAGCCCGGGTTCATCCGGAAAATGCATGCCGGTATAGGAACCCGTAGTAATCACCGTACCGCGAGGAATGGCGATACCTTGCGCGCTGCAGTGCTGCACCAACCATGTCAATAACCGGCGCGGATCGCCAGCCGGATTGCTGCCGTTGCCGTTGAAGATATCGCGGCCGCCCAGCGTCAGATGCGCCACGGGATTGGTAAACGGAAAACCGGCGTCATAGCCGATGAATTCACCGCCAATCAAGGCGCCGTGGTTCTGCAAATCCGCCAGCTGCAGCAATTTCGGCACTTCCGGCCAGCCGCCGATGCGGCTGGAGACGATTTCGATCGATGCCGCCATCGCGCCCACGTTGCGCAGCACCTGCGCAGGCGTCAACGGTGCGTCACCGGGTTCGATATCCCGGTCGAAGCAGAACATGATTTCCAGCTCGATACCCAGCACCGGATAGTCGCCGCGCTCGATCACCGACGTGGCGGAATAGATGCGTTCCGCCGGCAACGGCGCTCCCTGCACCGGACCATCGGCCGATCTGGCGCCGACCTTCCAGCCGCCTATCCTGGCTTGCCTGTACGCCAGCATGGCCGATTGCACCTGATAGGCTTGTTCGCTGCTGCCGGGCTCCAGTTCCGCCGGTATGCATTCGAGCGCGATGCGGTCGCCGTAGGCTTTGCTAAGCAGCGCCGCCAGTTCTTGCTGCGGTGAAGTTGATGCGGTCATCTGTCTGCTCTCCTATGCGCCGGCTTTGGCGGTGGCCGGGGCGTTGGCCGCGGCGCCTTGTTCGAATTTGCTGTCAGGTTGCATGCGGAACGCCAGGAACACGCCAAAGCCCATCAGGATCATGCTGCCGACAAACGGCAGCTCCCAATTGCCGAAGCGATCGATCAGGTAACCGGACAATACCGGCGAAATGATCGCGGCCAGCGCCGAACCGGTATTCATCATGCCGCTAGCGGTGCCGGAATATTGCGGCGCGATATCCATCGGGATGGCCCACATCGGCCCGATAGTCATTTCGGCGAAAAAGAAACCGGCGCTGAGGGACAATATCGAGATGTAGACATTGTGGGTAAACATCAGCGGCAGCAACGACAGCAAGGTCAACAACATGCAGACCGACACCATCTGGCTGCGCGCCCGCTTCAGGTTGCCGGTGCGTTTCAGGATCTTGTCGCTGACGATGCCGCCAAGGGTATCGCCCACCACGCCGGCGAAGAACACGCTGGAGGCAAACAGCGCGGATTTCTTGATATCCAGATCGTAGCTATGCAGGAAATATTGCGGAATCCAGCTCAAAAACAGCCACAAGGTCCAGCCGTAGCAGAAGTAGACGATAGTCACCGGCAGCATGCGCTTGAACAGCGGCCCCCAGGGAATTTTTGGCGTATTCTTCTTGCCTTGCGGCAGGACCGCCAGTTCTTCGGTTGTGATGCGCGGATGTTTTTCCGGATGTTCGGTAAACACGAAGGCCCAGACCAGCACCCATATAAGGCTGAACACGCCGAAAATGTAAAACGATTCCCGCCAGCCATGCACTGCCATGATGAACACCACCAACGCCGGCGCCACCGCATTGCCGATGCGGGCAAATGCGTGCGTGATGCCTTGGGCGAAACCCCGATTTTCCTTGGCCACCCAGCGCGACATGGCGGTAGTGGCGGCAGGAAAGGTAGCGCCTTCGCCTAGGCCCAGTAGCAAGCGCGCCATCAGCAACGAAAACAGGCCGCCGGCAAAACCGGTCAGGATGGTGGCGATGCCCCACAATATGCCGCAGTAGATCAGGGTACGTTTAGCGCCGAATTTGTCGCTGACCCAGCCGCCGATAATCTGGAACACCAGGTAGGGATAGGCGAATGCCGAGAACACCAGGCCGATTTCGGTTTTCGATAGATCGAATTCCTTAGCGAAGCCGGCTGCGGCGGTGCTGACATTGACGCGGTCCAGATAGGTAATGAAATACATCAGGCATAACATGATCAACACGACGGTGGTCGCGCGCAAACGCAGGTGCTTCATGGTTGTCTCCATTATGTAGGGGTGCCAAGCACTGAAGGACGCACACGCATCCATGGCCCGGCCCATCCTCTGCGGGACGATGCAGGGCCGATCCGCTACCGGGCGGCAGCGGATCCAGCCGTTCTTGTTCAACTACCTGTCGCGCCGGTCCTGGCCGGCATCAAATCAACTCATGCGGCCTTCAATACCGGCTTGCTTTTTTGCGCGCCAAGGTTGTCCATCGCCGCAACAACACCGCTGGCCGACAGCGGAACGCCCGCCAGCTTCAACCCCATTTCACAACCGGCCAGCGTCGCCATCAAGGTCAGGTCGTTGGCTTCGCCCAGATGGCCGATACGGAACATGCCACCCTTCATTTTTCCAAGACCGGTGCCAAGCGACATGTTGAAGTTTTCATAGATGGTCTTGCGGATCGCATCGGCATCGAAGCCAGGCGGCGTCATGACGCCGGTCAGCACCGGCGAGTACAACGCAGGATCGGCACACTGGATCTCCAGGCCCCAGGCGCGCACCGCGGCGCGACATGCGCCGGCCAGACGCTGGTGACGCGCGAATACGTTTTCCAGCCCTTCGCCCAGGATCATGTCCAGCGCTTCCGACAAGCCGTACAGCAAATTGGTGTTGGGGGTATAGGGCCAGTAACCGGTGGCGTTCATTTCAATGATTTCGCTCCAGCCCCAGAACGCGCGCGGCAGCTTTGCCGTCTTGCTGGCTTCGATGGCTTTTTTAGATACGGCGTTGAAGCTGATCCCGGGCGGCAGCATCAAACCCTTTTGCGAACCGGAGACAGTCACGTCGACGCCCCATTCGTCATGACGGTAATCCGCCGACGCCAGCCCGGAGATCGTATCGACGATCAGCAAAGCCGGATGACCGGCGGCGTCGATCGCCTTGCGCACTGCCGCGATATCGGAGGTGACGCCGGTCGAAGTTTCGTTATGCACCACGCATACGGCCTTGATCTGGTGTTCCCTGTCGTTGCGCAAGCGCTCTTCGATGCGCTCCGCCTGCACCCCATGACGCCAGCCCTGAATGCCCGGCAAGCCGAGAAACTCCGGCTTCAAGCCCAGCGCTTCAGCCATTTTCTTCCACAGCGTGGCGAAATGGCCGGTCTCATACATCAGCACCGTATCGCCCGCGCTCAAGGTATTCGTCAGCGCCGCTTCCCAGGCGCCAGTGCCGGACGCCGGGTAGATCACCACCGGCTGCTCGGTCTTGAAAATCTTCTTGATGCCAGCCAGCACCTGTAAACCGAGGGCGCCGAATTCGGGGCCGCGGTGGTCGATGGTGGGGTAGCTCATGGCCCGCAAGATGCGATCCGGCACCGGGCTCGGTCCCGGGATTTGCAGGAAATGACGGCCGGCTGGATGAAAGTCTAGGGTTAACATTTATGCCTCCTTTTGAACAAATTGTATTTTGCATTCAAAATACTTTAGCAGTCGACATGTCCGCCGTAAAGCGTTTTTTTGCGATTACTTGACTTGCGTCATCGGCTTTTATGGCGAGAAAAAGCTCTGAAAGTGCCATTATTTGCGCATTTACGGTAGATTTATGCGTCTTTGCATTCAAATACCCATGCTGGGAGACAAGGATTCTTGGGTGCCCTGTTTGATGTTAAAATAACGACGAGCGCGTAAAAAAGGATTTTGAATGCAAAATGCGATAATTGGCGAAGAAACAAAAGCTGCGCCGCTGGTGCCGAAACTGGAACGTCAGCGCTTGCATGACACGGTGGTCGACCACCTGCGCAACCTGATCGTCGAAGCGGTGCTGACGCCGGGAACCAAGCTCAATGAGCGGGAGTTATGCGAAACCCTCGGCATTTCACGTACGCCGTTGCGCGAAGCGCTGAAGGTATTGGCGGCCGAAGGCCTGATAGAGATTTCGCCGAACCGCGGCGCTTCGGTATCGAAGATGTCGGAAACGGAAATCTGGGAAACCTTTGAATTGATGAGCGGCCTGGAGGCGATGTCAGGCGAGCTGGCTTGCGACCGCATCACGCCGGTCGAGCTGGCGGAAATCAAGGCCTTGCACTATGCGATGCTGGCCTGCAAGGCGCAAAACGACCTGCCCGGCTACTACAGCCGCAACCAGGCAATCCACGACAAGATCAATGACGCTGCGCGCAATTCCGTGCTGCGCCAGACTTACCTGACCCTGAACCGGCGGCTGCAAGCCCTGCGCTTCAAATCGAATTTCCAGCCGCACAAATGGGATAGCGCCGCGCATGACCATGATGAAATGGTGAAAGCGCTGGAAGCGCGCGACGGCAAACGCCTGGCAACAGTGCTGCGCCAGCATTTGCTGGACAAGCGCGACGCCGTGCTCAGCGCAGCAGCCTTGCCGGCGGAAAGCCCGCCCGAACCGCAGGCTTGAATCAGGCAGTGAGATAGGCTTTCACGCGCTTGTCCACAACCGCGGATACCTCTTGCGGCCGCGCCGTCACAATTTCACGGGCGCGTTGGCAGGCGTCGGAAACCCGCACCGGAGGCCGGCGTAGCGGTGCCTGGAGATTCGCGGCCAGCGCCACGATTACGGTTTTACGGCGTAATTTTCCGGAAAAAAATGCCGCTCGACCAGCTCGATCAAAATGTGCAAAACCTTGATGTGCAACTCTTGCACGCGATCTGCAAAAGTACCGCCCGGCGTGCAGATATAAACGCTGACGAGCGCGGACAATACCTCGCTCTGCTTGCCCGACAAGATGATGACGCTCATCCCCAGCGATTGCGCAGTCTGCGCCGCCCGGATGATGTTCTTGCTGGTGCCGCTGGTGCTTAGCGCCAGCAGACAATCGCCGGGACGGCCGTGGCCTTCCAGGTAGCGCGAAAAAACCTGTTCGTAGCCATGGTCGTTGCCGACGCAGGTCAGGTGCCCGGCATCGCTGATCGCGGTAGCGCCAAGCGCGGCGCGGTCGAGACGGTAGCGGCCGGTCAGTTCCTCGGCGAAGTGCATGGCGTCGCACATCGAGCCGCCGTTGCCGCAAGAATACACACGTCCCTTGCGCTCGAACACATCGATCAGCAAGCGGCCCGCTTGTTCAATCGCGTCCAGCGCTGTCGGATTGGCGAGCAGGGCATTCAGTGATTGCTGTGCTTCGACCAGGCTTGCATTGATGTGTTGCTTCAATTTGAAAACTCCGTGTGAATGTTGGTGAGGGTTAACGGTTGATAGTGCGGGTCACGCCGGTATCGATCACGCCGTAAGGGGTGATGCTGCTGCCGCTGATGTTGCCGCTGCTGCTAGTACTACCACTGGAGCTGCTGTCGCCATTCGGCGCAATGTGACCGCAGGCAACAAGGAGAAAGCTGGTCATAACGAAAAAGAATAAGCGCATCGTGGTCTCATGAATCAAATGGGTACCCTGACTGACATCCCCTCAGCCGAAACGTTCCGGCTGGCGGCATCCCTGAATCATACTAGCTATAGCGCTGGTTCATGTACAGAAGCCTTGGTTTGCGTTGCCGGCAAATGTTCTTCTTTCAGCCATAAACCGAACTCTTGCACCACAGCCACCACCTTGCGCAGACGCTGACCTTCGGCGGTAAGGCAATATTCCACCTTGACCGGCACCTCGGCATAGACGGTGCGCAACACCAGTCCGGCCGCTTCCAGCGCTCGCAAATCCAGCGTCAGCATGCGCTGCGAGATATTCGGCATGTCGCGGCGTAAATCGTTGAAGCGCTTGGGGCCATCCAGCAGGTAGGACACAAGCAACAAGCGCCAGCGCCCGCCCAGCAACAGCATGGCTTCCTCTACCGAACAACCGGAGACGTTCTTCTTCATACGGAACCTAAGTATAATTTATGTACCTATATAACAAATTTCTGCCTTCTTTACAATAGTAACTGCCATCACCATACTCTCCTCATTCCGCGCTTGGCGCGGCTGCACAGGAGATTTGCATGAAATTGTATTTTGCCCCCGCTACCTGTTCGCTCTCGCCGCACATCGTGCTGCGCGAACTGGGCCTGCCGTTTGAACTGGTCAAGGTCGACAACAAGACCAAGAAAACCGCCGATGGCGGCGACTTCCTGGCGATCAATCCGAAAGGCTATGTGGCGGCATTGCAGCTGGATAACGGCGCGGTGCTGACGGAAGGTCCTGCGATAGTCCAATACCTGGCCGACCTCAAGCCGGAAGCAAAACTGGCGCCGCCGAACGGCAGTTGGGAACGCATACGCCTGCAGGAAGCGCTGAATTTCATCAGCAGCGAAATCCACGCGGGGATGAGCCCGCTATTCAATGCGGCGATTCCCGCAGAGGTCAAAGCCATCTTCAGGGACAAGCTGCTCAAGCGGTTGGGGCAGATAGACGCCACACTGGCGCAACAGGATTACCTGCTCGGCGCGCAATTCAGCGTGGCCGACGCCTATCTGTTCACGGTGCTGCGCTGGGCGGTGTTTTTTTCGATCGATCTTGCGCAATGGCCGGCCATCGCCGGCTATATGGAGCGCATCGGTTCGCGCGAGTCGGTAAAGGCGGCGCTGGCTGCGGAAGCCCTGGCATAACGATGCGAGCCCCCCTCAGACCGGCCTGGTAATGGCTATGGCCAGGCTTCAGTGTTCTGCGCCCTATCTGCCGCAATCAACCATCATCGTCATCAACGCATCGAATTCCGCCGGACGTTCTGCCGCCACCAGCGGGAACAGGTGGCTGTGGTCCGTGCCTGCCACCACCCGTAGCCGGCGCGAACGCGCCTGCTGTGCGGACAACAGCAGGCGGTCCGGTATTTCCAGAGGTATGACGGCATCATGCTCGGCGGCGATCACCAGCAGGTCTCCCTTGAACTTCCGGAGAATCGACCAGGCATCGCTATCGGCCCAGCTGCGGTCGCGGCGGATTACCTCGGAAAATTGCGGCCCGAACGGCAGCCCATATGCAGCCGGCGTATAGACGCCCGGCACGATCAGGATCAAGCCGGTGACCTGGTATTTTTGCGTGAGTCGAATGGCGTTATACGCACCCATGCTGGTGCCGCAAATCACCAACGGCTCGGCCAGCTTTCTTGCCGCGATCACGGCCTCCGCCTGGCGCGTGCGGCTGCTCAGCGAAGAATCCAATAACGCACCACCGGTGTCGCCATGGCCGATGCAATCGAAAGACGTCGTGGCAACGCCGCGTTGCTGTAGCGCCGGACGCAGGCCGGAACGCATCGCGGTAGCGCGCGAACTGACACCCGCGCCATGCAACAGCAAAATATGGCTGGCGGATGTCGACTCAAGAAAATCGCCTTTCAGGACGGTATTTTCATAGGGAACGTCAAACGACTCTATTGCTTGCATGATCAGGTAATGAGGCGATAGCAGGGAACGTAACGTTACCTGAATTTAAGCTGGCCAAAATCTTTTTTCTTTTTCCACTTGACCTCAAGTTAACTTGAGGTTTTACACTCGACTCCGGCAATTGATCGTTACTGCGCGAATGCGTATATACGTGTTGCGCCTCAGTCGAAACCAAGCGGAGAGCTCACAATGACTTCCCAGATTTACCGAGTAGACAAATTCATCGTTCCTGAAACAGCGCAACAGGAATTCCTGGCCAAGGTGCGCACTACGCATGCGTTGCTGCGCTCCTTGCCCGGTTGCACGCAAGAGCTGGTGCTGGAACAGACTTCGGGTCCGGGATCGTACAACTACGTTACGGTACTGGGATGGTCAGACCTGGCCTCCATCGAAGCCGCCAAGATCGAAGTACAGAAACTGCATGCCAAGACTGACTTTCATCCACAAGTGATGTTCAACCGGCTTGGCATCCAGGCCGATCTAGGCAACTACCAGGCGATCGATATCTCAACCTGAATCCGGATTTAACCGTCAGGTGTGCGGGGCAGTTCGGCTTGTAATAACAAAACCAGCCGCTTCACGCCTGCCCGGTATTCGTGCCAGAATCGGCCTGGTCTAGTTCTTTTTGGGAATTTTCATGCCCGCCAGCCGATCAGCAAATATTGTCAAATTTATTGCCACATTTAATGCCGCATTTACCCTTACGCTTTTTCTTGGCGGCATGCTCGCAACCCAGCCGTACGACGCCTTCGCGAAAGAAGCATCCGTGCTGGACGCGCCCGTCAAAAAAGTCGCCGATCAGCGCCTTGCCGTAAAGACTCCGCAAGGCAGCGGCGTGCTGCCGGTCTATGCCGACCACTCGCTCAGTACTGCAGCGCCTGAGGTGAAACGGATATTGATTGTGGTGCACGGCACATTGCGCAACGCCGATGTCTATTTTGCCGACGGTCTCCGTGCGGTCGAGGAAGCCGGTGCGGCAGGCGCTGGCAGCCTGGTAGTGGCGCCGCAGTTCCTGACGCCGGCAGACGTCCAGGCGTTCAAGCTCGCGCCCGACACGCTGGCCTGGAGCCAGGAGGGCTGGAAGGGCGGCGAACCTGCCTTGAGCCCTGCGCCTGTCAGCTCCTTCAGCGCCATGGATGCCCTGCTCGAACATTTCACCGACCGCACTCTCTATCCAGCCCTGGCTGAAGTGGTGGTCTCGGGTCATTCCGCCGGCGCCCAGATTGTGCAGCGCTATGCCGTTGCCGGCCGGGCAGAAGCGGTCCTGGTCAAGGCCGGAATCAAGGTGCGTTATGTCGTGGCCAACCCATCAACCTATCTGTATTTCGATAACCACCGGCCCGACGCGGATGGTCATTTCCAAGCCGCCGTCACCGCCTCATGTCCGCATGTGAATCGCTGGAAATATGGCATGGAACAGCTACCGGCCTATGTCTCGGAACAAGATCTGGGCAGCATCGAAGCGCGCTACGCCGCACGCAAGGTGACCTATCTGCTGGGGATGGCCGATACCAATCCGTACACTCACTTCATCGACCGCTCCTGTCCCGCCATGGCGCAAGGCCCGTACCGGCTGGCGCGCGGCCTGGCCTATTTCAACTATATGCAAGGAAGGCATACGGCGGGGCTTAATCAGAGCGTGGTGGAAGTGCCGGGCATCGGCCATGACGGCCGCGGCATGTACGGATCGGCATGCGGGCAGGCGGTCTTGTTTGGACAACAATTGCCTGCGGCTTGTCCGCAATTGCCGTGACTGATGTGAAGATAAGAAAAAAGAAAAACTAAAAGAGCTGCAAAACTGCAAAACTGAAAAGGCAAAAAAAATGGAATTTTCTCAATTGAGAAAATTCCATCATTTTTCTACATCGCCGGCAAATTAAGCTGGCTGATCAGGGACATCGCCCTCTTTGTTTTCTTCTTCTTTGTTTTCCAGGTGTTCGGTCACTGCTTCTACACCCTTGTAGCCGGCGACAGCGGCAATACCTTCAGTCAAGACGGATGCATTAGGATCCAACTTCTTGACACCCTCAACGGCCACCACGGCGCCAATGACTTCTTCCAGAATACCCATAACCAACTCCTCAAAAAATAGCGAACAACAGAATTTTTAACTGCAAAAAGGTGCTGCCGGTTCGGCGCGCTCTTTCCTGCCACGCGCCATGGCGGCCATGACTGCGGTATTTCCCGCATTCATGGCCGCCATGTTCATCATAGTCGTGGAGCGCACGACATGCAGCACTTTATTTTGTGACAGTGGCGCTGGCGGCAGCCTTTGCTTCCGGCGCCTTGACATCGGCCTTCGCTTCAGGCGCCTTGGTTTTTTCCTTGGCCTTTACCGTTTTCTTGGCAACCTTGGTCTTTGCGGCCTTGGCTTTGACTTTAGCCGGCGCAACCTTGGCTTCTGTCTTGGCGTCAGCTTTCACAGCCTGGGTAGTGGTTGCGGCTGCAGCGGCAGGGGCCGTTGGAGCAGCAGGTGCTGGTGCAGCAGCTTGCGCGAAAACGGAAGTTGCAAACAGGCCAGCGATCAGAGCAGCGATTAATTTGTTCATTTTTTGCACCTTAAGGTTATCTTGGTTAGCCCCAGGCATTTCCCGAGGTCTTGAGCAATTAACGACTGGTGCAACGGCTATGTTGACGACCATTACATACCGTTACAATTTGCTAGATATCAAGTTGAAATATCACATTGCATTGCGCCCATTCGGCAACGCTGCGATCAGCTGCAATTCCACAGCGTAACCATGATGCAAGGCCGGTACCGGCACCACCACCCGCGCCGGTTTATGCGTGCCAAGAAAACGGCTGTACACATCGTTGAAGACAGCCCAATTTTCCACGCCGACCAGATACACAGTTGCCTGCACCACATCGGCATAGCGACAGCCCGCAGCGGCCAGCACCGCCTCGCATTGGCGCAGCACCGCTTCGGCCTGCTGCATGAAATCGTGGGTGCCGGGATCGATCACGCCTAGCTCCGGCAACATGCCGGAAACAAACACCAGGCCATTGTGTTCAACGGCTTGCGAGTAGTGGCCGCGCGGCGTCGGCGCGGCATCGGTATGGATGATGTTCATGATGTCGATTGTTGCCTAGGAGATGAATTGCGCGAAGGATTGCAAATCGACGTTGCCGCCGCTGAGAATGACGCCGACTCTTTTCCCCGTCACGGGCCAGACCTGGTTAAACGCTGCCGCGGCAGCCAGGCAGCCGGTAGGTTCCACTACCATCTTCATTCTCTCGGCAAAGAATTTCATCGCCGAAATCAACTGCGCATCCGACACTGTGACGATATCTGCGACATGCTTCTGGATCACTGCAAAATTATGGCTGCCGACATGCGTTACCTTAGCACCGTCGGCGATGGTGTCGGGTACATCGATATGCACGATCTCTCCCTTGCGGAAAGACTGCCGGCCGTCGTCGCCCAGCTCTGGCTCTACCCCGATCACCTTGCAATGAGGACTGAGGCCCGACGCCGCCAACGCCGATCCCGCCAACAAGCCGCCGCCGCCCAGGCACACCAGCAACACATCGAGCTCGCCCACTTCTTCAAACAATTCCATGGCCGCCGTGCCCTGGCCGCAAATGACATCCGGATGGTCATAGGGCGGGATCAAGGTCATGTTCCTTTCCTGCGCCAGCTTGCGGCCGATTTCTTCGCGGTTTTCGGTATAGCGGTTGTAGGTCAGCACCTCGGCGCCATAGCCTTTGGTGGCCTGGATTTTCAACACCGGCGCATCTTCTGGCATGATGATCACGGCGCGTATTTTCAGCAGCCTGGCGGCCAGCGCGATGGCTTGCGCATGGTTGCCGGAGGAGTACGTCAACACGCCATTGCGCCGCTGCTCTTCAGAAAACCGCGACAGCGCATTGAAGGCGCCACGGAACTTGAAGGCGCCGATACGCTGGAAATTCTCGCATTTGAAAAACAGTTCAGCGCCAGTAAGCGCATTGGCTGTGGCCGACGTCATCACCGGCGTACGGTGCGCATGGCCTTTTATTCTTTGTGCGGCTGCTTGTATATCACTGAAGGTCAGGTTATCGGCGGTGTGCATGCAGGGCTCTCGTGCGTGTCTGGAATGAAATACGAATGAAATACGAATGAAATACAACTGTGGGATACGACAAGTGTAGAACCCATGCGGCGAAATTCAATGCAATACCTTGTTGCAGAAATCGTCGTCATTCCTGCAAACCCGGCAAGACTGGACGTTTTGCTTGCTATCATCCATAGCGGCGACAACAGAACAGGGAGCGAAGAGATGCAAGGAAGAACGTTATGGGAACTCAAGGTGTTTTGCGCCGTCGTCGACAAGCATAGCTTTGTGACGGCGGCCCGGCACCTGGGCATCTCCCCCAGCGCCGCCACGCGATCCCTGCAAGCGCTGGAAGAACAACTAGGCACCCAACTCTTGCAGCGCTCGCACAAGCTGCTGAGCTTAACCAGCGCCGGCGAAATTTATTATGATTTTGCGAGGAAGATGCTGGCAGTCCAGGCGCAGGCAGAAGAAGAAATCTCCGGCCTGCAATCGGATCCCAAAGGATGGATCCGCTTTTCCGCGCCGGAAATTTGCAGCCGCTTTTTCCTGCCCGAGCAAATCGGCATCCTGACGCGCGAGTTTCCGGATATCCGGGTGGATGTGCTCTATACGGACGCCGCCATCGACCCGATCCAGGAAAATCTGGACTTTGCCATCCGCGGCGCCTATCCGGTTTCCAGCGAGCTGATCGGTTATCCGCTATGGCAATACGACCGCATCTTGTGCGCCAGCCCCCGCTATCTGGAACAACGCGGAACGCCGGCCGAGCCGGAGGAATTGAGCGCACACGCCATGGTGCTGCATACCGCGCCGCGCATTTTGAAAGACTGGTATTTCAAGTCGGCCTCGCGCACCATGAGGATGCGCATGCAGGCAGAACATCGGATCAATTCCGGTAGCGGACTGTATGAGGCGGTATGCGCAGGCGTGGGAATAGGGCGGCTGGCGAGCTGGGTGGCGCAACCGGCGATTGAAGCAGGCACGCTGGTGCAAGTGTGCGCAGCATATCGTTTGGTCTCCTCGGCCGGCCACAGTCCGGAGATGCATGCGGTCTACGGCGCGAAAGGCCTGCCGCGGCGCGCCAAGATGCTGCTGGATGCGCTGCGCGCGAAAGCAATGCGGCAAGGCTTCAAGATGAGTGGGCAGTAATTTTTGAGAGGGCGCAGACTCGTTGGCTTCATTCCCGCCGGGTGCATAAAAAATCCGTGAAGCCAAATGACTGGCGGCCATGAAAACGGTATTTTCCGTCCTCATGACCGCCATGTTTAATCTCGTCGTGCGGTGCACGACATGCTGCACTTTATTTTGGAGCGACTGTGCTTCCAACCTTCGCTTCCGTCGTGGTCGCGGTAGTGGTCTTAGCCTCGGCCTTGGCGACAGGCGCTTTCACTTTAGCCTCGGTCTTCGCCTTGGCTTTTACAGCCTTATGCGCCACCTTGGTTTTTGCAGTCTTGGCTTTGGCGACAACTGGCGCTGCCTTGGCGTCGGCTTTCACAGCCTGGGTTGTGGTTGCGGCTACAGCAGCAGGCGCGGTTGGAGCAGCGGGGGCGGGTGCGGCAGCTTGCGCGAAAACGGAAGTTGCAAACAGGCCAGCGATCAGAGCAGCGATTAATTTGTTCATTTTTTGCACCTTAACGTTATCTTGGTTAGCCCCGGGCATTTCCCGAGGTCTTGAGCAATTAACGACTGGTGCAACCGCCGTGTTGACGACCATTACATGCCGTTACAACTTCCAACGTAAGCAAGCCAATAAGCAGGAAATGACGGCGCGGCGAAGAAAAAATGTAATCCGTCAGCCCATAAATCAAACGGCCGTGAGGGCGGAATTTTCCGCGCTCATGGCCGTTTGTGGTTCATCGCCGTGCGCAGCACGGCATGACTTGCTTCGAATTACTTAGGAGCGGCTTCTTTAGCAGCATCCTTGGCTTCGGCAGCTTTTGCCTTGGCTTTAGCGGCTTTGTGATGCGCCTTTTTCATGTGCTTGGCTGGTGCGGCAGCTTCGGCTGTAGTGCGGTCGTTACGTGCATCCGGATGGCCGGCCAGAACACTGGCAGCATCGCTCTGTGCGTGGGCGAATGGGGCAAATGCGACGAGGAGTGCAGCGATACCTAGCAGCTTTTTCATGTTCAATCCTTTGAATGGTTGAGGTTAACATCCGCGTTTGCGGCGGCATAAGCATAAAAACGCCGCAGGCGGGATTTGGTTGACAGCGCTTTCAAGTTATCAGTTCCACATCGCCTGGTACCGCATAGCAGGCAAACGTCAATCGGCATCTGGCGTTGAATCGACGATAGCGCTGCGCGTGGCTCACAGCAAAGATTCCTTGTTTTTTTGCTCACTTTCATGCCCGGCAATACGTCCTGCGGGAATATCGTACAATAAAATTACCACGCGGACACTTTTTATCCGGTCTTCTTGCCGTCTGTCGCTTCTTTACCAGGACTGACGCAAAATTTCGCCAGCAAGGCATGCCGACGAAGATAGTACGAAGGTACAGCTAGGAGGCATAACGCCGCTGGCGGAATTTTGCGTCAGTCCTATTTAGAGGCTGTTGCAAACACAGCTGGCTAGGCGCGCCGACGAAGACAGTACGAACAGTACGGCCAGGAGGGTGTAGCAGGGGTTTCAGACGACACTGTCGTCTGCCTGCGGAACGGCCCGGGCTTGTAAGCCGGGCGCGCCCTGCAAGGGCAACAACGCCAGATGTGTTTGCAACAGCCTCTTACTTCATTCGCCATCAGGAGAACCACCATGCAATACACCATGCTCGGCCAGACCGGCCTGCTGATTTCGCGCCTGGCTTTCGGCGCCATGACTTTCACCTCCGGTAACAAGGACATCGGCGCGATCTACAAGGTCGGCGCGCAACTGGCCGATGAACTGGTCGGACATGCCCTCAGCGTAGGCGTCAACCTGTTCGACACCGCAGATGGCTATGCTGGCGGCGAATCGGAAACCTTGCTGGGGCAGGCGCTGAAAATGCGCCGCAATGAAGTGGTGATCGCGACCAAGGTAGGGTTTCGCACCGGTCCGGCGCTGTCGCAGTCGGGCCTGTCGCGGCGGCATATCCTGTGGTCGATCGACCAGAGCCTGAAGCGTCTCAGCACCGACTGGGTCGATATTTATATCGCCCACCGGGAAGATCCGCATACGCCGCTGGAAGAAACGCTATGGGCGCTGGACGCCGTGGTGCGCTCGGGGAAGGCGCGCTATATCGGCTTTTCCAACTGGTCGGCCTGGAAAGTAGCGGCCGCGCTGGAAATCCAGAAAGCCAACGGCCTGGCGCCGTTCACCCACGGCCAGATGCATTACTCGCTGCTGGGCCGCGACGTCGAACGCGACGTGGCGCCGATGATGCGCCGCTACGGCCTCGGCATGACGGTATGGAGCCCGCTATCGTCCGGTTTCCTGAGCGGAAAATATACGCGCGAAAGCCTGTCCCATCCGGATAACCGCTTCTCCGGTTTCGACCTGCTGCCTTTCGACAAGGAACATGGCTTCGCGGTAGTGGAGCATATGCGCGCCATCGCCCGTCATCACAACGCCAGCGTGGCGCAAATCGCGCTGGCCTGGCTATTGGCGAAAGATACGGTCAGTAGCGTGCTGATCGGCGCCTCGAAGCTGCCGCAACTGGAAGACAACCTCGGCGCCGCCAGCATCAAGCTGAGCGCCGAAGAAGTCGCAGAACTCGACGCCGCCACGCCGCTGGCGCCGGTCTACCCGAACTGGTTCATCGACAAGCTGGCCGACCCGGCCGCCGTCGAAGCGCTGGCGGCCACGGCGCGCTTCAAACCGTCTTGATGAACAGGTTGACCAGCCTGCGCGTCATGCCCGTATAGGGCGGGTAAAACATCTTTGCCAGCATGATGCGGCCGCGCACCACGGCCCGCTCATGCGAAAACGCCAGGAAGCCATGATGGCCGTGGCCGCTGCCGATGCCGGAATTATTGACGCCGCCGAAGGGCAGGTTCCCATGCAGGAACTGCACCACGCAATGGTTGATGCAAGCGCCGCCAGAGGTGGTCTGCTGCATGACCTTGTCGATGTTTTCCTGCTTGCGGCTCCATACGTACAAGGCCAGCGGCTTGGGGTCGGCGTTGATGCGGGCGATCACCGTACTGAGCTCAGTAAAGCTGATAATCGGCAGCAGCGGCCCGAAGATTTCTTCGCTCATGATCTTGGCGTCGTCGGGAATGCCGTCGATCAGCGTCGGCGCGATATAACGCTGGCCAGCATCGACCTGGCCGCCCGTCACCACCCGCGCACCGCGTGCGGTAGCGTCATCCAGCAGCGCCTTGACGCGCTCGGCATGGCGCTCATTGACGATACGCGCCAGGCAAGGGCTGTCGATCTGCTGCGCGTCCTTGCCGTAGGCTTCTTCCAGCGCCGCAATACAATGTCTCAGGAATTCGTCCTTGACGCTGGCATGCACGTAGATGTGATCAGGCGCGATACAAGTCTGGCCGTTGTTGGTGAACTTGGCCCAAAGGATATTCTTGGCCGCCATGTTCAAATCGGCTGTCTCGTCGACGATGGTCGGCGATTTGCCGCCCAGTTCCAGCGTCACGCTGGTAAGATTTTTAGCCGCAGCCGCCATGACGATCTTGCCGACGGCGGGCGAGCCGGTAAAAAAGATATGGTCGAACGGCAGCTCCAGTAGGGCTTGCGCCACCGGCGCCGGCCCCTCGAACAACGCCACCTCATCCTCGGTAAACACCTCGCGCACAATCTTGCCGATGACGGCGGAAGCATGCGGCGTCATTTCCGACGGCTTGATGATCACCGCGTTACCCGCCGCCAGCGCCGACACCAGCGGCCCCAGGCTCAGATTGACCGGATAGTTCCACGGCGCGACGATCAGCACCCGGCCCTTCGGCTCATACTGCATGTAACCCTGGGTGCCGACCGCCATACGCGATGGCCACACCTTCTTCGGCTTCATCCAGCCGCCCAGCTTGCGGAGTGCGTCATTGGCTTCGGCGATCACCGGCAGGATTTCCGTCAGCTCGACTTCGGTGGCGGGCTTGCCGAAATCGGCAAACCCCGCAGCAATCACCGCTTCGCGATTCGCCAGCAATGCAGCTTTCAGTTTGCGGATCTTGGCGATGCGCTCGGCCTTGGTGGATTGGCGCAAGCGCAGTGCGGTAGCGCGCTGGAGCGCAAAAACGCGCTGGATTTCGCTGTTAATCTGGTTCAGCCCGCTATCGCTTCCTGTTGCAATGGTGTCCATAGTCTCCCTTTGATTGGGTTGTTATTTGAATGGTTATCTGGATTGTAATTCCGCGCCGGTTAAGGCCTGGATATGCATTGATGCGCTCATTATGTCTGACTTACGACACAGTTTCAGCAATATTCAGCGGCTCGATTGGTCATGCAAAGGCCATCTGCCCAACACGGTGTACTGACGCCGCTGGCCGATGTGCCGGTTCAGCAGCACAAACTCGCCGACGTCAAATTCGATGGGCGGCACCGCCTGCGCGACGATTTTTTCCCGGTCGTAGAGCAAAGTCATGTGCGGCGTCATGGTCGACGGCCTGCGCATGAAGCCACAGCGGTGCAAAGCGTCCGACAGGTTCCGGTGCAGCGTCTCCACGCCAAGCACGCCCTCATCGCCGCACAGCACAGTAGGATAGCGCCGCACCACGCCGGATTTGTTAGCGAAGGTCAGCACATGATTGAGCTGGACTCTAAACGGTGCCTGGATCACATGGGATGCCGCCCAGCTAGCAGCGTTGACCGTATCCTGCGGATAGCCGACGTAATTGCCCACGAACAGAACGGTGATATGCAAATGTTCCACATCGATCAGGCTGCCGTGCAAATCATGTTGCTGGCGTAAGTTCTCGGCCAATTTTTCAACACGCGCAGCGACGGCTGTGTCGGGCACGATAGCAAAGAAAATACGGTCGGTGGGCTGCGGAGGAGAGGCAACGCCAGGCAAAGGTTTGTCATGCGGCATGGCACTCCCTCCTTCAAAAAAAAGTAGTGGATCAACGGCCGCGTTTGCACCATGCGGCCCCCCATCAGCTTGTGAAAGCTGACTATATAATGTTTATAGTCCGATTTTTCTGAAAATCCACCACATGCCCGCTCAGCCAAGCCCCATCCTGCAAGCCACCAACCTGACTTTTCATTACCCCGAACGCGCGTTGTTCAGCAACTGGTCCGCCGATATTCCAGCCGGCGTCACACTGGTGCGCGGCGGCGACGGCTGCGGCAAGAGCAGCTTGCTGCAGTTGCTGGCCGGCGCGTTGCAGGCACAGGCAGGGCAGTTGCAGATCGGCGATGTGCGCCTGGACCAGCAACCCGAAGCCTATCGGCGACACCTGTTTTGGATAGACCCGCGTTCAGAAGCATTCGACCAGATCACAACGCGCGAATATTTTGCATCGCTGCCCGCCGCCTACCCGGGATTTGACGATAGCTTGCTGCCCGCCCTGGCCGAGGGATTGTCACTGACACCGCACCTGGACAAGAAGCTCTACATGCTCTCCACCGGCAGCAAACGCAAAGTCTGGCTGGCGGCCGCTTTCGCCGCCAACGCCACACTCACTCTGCTGGATGATCCGTTTGCGGGACTGGACAAAGCTTCCATCAATTTTGTCAAAAAAATGCTCACGCAAGCTGTCGCTAATCCCACGCAAGCCAGGGTCATTGCGCTGTACGAAGTACCGGACGGCGTGCCGCTGGCAGCGCATCTGGATCTGGGAGACTGAACATGCCCGAACTGGCCGTGCTGGAGATCGCGCGGCCTTTTGGCGTCTTGAAGTTCTGTTTCGCCGTTTAATCTTCCAGAGCATTGACCTCTGGATAAAGCTCGGGCAACAGAAATTGCAGCGCAATGAGTGGTAATACGAATTCATTGCCCGTACGAGCTCGCGTACGGCTTCGCCCGCACTTGGATGTGCGGTAGAGGTCAAACTCAGCGCAGACCGGACTATGCACGCTGCCTGTGCATATAGCTCGTCCTTTTGAATCCCTGGCAAAAAAGGCTCAAACCGACAAGGAAATTCATACATATTTTTCCGACATTTTTTCCACCATTAATCAGCCTTAACCTGTTGATTTATATTATATATAAATAGAAATTTCAAAATTTATGTGGAATTAATTGCCGACTTTTTTACCGAGAATTCGGAAATCATACTATTGGTGCAATATCGTGTACTTTGGTACGAAATGTCAGCCCTGACATAAAAGCTTGGGCGCAGTCGCGGCACTGAATAACGCCGCCATGCTCTCGGCAAGCAGGCTAACCGGCTTTAAGCCGGTGGTGCAAACCTTATGATCGACAATTAACTTTCTCACATTTTCGTGCGACATTTGTGTGCACATTCTCGTTTTGCCACATATAATTAAATTTTATGTGGCAAAGGCTTCCAACCATGAAACCACTTTTTTTCAGACATTCCGCAACGATTCACACCGAATTTGAAAACGTGCTTCAGTCGGCACAAGCACAAGGCGAACTGCATATCGGTACCCCCGGCAAGATAGAGGATCGAGAACGAGGCGACGGCGTCTATTCCTACCATCGCTTTTACGACGCCACAGGTAAGGCTTGCGAAAAGTACATCGGTGGTCCACTCGGCACACCCGAGGCCGATGCGGCACGCGCCAAGACGCAGCAGGACATTGACCGCGCAAAGATGGACGTCGATGCGGTCAAAATGTTTCGCAAGCTCGGGTTCGCGTGTTTAGACGACAAGACAGGTGCAACGCTAGCGGCATTGCATAACCATGGACTGTTTGGCGCCGGCTTGACATTGGTTGGAAGTCACGCCTATGGCGCCATACTGAACCGGCTCGGCGTCCGCGCACAAACCTATCTCACTGAAGACATCGATGTAGTCCGATCGTACCCGCTACATCTTGCTGCCGGCGCAAATCTTGAACTAATTAATGTGCTTAAAACGTCCGGTCTGCCTTTTGTCAAGGTTCCAACCGGTCTGCGGCCTGGCGACACATCTGTCACGCACAAACTGCCCGGCAAGGAAAGACTCATGGTCGATCTGTTAGTGAGTGGAGCAGTGACAGGGAAGGCTGTATTGGTTCCCGAGCTCGGTGTACATGCGCAGTCGGTACAATTTCTTGACTACCTGGTAGAAGACCGCATGACATCTGTCGCATTCAGCAAGAATTTCGTGGTCCCAATTTACGTCCCATCCCCGGCTCGTTTCGCGGTGCATAAACTTTTTTCGTGCATATCGCGGACGAATCAATTCGCCAAAAGCGAAAAGGACATCCTGCAGGCCGCAATTCTTATCTGCGCACTGGAAGAGAGCTATCCCGACGACGTTGCCGATGCGATGAACGTGTTTCCAGATGAGGGGCGGGTAATGATGTTGAAAGGGGCCAGTAAAGCGAAGCTTCTGATACAAGGCCATTCTGAACAAAGCGGTGCAGCCTTGGGAGATGCGATCGATGCACTTTTAGGCTGATCAGGTCGAGATCACTTTGGCTCATCGTTTTTTGTAATTTGCACTAGGTATCATCGAAACATGAAACGCCTTCATCATTAAGCCAGTTAGCGACGGAGCCCTGTACATTGCGCGAGGTATCCGCCTTCGGCGGTACAAGCAACGACTCGGCGATGCCAGGATCGGTCTTCAACTGCGGAATATGCTCGCACCGGTCTCCAATAACGGTTTGCCGACCTGGCCCCCGCCTCCATTTCCAGAACATCGCAACAGCTACTCCTCCAAAGGAGACTTCCCGGTTTCACGGGCAACAAACAATGCCACGCCGCTCATCGCCAGCGCTGCCACTACGTAAAGCGAGATGACAATTGTGTTGTGGTAGGACTGAAACAGGCTGGCGAAGATCAGCGGCGCGAAAGCGCCGCCGGCGATTCCGCCCAGGGTGTAGGCTAGCGAGGAACCGGCGTACCGTACCCGTGTAGGAAATTGTTCGGTCACAAATGCGGCTTGCGGGCCAAACATGGCGGCATGTACCACCAAGCCTACGACAACCGCCAGTACGATCAGATAAGGTTGCGCAGTGTCGAGCAGCATGAAGAAGACAAACGCCCAGATTGCGCCAAGCACGATCCCGATGGCATATACGGGACGCCGTCCGATGCGATCCGACAGCGCGCCGAATAGCGGCACTGTCAATGCGTTGCATGCGGTGCCTATCATGATCGCGGTCAGGGCCAGCGTACGCGACAGGTCCAGGACAGTCGTCACATAAGTCAGGGTAAAGACGACCACCAGCGCATACAGCACGTCCGAGCCGATCCGCGAGCCGCCGGCGATCAGCAGGCGACGCCAATGAAGGCGCAAGACGTCGCCGATGGGTGTTTTTGCGGTTGCATGGTTTTTATCCAGTTCCTTGAACAAAGGTGTTTCTTCAATACCGCGTCGTATCCAGAGTCCAAACACGACCAGCAGCAGGCTGGCAATGAACGGAATGCGCCAGGCCCAGGCCAGGAAGTCGTCAGGCGACACCAACCACGTAATCAATGCAATGACACCGGTTGCCAGCAACGTGCCAAAGGAAGGGCCGATCTGCGTCCACGATGCGTTGCGGCCGCGCTTGTCAGGCGCGCCGTGCTCGACCGAGATCAGCACGGCCCCGGCCCATTCGCCACCTAGCGCCACGCCTTGTACAAAGCGCAGCGTGACCAGCAAGATCGGACTCAGGATGCCTATCGACGCGTAAGTCGGCAGCAATCCCATCAAACCAGTGGTAATCCCCATGAGCACCAGCGTCACCACCAACACGAACCGACGCCCAAGCTTATCGCCCAGATGGCCGAACAGCACGCCGCCGATAGGGCGAGAAATATAGCCGACCGCATAGGTCGAGAACGCCAGGATAGTGCCTGACAAGGGGTCGAACGACGGGAAGAAAAGGCGGTTGAAAATGAGCGCCGCCAGTGTGTTGTACACCGTAAAATCGTACCACTCCAGCGTCGTCCCCACACTGCTTGCGGTGGCGAGTCTACTGGCCGTTTGCTTGGCAGGACCGGCTTCCGTCCCCGGAACGGCCTCCACAGATTGCGTCTCTTCACTGTGTTTACTGTGTTCACTGTGTATTGCAACTGAATGTTGATGATCCATGTGGCTTCCTTCTGATAAATCTGTCTCCACCTTCACCGGCAGTCTCTTGCAAGAATGCGTCGGACAGGCCTGCTTGACCGTAGTTTGTTGATGGTTTGTATTGCCCAGTGCGTAGCAACGGTCACATCGTCAAATCGGGATGTCAGTGACAGTTCGTCGCTACAAGGGGTGAGTTGCGATCTTTTATGCCGCCTTATCGCGTAACTGCCAGGTCAACCGCAAAATGGCGTAGTTGTCCGCGTAGTTCTCCACGCAGCTACCTAATTCCCCGCCGACTTCTTCTGCAGCCAGGCGAATCGCATTTTCTGCCGCCGCTTCCGACGATGCCTCGATCAACAGCATCGGATCAAGCACGCGGCCGCTGGGGTTCTCAGCCGGCAACGGCGTAGACAGAACGCTATCCGGCGTCAGCAGGCGCGACGCCACCACGCCATCGAGTGCTTGCAATTGTTGACCCAGCTTCACCACCTCCGCCGGATCGTTACCGATAGCACTCCTACCAAGACGCAAAACCGCCAGCCAGGCCCCTGTGCCGCTGCCGATTTCCGCATCGATGGTGCACACCCGGCGCATCGGATCCTGCATGCGCGCCAGGTTGGTCACCGACCACGGTGTCTGCTGCTGAAATGCACTGAAATAGGCGGGGGTCCTGAACGCAGCCAGGGATGTGGTGCGGTACAACCCCAGATACTGGCGCGGCCCTTTCACGCTTTGATAGCGGGTGCCGGAAACGAATCCAGGAAGGCGAACCCGCTCTTCGACGTGTTCGCGGTCATACCAACGGTTGAAATCATGGTCATGGGCCGGGTCAACATTGGTCCACACGAACAAGATGCCGGGCAATTCTTTCTTTGCTTGTGTACTCATCATTTCCGTTTATCAGTTATCAGTTATCAGTAAAGGCTGGGAAACCTGAGAATAGGTTTTCAGCCCCACCATGACAAACGGGTTATTTTTATTGCGACCGATCAGTTTTATTTTCAGCGTGGGCGGCTTCTGCCATACCCGCGTTGAAGCCATATTCAGGCTCCAGGTTACGCGCAAATAGAGCGGCCTCCTCGCAGGCCAGTTTGGCAACAAGCTGAATCGCTTCGGTGGTTAGGTCAGCGCTATAACTCACCATCAGGCGCTGCGGCGTCAGTGGCGAGGTGCACGGAATAACGCGCAGTACGCCGTTGCTGATCGCATCGCGCGCAGGCGCCAGCGGCAATACGGCGATGCCAAAGCCAGCTTGCGCCAACCGCACGATGGCGGAAATGGAGCTGACACAATGGATGCGCGGTGTGGGCACGCCCTCGGCTTCACACAACTGAATCAATGCGCAATGCGGTTGAGAGCCCCTGTTCATGGTGAATATAGGCAACCTGGCCAACTGCGCCAGGGTGACTGGCGGCATCTCTGCCGGCCAGTCCGCCGCGCGCCCGACCCAGCCCATGGCGATCGACCCGCCAGGTGTATTGCGGATGCCGTCGCCGATGACAGAATCGGTCTGCAACGCAAGATCCAGCTCGCCTTGCCGCAGTTGTTCATGCAAGCGGCGCGTTGATTCTGAGGTCAGTTGAAGCTCAATGCCGGGATACATTTCCTGCACACGCCGCAGGAAATTGATCAGCCACGTATGGACAATGGTCTCGATGACGCCGATACGCACAACGCCCGCAATATTCGCCCCGGTGCGGCCGATGGAGGACATTTCGCGGCTCAGTTCCAACATCCGCTCAGCGTAGCCTAGCAACAACCGTCCGTCGAATGTGAGCCGGATTTCGCGCGCATCCCGATCGAACAGGCGCGTATTGAAATCCTGTTCAAGCGACGATATCCGGTTGGAAATTGCCGCCTGGGTAATGCTCAGCTTTTCCGCCGCTGCACGAAAACTGCCGAGTCGTGTTATCCACACAAACGCTTCCAGAAATCGCGTGTTGATGATGTTCTCCTACACAAGCCGAACAAATAATGTTGAATCGGGTAAAAGGCGAAAATATTCATGAGGCAAATTTTCTGCATGACGCTATTCGTAGCGTCGGTCACTTCGCTGTTTATTTATGAGCGACAGCCATACCCGGCCTCAATCACAAGCTCCGTACCGCTGACAAAGCGGCTGGCATCCGACACCAGATATAAAATTCCAGCCGCCACATCCGTAGCCGAACCACGGCCTGTCAGCATCCGCACCTCAGCCATGTCGACCAGCGTCTGCGTCAGGTCGCCTTGCTTGCGCATGGCCTCCACCAGCGCCGGTGGCCGTGAAAAGCCCGGATGAATCGAATTGACGCGAATATTGCGTGCGGCATAGCGCAGCGCATTCGTGTTGGCCACACGCAGCGCCGCCTTCGCCGCATGGTCTGCCGCTTCGTGGCGTTCATCTTCCAGGGCGCACAAGGACAGCACATTGACGATAGAACCGCCACCAGCCCGAGTCATCGGCGCGATCACGTGCTTGCTGCACAGGATGCTGCCGTTGACGTTGGCTTGCATGGCCTTTTCCCACTGCTTGATTGACAGCCCCTGTGCAGATGGATTGTCAGCATCGATGCCGGCGCTGTTGACCAGAATATCGATGCGGCCGAAGTGACCTTCTACTGCAGCCATTATTCGCCGTACGGCGTTGCTGTCGCTGACATCGAGTTGCCAGAACCGGGCTCGGCCCTGATCGCTGCCGAGCAGCCGGGCGATGGCATGGCCTTCCTGCTCCCGCGCATCCAGAATCGCCAGCCGGGCACCGGCAGTGGAGAGTGCGCAGGCGATGTGGATCGCAATACCGTGTGTGGCGCCGGTGACCAGGGCGACTTTATTTGTGAGGGGGAAGTAGGCGTTAAGTGGGTTCATTGGGGCCTCGTGATTTAGGGTGCTCCTGAAATGGTGGTGGTTCTGGTCGGAGCGGACATTGACTAGCGGTTTTCAACACATAAGGATTGCTTGTGTGAAGACTTCAGGTCTACAGACTTTGAGTAGCAATGCTGTTATCCTCACTAGTACTACGATATACGTAGTATCTAGGATAGCAAAAAATTACGATTCTCGTAGTTCTTATTCATAAGTATTGAGAACTACTTGATGAGCAATGCCAATGAAATATGGGGACGTCGCCTCAAAGAAGCACGTCTCGCCGCTGGCCTATCGCAAAAGCAGCTGGGAATTCAAGCGGGATTGGACGAGTTCGTCGCGAGCACGCGGATTAATCGATATGAACTGGGAGTTCATAAGGCCGACTATAAGATCGCTCAGAATTTATCCAAAATATTGAACGTACCTACCGGCTACTTTTATACCGAAGAAGATAACTTGGCTGAATTGATGCTGACATTTCACCTTCTTTCGACAAAGAAGAAAAACGAAATTCTTAAATTTTCTCGTGCATTGGATTCAATAGATCGATAACTGAAGATCTCAAATCCATAATTTCATTGGATTCGCTCAACCGTGAATTCCTATTTACCCCGCGCATGGAATATAGCGGACAAACTTGGAGAATCTAGTTTTAAAAACAGCGTGGCCTATAGTTTTATCGATTGCCTAGAATCATATCCACTAATGAATCTAAACTTGCAATTGATCCGGCGGTTCGAACGCTGCATTCCCAAACTACGATCACTCGCCAACCGTTTGCACGAAGTTGATCCATATTACGTCGGTCTCTTTCGATATTTTGGGCAAACTTGAGCTGCCATTTTTCGGAATTTTGATCTGGAGTGGTCGCATATCGACATCCTGCGTGTTGATGCCAAAAGCAACCATGAACAAAAATTACTAACCTGTATTTGGGCAACACTAGATCCGGGCAACCTGGTAAGCTACGAACATGCAAGCGGTAACGAAAACCTTTACTATGCAAAAATTGCCGTACCGTCATTTCTGGCTTCGTGTTCTTGCCTCGAATCGACGCCATCATGCGTGACCTTACCGCTTCGCTAACGATATCGACCATTTGTTCGCCTTGCCATTACGGTTTGGAAAATTGTACCCTTTAATTTGATTGCCGATTTACCCCATGCCCATCAATATTGTCGATCTGTTCGCCGGCCCCGGAGGACTCGGAGAAGGATTCTCTTCCCTATCAAAAGGAAACGCGTTCCGAATTTTAATTTCTGCGGAAATGGAATCCTCCGCCCATAAAACACTTCGACTCCGCAGCTTCTTCCGGCTCATACGTCATGATGCTCGCTCTCTCTCCGGGTACTACGAATTCTGCAATGGCGACGCTAAACTACCCTACAACACCCGGTCTCAATCGGCGTGGGAAGAGTCTGGATTGGAAGCAAGACAGCTTACACTGGGAAATCCAAACGACAACCGTGTGCTTGATGCAGTGCTCGATCAAAAATTGCAAGAACAAGAGCCATGGGTGCTAATCGGCGGCCCTCCTTGCCAAGCTTACTCATTGGTTGGACGCTCAAGGAATATCGGGACACCTAGTTATCGCCCAGAGGATGATCATCGACATTTTCTCTATAAAGAATATTTACGAATCATTAGAGATCGTCGACCACCTGTTTTCGTAATGGAGAATGTGAAGGGCATTCTATCTTCCCGGGTTGCTGGGAAAACGATTTTCCATGACATTTTACGAGATCTCGCGGACCCCGATGGTGTGTTCGGAGTATCGAGCCTACGTCCAGGCTATCGCATTCACTCTCTGGTAACAAATACTTTCTTCGAGAGTGGAATGGATCCCAACGCAATCGATCCGCGTGATTTCATTGTCAAATCTGAAGATTTCGGCATTCCGCAGGCGCGCCATCGTGTCATCCTCCTTGGGGTTCGCACCGATATCGACGCGAATTTCAAGCGCTTAGTCGCTCAGCCAACGGTTCACGTACGCGAGGTTATCCGCGACTTACCGCCGCTTCGCAGCAAGCTAAGTAATGGTGATGACTCTGCAAGAAATTGGAGCATAACTGTTAAAAACCATCTAGTTGAGTTAGCTGAAGAGGCTCTAGACAAGAATATGGATCGTTTGTCCGCACATCTTAAGCGATACTCCAAACAGGTTCGTGTTGGTTTGTCTCCGGGCGCACTCCATTGCCCGAAAAGCGCGTTGTCGAGAGAGGTCCCATATTACACAGACTGGTATCTCGACTCGAAACTCCGCTTTTGGCTGAACCATGAAAGCCGAAGTCACATGACAAGCGATCTTCGACGATATGGATATGCCGCCGCTTACGCCGCACTTAACGACCGTTCTCCAAAAGGTCATGAAGAATTTTCTCTCGCTGGTTTGGCACCCAATCATGAAAATTGGGAAAGTGGGAAATTCGCGGATCGCTTTCGCGTCCAACGTTACGATGCACCGGCATCAACCATCACAAGCCATATAGCAAAAGACGGACATTACTTTATCCATCCCGATCCAGCACAGTGTCGCAGCTTAACGGTTCGTGAAGCTGCTCGGCTACAGACCTTCCCCGACAACTACTTCTTTCAAGGAAACCGCACTCAACAATATCATCAGGTCGGTAATGCGGTTCCACCATTGCTAGCAAAAATGATCGCTCAAATAGTTAAAGAAATTCTTACTTGAGCAAATCCGTCATCGTCAACTACACAAGGTTCACTTGATATATCCATCTTCAAGTAGCTTTTGGTGAAGTTGCCAGATCTGTCCGCATTGTTTTTCATTAGGGAGCTTGAAAGGCATCTTAGATGCAAGGCGGAGTAGATCTAACTGTTTTGGCGTGAGTAGTTTATTCTCGTCGGCCCATGCCAACATGTTTCCCCATTGACTGCCAGGTATGTTAAGAACCGCTATTTGTGTGGCGATGCCGTTATCTGCTTTTTGGATTTGCTTCGCCTCCTTCTCAGCATTGCTGATGGCATGCAAATTTTGCAATGATGCAAATGCGCCGCCACCAAGCCGAATGTCTGCAGCTTTTACCTGGTCCCAACACGCCTGCATCTTGGCCCATTCTGTTACGTTGTCTTTTGGTCTCTCTGGATCAGTTAGTATCTCGAAAACACGTTTTGCAATAACGATGATCTGATCAACTATTGCCGTTGGTACCGATTGTTTATCCCAGATTCCTCTCAAGTCCATCTGCTGACCAAGAGCTTGTTCTGAAATCATGTCATGCAGTTTTGCAAGCGTATAGGTAACTATGTTGGCACGATAGCCGCCTTGATACCAGTCTTGCTGTTTCACCAGCAACTCGGTACGTCGGAACAGAATGGCGAGTGCAATCAGATTGCGAAAGTAATCTTCATTAAACTGCTTCTCGTCTTCCGCCCAAGATTTCGCGATAGTGTCAGCGAAAAGAATGAAATTCTTCTGAGCGCCCATGCTGACTTTATTTGGCATTCCTTGCCAAGTATTCTTCAGTTTCGCTACATCCGTTTTGGTAAGCAACTGAGATCTTGGATTCTGAGTCAGGAATTGCCCCTTCTGCGCAGGTGTCAGCTTCGCTTGCTCATTTATGTATTGACCTCGAGTGCGCTCATAAAACCAATGAGTGCCATGTTGTACACCACCAGCAGGTGACGTAAACAATCGCCGTGAAAATTCCTCCAACCTGACGTGATAAGGGTGATTGGAGAAAAAATCGGCATCACTTACTTTGGTTTGGCTATTGGCATAACGAGCAATTTCGGGGATGAGTGTGCCAGCCTTGTCCGGTGGAAGAACTGACAATTTCATTTGAACCATTACCTTGGACAAATCGGCACCGTCCTTCTTGCCAG
Organism: Collimonas arenae; assembly: GCF_000786695.1. Taxonomy (NCBI): domain Bacteria; kingdom Pseudomonadati; phylum Pseudomonadota; class Betaproteobacteria; order Burkholderiales; family Oxalobacteraceae; genus Collimonas; species Collimonas arenae. Next base: position 35,931 of record NZ_CP009962.1, on the reverse strand, counting down.
ACGCCCCTCGGCCCGCGAATGCGAGCGATGCCGTTGTTTGACCGCCGTTAACAATCTGCAGATTCGTTGCACTGACAATTCTTAGGCCTGAGGCAGTCTGTTCGAGAACAACATCTTCGGCCGTAGCAGCTATTCCGTTGTTGAATGCGAAAAACATTTCCGGCTGATTCCGAATAGTTATCTGAATCTTGGCATTTACTTTCGCTCTCGTACTCAGGAACGAACGCACATTGCCTTCCAAAAGTCGACTTCCATATCGATCGTAGATTTTTGCCAAGATCGCTCCTGGAATCATGCACAAATATGCCTGATATTCGCCCACTGATTCAGCTGCAGCTAGGCATGAGAGGCCTTGGCCATCGAACTCATCGAATCGCACAAGAAGCTCATCACGTCCGGTAGCTGAAACATATGCTGTGTGAAAACGAGCGATATCCCAAATATGAAATTCCGTGGGTGTGCCGGCAACCATTTCTTCAGGCCAGTCTTTAGCTCTCATCTTCAATTGGCCATCGCTGACAAAATAGAAGCGATATCTTGTGACTTTTGAGCGCCACTCCATTAGATTTGAAGCGAGGCCATGTGCGGGTTGACTCTCTTCGATAGAGCCATCAGTCAGATTACCCTGCACCGCTTCTTCCACAAACGCACTCAGCTGACTAAACGCCTTTGTTGCCTCAGCTGCATTGAAGGTTGGTAGGATATCTTCATTTGTGAAATCCGCTATCAACAATGAAAGAGAATTATCCGCTTCATCAAACGCATATCCGTCAATTTTCAGTTTCCTCTTTCCACCCAGTCCTTCGAAGCGGCACGCTTCGAAATCAGCGAATTCCTCAGCATCGGAAAGACGTTCACCCACCTCGTCGACGAAGCCGGCTCGATTGAAGTCGAGACCAGATTCGGCGCGAGCTCGCACGGCCTCAAGTAGCTCTCTGCGAAATTCAATGAGTTCCATTAATGCTCCTTCTGCTCGGTAGAGGGTAAAGAATGAATCCGGAATCTTTCACAGGCAGACAGTAGAAGGTCATAACTGACTCCACTAATACCAAGCGCGACCATTTCACCAGTGATACGCGGAAATTCTGGATCGACAGAGAAGGTCATGGATGCGCGTTCAACGAGCACAGGTTTATCGTATTCGGGTCGGCGAAGATACCCTGCAGCTACAAGTCTTTCCTCAAATTGCTCGCCTGCGTCATGATCTGCAGACAGTCGAATACGGATGTCTTCGATCAACATGTTGAGGGTAAATGCGTTTTCATTTTCTGATTTGCTGTCTGCCAGTTCGAAGACCACGAGTTGAACAGGGCGAGCAGTAGTTTGCAACTGCGATTCAGATGAAATTGTGATCGTATCAGCGCCCGGCTGTATCGTCTTGATCTCCCATGCAGCGTCAGGGAACTGGAAATCTTGGTCAGCTCTTTTAGGTCCAACCCAAGCTTTAACGGCATCGGATTTTTCCATATGAGAAAGCGTACGTCTCAAAAAAAGTAGTTCACCACAAAGACCTCGAATCTCACTTTCGCACAGTAAATTTGGCAATCCACGCTCAAGAAGTTTTCGCCAGCTCGACAGACGCTTCAGGACAAAACTCAGAGAGTGTTCAGCTTGCAGACCAGCATTGCGGGACGACTCAATCAAATCATCACACAACATAGAAAACATTGGCGTCAGTGACTCCTCTTCAAGGGTCAGCAACAACGACCATTTGCCATCGTCGCGCTTAAATACGCGAATTTGAATTGCGCGCATATCACGCATTGCTGGAGGTTCTTCCGCTGAAATCAGCAACAAAAGCCTTTGTTGACCAGGATTTCGCCCTATGTAGAAATCCAATGGATGATTGGCGTCACAAAGCAGAAAAACTGTCCGGAATGGATCTACGGCAAGAGCATCCCAACGACTGTCAAGCCAGTTCGCCATCATCATCCTCTTCAGCATCGTCATCGTTTGCAGCTTCATTTGCCAGCATGTTGCGTAACTCAACAAGATTGATGCGATATTTCAATCGTTGACTTGCTACGTCAAGAGATGGAAAACTCAAACCAACAGCTACGAGCGCCTTACAACCTTCCGGCAAAGCGAAATCAGTAGCCGGATTTCCTTTAATCGGCTTCAACAGATGCAGTAGAAGCAGCGGATTCTGCCTCACCTTGCGATAGGCGGAAGAAGGAATTGTTTGCTTTGTCAAATTGTCTGGTTCCGATCGAAAAACGTCTTCTGCTCGAACAATATCTTCATTCGACAAACCCGCCTTCTCGTCTGCAGGAGAGCCAACACGCATTTTTTTCTCATTGACGAGAATCGACCGTTTTTCAGGTTCTACCAGAATTTTTCGCTGACGAAGACTGACCTGTAACCCTGGAATCAATTCACGTTCCTCTACGCTCCCACTTGGAATAGCCACATCCCATTGCTGCAGCTTCGGATCACTGGACGCTTCGATGAAATCAGCCAATTCGGCCGATTGAAGTTTAAGATTCAGAGGATGACTGACAAATTTTCTGAGAAAATCGGTTATGGCGGTTTTCTTTACCTCCGCCCACAGAGGATAATCGCACTTTGTGTCTCGACGCGCGTCGGATCTGACGACATCATCAGCAAATTTCTGTGCGGCCTTGAAATTTCCCAAAATGATAGTCTGATCAACCAACAAACGAGATGACTCGATGCCCTCTCCACTAATGGACATCGTCTGCACAATTTCTTCCGAATCACGCATTTTGTTCCTGGCAGTGATGAGAAGAGAATCGGGATGGGCCCTTACCTTCAATCCGAAATCAATCGGCTTGGATCGTGAAAGTTGCATCTGACGAATTTCTGCTCGTAATTCGTCCGTCGCCTCTGATACGTGTGAGTACCAGTTAGCAGACTCTTCTGTGATCCATATTCGGAACAAATCCTCGTACCCGGGCCGATAACCGAACCAACGTCCCATCTGTAGGAGTGCATCGTACATCTGTGTCCCTCGATGAAAATAACTTACGCAAAGTCCTTCTAACGTCAGTCCGCGCGCGAGGCTGTTGCCTCCAACGGCAATCACTCTCAATCCATTTGACTTGTAGATGGTGTAATCAAGACTGGCGGCACCTGTTTTCTGATTTACTGACCTGACCTCCATTGGTAATGTCGCCGCCGTCAGTGCGGCTTGAACTTCCGACCAACTAGAACCAGACCCAAAATATTCACGCATGTAAATTGCGTTTAGGGATGCCAATGTTGAGTTTTTCAACGCTTGGGCTTCGGGCAGAGAAGCATAGTTGCGTATGTCCTCCTGCATCTTTCGTAGAACTTCATCAAGAATGTCTCGAACCTGATTTTGTATTTGGGTGAAATGACTTACATTTACCAACATCGATCGGTGGCGGGGCATATTTGTGCGGAGATCCATGATGGCGTTAACCACTAAAAAGCAACCCACTGCGTCAATCATTGATGGCGGTACTCCGAAGATGGGACTATCCGATTTTTGTCCCTTCGGAAAATCTAGCTCCGCGTCTTCAATATATCGCAAACAATCCAATGGAGAATCGTCGCCAAAGATAAGCCGAGCGCCCACATAGTTGCTCGGAGCGTCTAGGGCGTATATAAAGTCACGTGGGAAAAGATCGTCACCAACCATTTCGTCAGTCGTGTCCGGGTTAATGAACACGTTGGCGAATGGCGTCGCGGTGAAGCCGACGTAACTGGAGCGCGGAAACACCTTTAGCAGACTACGGATACTGGCATTAATTGCCGTTGCCTTGGCGGGATTGGTGTTGACCGATGCGTTGTCCGCTTCATCGTCGATCAACAGGAGTGGCAAATTGATCTGGCCGCCATGACTTGCGTTGAAAGTAGTTAGCCAATCGGTTAGATTCTCAAGAATGCGCTTGTTCTTTTTTACGACCAACAGGACGGGCTCCTTGTAATCTCGAAGCTTGAATCCAAGTTGATTGACGGTCACCGCCTTAAAATCCCCAATTGTGGAAGTAAAAACGCCAGCGGTACGAGCACCATTGACTAAGCCAACACCAATTTCTCGACGAAGACGATTACGATTGACGACCCCGGAACTATCTAATCCTACAAATCCTGCGTCAAGACGCTCTTGGGTCTGCCGACGCAAGCTTTCGAGGGTTCCAGTCAAAAGAATCACGAGCTTATAGCCAGCGTCTGCCGCCTTGCAGATAAGTCCTGTGTAATTCGATGTTTTCCCCGACTGCACGTCTCCCATGACCAACCCACGTCGTGGCCATCCTGACTCACCAGCAGGATTTCCCATCAAGTCCAAGATCTCGTCTGTCACTCTGTCGAGCGCTGTAACAACTTTCGGGGCCCATCCCTGCTTGCGTAATTCAGTTTGATAACGAGTCCAGTAGAACGGGTCGATTTCAGCTTTTTTCGCCTGAAGCCATGGCTCGTGATTATCAATGATGCGACTACCAATGCCCATTTCAATCGTCAGGGCCTCATGAAGTCGTCTGATGACCTCGACAAATTCTTCGTCAGATACTGCATATAGTGGAATTTTCCGCAATTGGGCGGCAAGTTCGAGTATGTCATCTTCCGATGGAATACCGTCAACCGTTAACGCAGTTATCACGCTCAACTCCAATCGACGTCCGTTGTCAGTGAGAGTGTGGCGAATGTTCTCAGTCATTTTTTTCTAATTCCTCAACGATTTTTTTTGTAACGGCAGGGTGTTGGTTAAACGGCTCGATCAAATGCAATGTGGCGAGCAACGTTCTCCTCACTGGCGACATAAAATCAATATCTGCAAACAGAGCTGTTGCCATTTCTCTTAAGCGTCCAGATATTTCCTCTCCATTAAAAGATGACCGCACGTCGGAAGCCATTCTCGAATACAACGCTTCAGCAGGAAACGAACTTTCGATAATCGCGAGTACAGCATCGAAGGTAGCTGCATCCGCCTTGGCGAGGTGGCGCGAAAACTCCTGAATAGATGGATGGCCGCGATTGATATCGAAGCGAACACCATTCCGGTCCATGACTTCGTGCCAGCCAGGAACAAGATCACCTCTTTCTGCCGATCGGCCTCGAAACGTGATTGTGCGTCCACTGACGTGTCGAATTCGCTCGATCGTACGACGAAGGTTAAAACGCACGGCTTCTGGTGGATGGGCCGCCGATTTTTTTATATCCAGCGTCCAGAGATGATCCAATGAATTCGGTATGTCAACTCGAACTCGAGCGAGCTTACTAAGTTCATCCTTCCTTGCAAGGCGAAACCATGTTCCCCAAATAATTAGGCGCCGATTCCTATATATATAGAAGCCCTGCTGATTCCTGAACCCATCACTTCCTCCTGCACGATTGAGCTCATCCGGTGAAAGTTTACTGATATGAGGAAGGATGAACGGCTTGACGACGATCCTGCTTCCCTCCACATTAAAATTGTCCTCGTCTAGTGGTTGCGTCGCCTTGTGGTTTTGCAGAAACGGATCAATCGGCGCAAGCGCATTTTGATTGATCGAAAGCGACACCCGACTACGACCAAACTCTGGCGTGATGAATCGATGAAATACTAAAGACAGGTGACTACGTGCATGATCCATCTGTTGGCCGAGTGCCGCATCCAACGAGCTTTCGCCCGCCGTAAGCCGATCGAGATTTTGCCAGAGCACCATCGTGCCCTGTCCCTCTGCCCGCAACAGCTCAACGTGAGGAAGATCTTCAATATCATCGACATCAAGTTCAAGCATGATCCAAGAGCGTCGTTCCACGACGACATCAAGGTCCCAACAGTAGGCGCATAGGACACCATTTCGGAGAGAAACCACCGTCATGCGCCGACATTGCGACAAAGAGGAAGTCTTCAAACCTAGGCCGTATCGCCCCATGTCGTCTTTGTGCCTCATCTGCAACGGATTGGTACTGCCATGACGCATGGCGCTTTCGAGCGCGTCTTTAGACATCCCTTCGCCGTCATCTATGATGGCTATGTAGGGCACATCGGAAGGTCGAAATTCTATATTTATACGCTTTGCCTTGGCAGAGATACTGTTATCGATAAGATCTGCTAACGCCGACTCCAGCGAATAGCCAATCGATCTCATTGACTCCAATAAAGAAGGAGCATGTGGGGGGTGTTGTATCTCCCTCATAAGCTGGCAGACTCCGATTAAAGCGCATGACCATGAACGGCTTTCCGTTTGGTCCGCAAATATAGCCGCTGGAAGCCCATGGTTTCTCCGTGAGCCCCATAGCCAGAAAAATAGCAACGAGAATAAACACTCTCGTTTGTCAGAAATTTGTTCTTAGGAAAATACTAACATGCGTATAAGCAATATTGGTTGGTTTCATTAAGATTAAACTTGTAAAATTGGAACCACTCAACATTTCAAACAAGTGTCACCCGATGATTATCGAGGAACTGAATTCCGTAGAACATTGGTGGAGCCATTCGAGGGGGACAGACAAATTTCCTGGAACATCTGCACTATGGGTAGGTGCAGGTATTTCCATCGAAGCGCCGACTTGCCTACCAAATGGTGCTGTTCTCACCGAGGCGTTAATTCGCCACCTTCTTCCCGACAGCACAGCAAGCGAAATTTTGGCTGTTTTTGAGCAATGTGAGCCCGTTCTACGACGTTCACTCCCACGTCTCGAGCATGTCCTTGATAGAACATGTAATGTTTCAGCAATTGAAGATTTTTCTAGGGCGACGAACCCGAAAAATTTATTGCGACTATTTGAAACAAGAATACCGAACAACAATCATCATGTTATTGCTGAACACCTTCTTAGAACAAAAGGGTGGTGTATAACGACAAATTTCGATGATTGCATTGAGCAAGCATCTGCTCACCGAATTCCTGTACACATAATTCATCCCGACGGTAAGCAGATTGAAATTTTGTATCGAGAGTATGGAGAGAATTGGGGCTTGGTAAAACTACATGGAACTATCTCTCAAGGTGTCGAAAATCTCGGTGCTACGCTAAAGGATCTTCAACTGGGTCTGCCAGAAGCCATGAGAGCTTTATTGACAGATATTATGACAACCGTTGACGCGACTATCGTCGCTGGCTATAGCGGAACGGATCACTTCGATGTTAATCACTGGATTCGTGACCGATTAAATTCGCGAAATTCATCGAAACTTATTTGGATTTCCCATAGCTTCGAAACGGAAGATCACGATGACTTTGATGAAGATATAGAGCCTTGGGCCTCTTGGGGATCAGCATTCGCTGGCATGAATGTGGAAAGGGGACAGACAAACAGAATTCTTTCTCGTTTGATAGGCAGCTCAATTAATCATGATATGGAAATTCTTGGCAGTCAGGAGCTCTCAACATTAGACGAGCAGTTGCAAACACTCTATACGCCGTCCAAAGCCGAACGGCATCTGAATGGAGCAAGGCTAGCCGCATCAGTAGGCTTGGGACAATTGGCAGATGAGGAATTAAGATCTTTCAGATATGAATTGCAGAATGAGAGTGCAGCTCAAAGCATGTCACCCGAGGTATTTTTTATTCAAGGTATGAAAAAGGAGGCGCTTGAGCTTCACTCACATCTCACGCGGCTGCAAACAACAGCAATCTCAATTACGCGCACCAGACTATTGCGGCATAGAGGACTGAAAATTACCGCAATTATCCGACTTCTCTTAACTCAAACAATTTGGCCAAGAAAATTGCTTGACCCTGCAGAAAAAATTGAAGCCATTGCTTGCGCCTTAGATGTTGTGGAGAACTTGCAAAGTACTTCGCTTTTTAGAGCACGAGCAACAAGGAAGCTCATTGATGCAACAATGAACCTCCTATACAACATAACCGCCCTTCCAGATGCGAATGAACTTCCCATTGCTCTTCAAGGCAAACTACAAACACAAAATGTGCGGCGATTTGCATTGCTTGCAGATGATGAAAATGAGCGGGAATTCTTAGGGAAATTGTGGCTTTTGGTGAAAGAGCAACGCTCAGCTCCTGATTTCTATACTGAAGACGGCCCACTTATACCAGGTTACTTTCTTATCGAGCAAAGTACTGCCCGCGAGGAAGACAGGCTAGCAGATCTAGTGGAAATCAATTTGGAGTTAGCGACGATTTTGCTTTCAGCAATTCGTCGACGGTGGCCCAAGGGAATTGAAAGCTTAAATGAAGATAGCCAGAAAAAGGGACGGCGTACTACGAGATCACGTTTTTCTCAGGGTCAGGGCTGTGTAGACGTTGTTGTTGAATTATTGTTCGATTCAACACGTATCGCCACTGCACTGAGTGAACACGGCTTACAAGTAGCGATAGCAGAATGCTGGATTAAAGCGGAAAGAGTATTGGGAGGGATTTCATATTGGAAGCGGCAGCGCTTATTTTTGCCAAGATATATTGCGGCAGAAAAGCCCGATAATTAAATCATACATACCCAATCTCACTGATACCTATTCGTGAGCTTGGACGCCAAACATATTTCCTCGTGTGCGCCTGGTTTTACCTCTTGAATAGCCGGCATATAATCTTTTTGCGTCTACAAGCAAGCGGATTTTTCTGACAGCAATGTAGATAGCAGTGGTGTATTTAAAGTTATGCTTGGGAGACGGACGTTTGGCGTAGCAAACAAATGAGACCTAATTAAAGGACGTATCAGAGTATGAAACCTAGTTCAAATAATGAAGTGCTCTCAAAGGAAGTATTTGCTCACTTGCTTTCGATTGCTGTTTCTGAAGACGATGAGATAGACCCAAACAAAAGATGCATAGTAATTACTCTCGCACTTGGCATGTTGACTGATCCCGAAAAAATATCAATTAATTTGAATTTTGGACGCATCGACGTACGATATGGCTTTATTAAGATAAGTTTGAACCTGAACTCACATAAAGCAAGTTTTTTGGGATCGCATATTTTTCTTGACGAAAACGACGACCAAGAACGGTACCTCATTTTGCCAAATTTGGCAGAGACGTATGCGGATCATACTCGGAACATGAAAGCGCTTGGTCATCTAAAAAGTTATCTGCCACTCGCCGCTGAGCGAACTATACAAGCTGCAGTATTAGGAATTGCTTGGGCAATCTTACAAAGGATTGTGATCTCAAACACCTTTGTAGTTAGTGCCTCCGATCCCCTTGATGGGGGATTTTGGATCAAAGTAGAAAAACTTGGTGTTTCTTTGCAAATTGATAAAAATCAAATAGTTAAAGCAACTTATCCAGGAATGGCGAATTTTCAAAGTACCTACTGAATTCGTTGAAATTATCCAGCCACCATCTGAACGATGCTTGGCTGGTTCTGAATAATTTGTCGCGTGACACCAAACTTGAAAAACCAAGCCTTGACTCTAAACGCTTTTTTCAATATCAGCGCCATGTTCGATTACGGTTTTTGACACAACAAGTTAAAAATTCCGTTGCCTGTGTCACAGTAGTTGAAAATACTCGTGGACCATAGATGCGAGGCTCAGTTAGCTTCCTGCAGTTCCGACACGAGCTCTTGCTTGGTCGATGCTTCGAAGAAGTTACGCTTCAATTTCAGCTGATCTAGAAGGAAGCCATTAGCCAGCTCGAATGTGTCGAGTAGGGTGTACCAGTTTAAGACATACCGTTTCATGCGAGGGTCATCGCTGACCAGCCCAAGTTCTCCTCGTGCGATTTGGCCATTAAGTCGGCTCCTGATTTCCGTGTCAGCCGATGAGATCTGCCGCCCAATCAGGATCAGTTCAAAGCGCATCTTTTCGCTGCTGAATTCGGGATGCTTCTTGATAATGTTGGCATAGTCGTCGAGCTGGCGCAGGTGTTTGATGTTAAGCGATACACTTGGCCGCTTGATCTCAATGATTACGCAACGATAGACCTTCTGCCCGTTTGAATCTAGTACCGGAATACGACGGGCTAGAAAAAGATCCGTCTGGCGACGTGCTCCTACAATATCATCTTCGTCATCCACGTCATCGGTGCCAATGTTCTCAATTTGTGGGATCTTGTCACGCAGATCTTTGGCGATCTTTGTGAAGCTGTCTTCTTCAGCGCCGAGTATCTCGTAGCCAGAGCCAAACAACCAGGTGTTGTTCTCAATAATTTTCTGCAAGTCCGGTGTTTCCAGCACCTCGCGGTAGTGGTCGTTCATCAGTACTCGAAGCTTAGAGGCAGCTACTTGACGGCGCTGGAGTATCTCTATCGTCGCAATAATATTTTCGAGCGTCGTCTGCTTGAGCTGGTCGGCAAGCGTCTTTATTGATTTGTCGTCGAGATCGAGGACGCTGTTCAGAACCTCGAAAAGTGAGTCGTTCTCGTTGGAGACGATCAACCGATCCAGTAGCCGGATAATGATCTTGCGCTGTTTCTTGCTCGCTGCGCTAAATACAGAAGGGTCGGCCATGAAGATAGTGATAACGAGAGCCTTCGTATTGTCCAGCCGCCAAGATTGTTCATCTGGAGGAAGCTCAGTGTACGAAGGAAACAGACCTTCTTCGACGTACTTCTCGACTTCCACCGCAGCCTGTCGGCGCAAGAAATCATAATACAAAGACTGTGTCAGATCACCCAATTGGCGCACCAAGTTCTTCCATTCCGAAGAGTTACTAGTATGGGCATCTGGCTGGATGAGATCTTGGGTAGACGCAAAGGTGTCTGCCCAGAGTGAAGAGATGTAGATGCTTGTGAAGAAGCCGACCTTATTGTTTAGGGTGCTGAGCTGTTTGTGAACAGTTCTGCCGGCACTGTCCAGTAAGTATGTGTACGATTTTTCGGAACTAGGGCGCTCGTCCCATCTGATTACCTGCACGTCAAATTGATGTGCGTTGATGACGAAACTCTGCCGCGTGATCTCGTGGCGCGGCACTGGAATTGGCACAGCGTTAAGTTTTAGCGACTTCGAAGGATTCAAGGCAAGAAACCAGCCAAATTCGATCGCAAATTTCGCTCTCAGTTCTGGCAGGCTCGGCAAGTTGCAAGAAAACTCCTCAAGCTCCACTAAGGTGCCTTTAACCTGCTCCTTCAATAGGCGACTCTGCGCTTCATCAGGTATCTGCTTAGCATCGTAGTCTTTGATCGTCGTAGCATCAATGGTGATGCGTGCCTGACCTGAGGGAGTCTTGGTGTGCCAAGTCGCGAAGCGGCAGATGCGATGAAACGCTAGTCGCCCACGACCGTGGGCGCCATGCTGTGCGGCATCTTCATACTTGTTTGAGTCGTTGAACCGGCCAAAGGTCTGCTTCAAGATCGTCGGGTCAATCCCGTCACCGTCGTCCAGAATTGAGATCGCAGAAAGAGCTTGTAGATTGTTCAATGAAATGTCGACAGCCAAATGTTTTGCCTTGGCGTCGAAGCCATTCCAGATCAGTTCGAACACCGGTTGCCAAGGTTCGATGCTTTTGAAGTGCTTCTTGATACCTTCGTTTCCAATTTCCGTTGTGCCTGAAATGTCTTTATAGGTGCTCATAGCTCCCCAATATTCTTAAACGCGCCACCGACACATGACGACAGACTGGCCTTATCTATGGACCACGTTGATTAGCGTTGTGTTGCAACCAGATCTAGCGGGTGAAAATGTCCCTTCCTGCATTTATGAAAGAGCGATTGTAAAATTCTATCTCTATTTATTCCGCCCCTTTAACCTTGAACCATGGCTCAAGAAGTCTACAAAATTCGTGGCGCTCAGTCTTTGAGTTCAGTTACACGCATTCCCTTCGCATTGTGAAGTGCGCAACTAAATGAATTTGTTAGCCATTTGAACTAGTGCGTTTCATGTTAAACAGCATTTTTTCATTAACTTTGGTCCGAGTGAGAGCCTGCTTTCCAGAAAGTTTTCTCTTCCGCATTGTATCTAAGGAAAATTTGTACTCCCATTCATTTATCCAACCTTTTTGGAATGCATGTTGAATGGCCTCGGCATTCAATGATTTCTCATTGTCTTTTCGAACTCGTTTAACCGCCTGAAATATTTTGTCAGAAGGGAGACCGATGAATTTTTTGACACAACAATTGCCAACAGTCGCTGACTGAAGGTTAACTCTGTTCTTGAGTATGCAAATCTCAATAATTGGAAAATGGCCACATAAACAAGTATCTGGCTCATCAGCTTCATATACTTCGCTAAGCGCCCACTCCAACTTTGCAACATCCCAAATCTGCGCATGAGATCGCTGAATTATCTCGTTAATCAGTTTATATTCCGACATACTCGCTCCATGATGGTTAGAGACTAATGCATCCCATATTTGTTATTCAAGCAACCTAAATTGGCCTTAAGAAAAGTGGTCAACTCCACCTTTACCACCTCAAATATATATTACAATATAGCAATAATATATCTCGACAACCTAAACCTCCTTTTGCTCAGAGTTCAACACCTGTGCTGCCTGACAGAATATTTCCTTCCAAGTGATCACAGCGATAAAAATACTGGCGTCCACTCTTGCGCCTGTCTTACGCCTAGTGCCACGTCAACTTAATTTCGCAGTCCAACTTGGGGAAAAAAAAGCCAACCTCGGCGGCTGGCTTTTTCTTACTAACTTGGCACAGATTTCACTTTCCGTGGCATCCGACATAACTCAAACATCAATATTCCCAGCCTGCAGCGCATTCAACTCAATAAACACCCGACGCGGTTCAACATCATCCCCCATCAGCGTCATGAAGATCTGATCCGCAGCAATAGCATCCTCAATCTGCACCTTCAGCAAGCGGCGCACTGTCGGGTCCATCGTGGTTTCCCACAGCCGCTCTGGGTTCATTTCTCCCAGACCTTTATAGCGCTGCTTGCTGACGCCGCGTTCTGCTTCGTCGCGCAGCCAGGCTATGGCCTGGTGGAAGTCGATAATGGCTGACTCTCTGACTTTTTCACCTTTGCCGCATCAAGAACCAGGGGTGTTCCTAAAATCTCATATAGGTAATTGCCATATTGCCTACTAGCAATTATGCTTTCACTTTCGTTTCAGACCAAGAGCAGCCAACCGTACTCCACCACCAATAAAAAGGATGTTCATGAAGCCATTGTTTCGCATATCGCTTACCGTCGCAGCGCTGCTAGCGGCTTCGGCTACAAAAGCAGCCGACGCTCCGCCTCAGATGGTCGACCAGTACGCGGTCTCGTGTGTGAAAGCCGCTGATGTTCCAAAGCCGCACGGAGAGTCTGATTTAAAGGGCAATCCAAAATTATCGGAATACTGTAAGTGTTTCGGTCAAAAATTTGCCGACAGGGCCATGGTCGCTCTTTCAAATCCCAATCAGGGTTCCATTAAGCAGGGTTCCTTGGATGACAGCGTAAAAGAAGAACGGGCGCTACGAAATAGCTGCCGCGCAAAACTCAACCTCCCGCTCAGTAAAGGTGGATAAGGCAGCTTCGGACTGCGCGGGCTAACATGAGACACTGCAATGTCGTCTTGAAATAAAAAAACCTCGGTTCAGCACCGAGGTTTTTTTTCAACGCATGAAAATTTACGCTAGAAAAAGTAGGTTCTTTTCACTTTCTGCGCGACTTAATTTTCACTTGAGTGCAACCCTGCACGATAACAAATCTGTCGGGTGTCATTCATGTTGAAAACAAGGGCCTTGAAAAAGAATGAATTTTTCAAATACTTTGTCACACATATTTCAGGAAGTGACACGCAAAATTAAAAATTCTATTGTTCATGTCGCCATATCTGAAAAATTCCAAAAGGGACGATTGAACTGAGTAGTTCTGGCACTTCTGTAAACCTTAACTCTCTGGGTTCCTGGTATTTGCCTCTGGATACAGTTCAGGAAGTAAGAGATAAAGTGCGTCCAAGGGGAGGCCAAAATTGACCGGCCCACGTGCTGAATCACTCACTACAAGCTTGGTTGCCAATAATCGGGCCAATAAAGTTCTACCGGTTCGCTCTCCCAGACCGGTCATCTGAATAAAATCCCCCCGAGATACCAGACCTGCGGCAAAGAGATGATGAAGTGGCAAAATCGCCTCTGACCGAATGTCTTTATCGTGAGCGGCCCGATAGGTTATGAGAGCTTCAATACGCTGCTTCATACCATCCAAATCCAACATCCGAGTCATGAAGTTCACTTGGTCTTCACAGATCCCGAGAAAGAAATCGACCCATTCCGTAAGACCGGCTGCTGTCAAGTTACCTCGCCCATCCAGATCCCCACGCCGAGGTGCATCTGCATTGATTAGCTTCGCATAGTAATCTTGCTGTGCTCGAGCCAGGCCTCTACTTGAGGACCATAGCCCCCCAGACAAAGGCCAAAGGGCACAATGAGTCTGAAGACGAGTAGCGCGCCCATTTCCATCAAAAAAAGGATGGACCCATGCAGCTCTATGATGCGAGCAAGCGATTGCGATTAGCTTCCGTTCCCATCCCTTTTCTTGCCCATAGACCTCATCCATTCGTTTGAGGAAGCTTGGTACGGACTCAGCAGTGGGGGGAATATGGTTACCGACTTCGACAGCCTCTGTTCTTAGTACCCCTGGCTCTACTATGTGACCATCTTTTGTCGTTCGGTCCGCTTGAGATAACCTGGAGTAGAGCGCTTCATGCGCTGCTAACAAGAAATCAGACTGAATAGCACTTTGTCCTTTTTCTGCACGTAGCTCTAATTCTCTTTCGGCACCAATGTGTGCCAGCGCAATATCAGGCTGGTTAGAGAAATCCTGATTTAACGCTCTTTCGATGTTAGCTGGATGAGTTCCTTGCCCTTCGATCCGATTGCTGTAGTAAAAATTTATTGATCTTACGAGTTCTCTTACTGCATCACGACTCGTGCGGTGACCAACTGATGTCAGTGCAATCGCTGATTGAACGATGCTGCTGGCTTTGTCCAAGAGAGCATCTACATTCCTCGTTGGCAACAAAGGCTCAAATTGACGAAGGGAATCGTACATTTTTGCCGGTTATTTTTCCGTTAGTCGGTTTTCGTAAGATACTGATTTTAATAGTTTTTAATATAAAAATATCATAAAAGACAAAAGAATTTTGCCGGTTCTTTTGCCGATATTTTTTCCGTTAAAATTACCAGAAAATGTTTTCTTACATACACAAACTTTATATGACATGGGCACTAGCAGAATCCAACTAGCCAAACTGGCGATCCTAGAATACTTTGACAATCAACCGGTAAAAATCTTTAAGCCAGTCGACTTAGGAGCGATCCTTGCAGAGCAAAGGCCCATCTGGGCATTGGCAAAAGCACCACCCTCAGAGACTTTATTGATTTCTTGTCGAAGGAAGCGCATCTTACAACTCACGATTTCCCCTTTCTCAGCACACGGGTCATTTTACTGACGGTATCCGATACGTCCAATCCCATAATTAACGGACGGACGTTCGCCAAATCATCGTCTTCATCGTATTCGACGAATATTTTCAGACGAACACACAGAGGAACGTATTCTGACTCAGGTGTGACCGATGGCTCGTTGATGGAGGCTTCCAGGGCTTTGGCCGAGGCTTCTGCATCTGCCAGGGTGATGTGCTCCTAAAATCTCATGCGGGTAATTGCTATATTGCCTACTAGCAATTATGCTATCACTTTCGTTTCAGACCAAGAGCAGCCAACCGTACTCCATCACCAATAAAAGGATGCTTCATGAAGTCATTGTTTCGCATATCGCTTGCCCGAACTGGCGCGTGTCTCAGACTTCGCTAAATCGTCTGAGGGAGAGCTCGCAGCGAAGTACGGCGTTGGTTTCTTTGACGTTAGTTCTGAAAATGGCGAAATATGGTTGCCTATCGAAGATGAGGGGCTTGTTCTCGCGCATTCTAAGTAAGTCGGACCGGCATGAACCGGCCAGGAGTCGCCGTTCGCATTTTGAACCCGATGGAGTATGAAGATGAAATTTGATTGGCATAGTGGGATGATATCGCCCACAACTGAAATCGATTCCGACTACAAGAACACGCAAAACGTTCGGCGCTTTCTATCCAGTCAATGTGGGGGGGATTTCAAATTTGACCGCGAACTGATGGCCTGGATACGTAACGGACTAGCGAAGAATATGGGTGATGTAGTGGACGAATGGAAGCGCCGCCGCGGGCGTCGGTAACCGGCCAAAAGCGGACCTGTAATCGCTATCGAAAAAATGTTAGCGCACACGCCCTTGCAGGCAATCAAAGAAGTTAAGAAATGCCAATCAAAGAACAGCACCTACCGATAGAAAGGTTCGACAGTGCCTTTTACTTTAGTCATTAAGGGGTTGCCCTTCCGATCTAGCGCCTTTCCGGCCGGGACTTTAATCCATCCCTCGCTGATGCAATATTCCTCAACTTCGAAGCGCTCTTTATCGTTCAGTTTAATACCAACATCATGTTCAAATATGGCGGCGTTATAGTAAGGGCTACGAGGATCGACTGAGAGCCGATCGGGAAGTGGTGGGCGGTTTTGGGTATCGTTCATAGCTACAATTATCAACTATAAGATTAAGCAAAACAATTTTTTTGCTTGGTTTCGCTAAATCACTTGGTTGAGCGCACCAGGCTAGAAGCAGAAGTAGCGGGGCGAGGGCAATACATGTTTTACAAATTCTCGATGGCGACATGCCTCCATGCCTAAGTCGGGCCACCCGACCTGCATGCATTATCTTTGCACAATCGTATTGAAAGCTTTCAAATGACTTATAAAACTTTATCTGTCAGCCTGGCACAGAATATCGCCATTGTCCGCTTGAATCGCCCTGACAAGGCCAATGCGATGAACATGGAGATGTGGCAAGAGATTCGTACGGCTTTCGAGTGGGTGGACGCCACTCCAGAGGCACGGGTGGCTATTCTCGAAGGAGAAGGAAAGACATTCACCTCAGGTATAGACCTGCAAATGATGATGGGGCTGGGAGCACAAATCCAGAACGAGTGCGATGGTCGCAAGCGCGAAGCCTTGCGCAGCTTAATTTTAAATTTACAAGACACGCTAAGCAGCCTGGAGCGCTGCCGCAAGCCGGTATTAGCCGCCGTGCATGGCGCCTGTGTCGGCGGCGGTATCGATTTGATCACCTGCGCCGACATGCGTTATTGCTCCAGCGATGCTTATTTCACCATTAAGGAAATCGACATCGGCATGACCGCGGATGTCGGCACGCTACAACGGCTGCCAAAGCTCATAGGTGAGGGCATGGCGCGTGAGTTGGCCTACACCGCGCGCAAGGTAGATGCTGCGGAGGCCCGCGAAATTCATTTGGTTAACCGTGTGTTCGAATCCCGCGAAGCGCTACGCGAGGGGGTGTTGGAGATTGCTGCCAACATCGCTGCAAAGTCGCCTCTCGCCATTCGTGGTACCAAGGAGATGATTACCTACGCACGCGACCATTCGGTGGCCGATGGCCTGAAATACATTGCCACTTGGAACGCGGCAATGTTGATGTCCAATGATTTGCAAGAAGCTATGATGGCCAACGTTGGTAAGCGCCCTCCTGAATTCAAGGATTGATTAGATGTGGCAATTTATGTGTAACCGCCTTCGGTCGAAATTTGCTTGTCCCGATCGGTTCAAAGCGGCCAATACCGGACCTTGAGCAGCGGATGAAAGTATCTATTAGAGATTACAAAAATGTTTAAAGTACGTGCTGCGACATTATCCGATTCTCATGCAGTACAAGAAATCTTTCGGGCGAACATTGAAAATGCCGAATGGTTGCCCGAACTGGCGCGTGTCTCAGATTTCGCTAAATCGTCTGAGGGAGAGCTCGTCTTCGTTGCATCTTCAAATGACGAAGAAGTGGTTGGTTTCGTATCGGTGCATGTCGACGGCTCGTTCATCCATCACCTCTACGTTCGTTCCGATTTCCAGAACAAGGGCATTGGTCGCTCATTACTGTCGTCGCTGCAGCATTGGTTGCCGGTTCCCTGGCGACTCAAATGTGTTCAGAAAAATCAACGTGCATTATCTTTCTATCTCAGGAATGGCTGGCGCGAAGTAGGCGCAGGCGAGTCTGAGGACGGCGCCTATGTCGTACTTGAATGGCGCCGGGAATTGACAGTGTCATGAGTCAGAGAACGGCCAGTAACGGTCATTCAAGATCTTGCCTAGATATCCCAAAAAATATTGGCAGATTTAAACTAGACCCATAAGGCTGTCCAGGAATTGGGAACTCGCCGCCCAATTTTTTGGTACCGGTCAAATTTACGAAATGAACTTTAAATGACGTTAGGGCTCAAGATGATCGAACTCTCCACACTCCTGGCTTTCACTCTACTCAATATGAGCTTCGCTCTGATTCCAGGACCCGACGTTATCTGCATCCTGTCTAATTCAGTCTCACGAGGCGCGTCGGCCGGTGCACAGGTCTGTGCCGGCATCGCTTGTGCGGCGTTAGTGCATGTAGGGGCTGCGACCTTTGGAATCACTGCGTTCCTGGCATCAATACCCACGGCATTTGTCGTTGTAAAGACCATTGGAGCTATCTACCTCTGCTGGCTCGGTTGGCAAATGCTGCGCAGCCCTGTCTCTGTCGCCATGGAGCCATCCAAAATCCGTCGGGCATCACCTTTCGCACAGGGCGCTGTATCCAATCTGTTAAATCCAAAGGTAGCTCTCTTTTTTCTCGCTATTCTTCCTCAGTTTATAAATCCGTCTCTGGGCAATCCTGGGCTACAAGCGGCCGTTCTTGGCCTAATCTCCATCGCATCGGGCACGGCGGTAAACCTCTGCACCGCCGCGCTTGGCGGCCGCGCAAGGCATTGGCTACTGGCCAAGCCAATGCTTTTCCAGCGCTTTCAGCAGTTTGCCGGTGCCGCACTTGTTGGTCTTGGAGTCAAGGTTGCCTTGGAGCGCGCACGATGAGCGCTAACCACTCCGTCGAGGGAACCTGCCAGCGACGCGGCCCTTACGTCGGACGTTAAAGTCTGCTCTTTGGAATCGTCACAGGCCGCTATAGGGCGAAATCAACCTGTTCCGGCCGCCTCGAAACGACCGAGGCTGTGTAAAAACGTAGAAATTTTCATTCAACTGAAAATCGGCCTTTCAGATCGATCGCTATTCAATTTGCCGATGGCGGGAAGGGTCTCCCTACCCATGATTTTTTGTGAATTTGTGTTTTTACACAGCCTCGGCCAAGAGCGGCCATCCGTAAAGAGTTTTTCGAAGTTGAGCTATGTGGTGAAGGTCGCTGTACGTGTTTTTCACTAATTATGGAGTCAACTTGGATAATGCTGTAAGCAAAATCAAAGAACTGACGGTTAGTCGTCGATATGAAGAGGCTTTTCAGCTTGGGAGAATGGCATTGGCAGAAAATTCAACCAATAGCGAAGTTCTTGATGCCTTGTATGTGCTCACTGCAAAATTAAGAAGTGAGTGTATTTACCTTGCCTGTAAGAAGATGGATTGCGGATTAGACTATCAGTTACTGGAAACAGTTTTGCGTAAGACGAACGCATTAACCGGAGAAGATATGTACGGCCGCTTCGTTTGATTTGCTATCTATGAACGGCGGCTTCGGGGCGAGGTGAGTGTCTCTTAAGGGTCGAAAGCGGAAGTTCACAATCTGACATATCCTGTCAGATAAAGTAACGACTTATACAGATAAGGCAGCTTCGGACTGCGCGGGCTAACATAAGGTACCGCAATGTTATCTTGAAATAAAAAACCTCGGTTCAACCCCGAGGTTTTTTATTTCAACGCATGAAGATTTACGCTAGCAAAAGTAGGATTTTTTTCACTTTCCCTGGGACTGAATTTTCACTTGAGTGCGACCCTACGGTACAAAAATCATGTCGTGTGTCACTGAATCTGAGAACGTGCCCACTGAATACAAAGGCTTTTTTCGCATGCCTTGACACGAGATCATCCTGGTTGTGACAAAGATGGTGAAAACTTTCGTAGTCTGTGACACCGCAACTGAAAAACTCCGAAAAAATCAGGCAGGTCAGTGATATGCGGACGCCCGGTTTTTCCCCGCACAAAACTAGTTAGGACTCAAGAATGCGTTCCACGCTGCGCACGAATACAAGCCCGCTCGAAGCTTTTGCAATTTCGGTGATCTGCTTCGGTTGGGCAATTTACTCGTCAATTCAGGCAGTATCCGCAGGCTTCAACGGCGGCGCATTTACAGACGCAAATTTAATGTCCACTACCGTCATCGAGATAATCTTCGGAGGTATAGCGTTTCTGATTCTTTACGTCCGAGGGTTTGCGATCTCTACGCTCTATCCAACGCCGTCTCTAACCGGGATTGCTGTTGGGATCGCTACTTATGTCGTGGCATTGGGAGCAGTGTGGATATTTACAGTCCCATTCACGTCAAGCCAAGGGGCTCAGCCTATCGATAGCATGGTGGCTCAAGCATCTGTTTCCTTGTCGACCGTTGTCCTATCGGCGCTGATAAACGGCGCGTACGAGGAGATTTTTTTACTGGGCTTCCTTCTTCGAGGAATGAGAGGCTATGGTCTTTCAATTGCGATGGGTGTATCACTGCTAGTGCGCGTGCTTTATCACCTTTACCAAGGGCCGCTTGGAGCAGTCTCGATCTTTGCTTTTGGCCTCGTCCTGAGCCTCAATTACGTCCGAACAGGCTCGTTATTTTCCGCGGTGTTTGCACACGTTCTGACCGATATCATTCCGTTCCTATGATCTGTCTGAGCTCTGTCCCTTCGTTCGAGTAGACAACTAAGGACTAGCCGACACGCGGATTTTCGGAGGTTGGCGCCGGAACTGTTCGTTTGCTAGCAGAATTGACCCGATCAGCTTGACCCGCCCGCCATACTCTCGCGAACGCGGCTACCCTGTCGCAAGAGCTCTTAAATCCCAATTCCTTGATATCTTCGTGGATCTGTATCAAAAGGGAGCCAGGGTCGTGTCTTCCCATATCACATTCCTTTTTTCGTCCATCCAGAGAAATCGAAGGTCAAAAATTTGGGATCGCGATCGAGCATCAACTCCTTTGCGAGGAGCAAGATAACAAAGTTGTAGGGTGCATATATGGTACGGAAAGACCTGATCCTCAGTTTCGCGCCACAATGGTTATACGAGGAATTGTTCGGATTTCATGTTGCCCTTAAAACACTTTCGTGGCAGCATACATTTGTTATTCAACAACATCTTTGCTCAATGCCAATCCCAGACTATCAAACCTGCATGCTTCCCTTACTCCAATTTCTGGGAGACGGCGTCGAACATTCTCTGCGTGACGCGGAGGAAGCGCTTGCAGAACAATTCCATCTTTCGCCGCTGGAACGAGCAAAACTTTTACCGAGTGGTCAGCAGGGTGTTTTTAAGAATCGCATTGGTTGGGCCAGAACTTACTTGAAGAAAGCAGGCCTCATCGAATTGCCAAAGCGAGCAGTGTCCAAGATTACAGAACGCGGTAAGCAGGTACTCGCCACCAACCCTGGCAGAATTGACGTCAAATATCTGGAGCAATGGCCCGAATTCATCGAATTTCGAGACATCTCAAAACAGAGCGGCAAGGCAACGCTATCCGAAGAACTGACGTCGGTAGAGACCACCCCAGAAGAAGCGATTGAACTCGCATCCCAAGGCTTACGCGAACAACTCGCTCAGACACTTCTATCTCGAATTCTTGGTTGTTCACCTACATTTTTCGAGCAACTCGTCGTTGAACTCTTAGTAAAGATGGGATATGGGGGCTCAAGGAGTGACGCAGGGGAAAGAATTGGCCAAACCGGGGACGGCGGGATAGACGGGATCATCAAGGAAGATCGCCTCGGGCTTGATACGATTTTTATTCAGGCAAAACGTTGGCAAGGCTCTGTTGGCCGTCCGGAGATTCAGAAATTTGTTGGCGCGCTTCAAGGGCAACGTGCGAGAAAAGGCGTGTTTATTACAACCTCCGTGTATACCGCCGAGGCAGTGGACTACGCATCAAGAATAGACACCAAGGTTGTTTTGATCGATGGGAAGCAGCTCGCTGGTCTTATGATCGATTTTGATGTCGGTGTATCGGTCTCCGCGTCATATGTTGTGAAACGTGTGGACTCCGACTATTTCGAAGAAACTGATTTTTAGTTTGGCCGGCCGCGCGCTATATCATTCGCGTGATCAATAATTTACGTTTTATCAGCACTCAAAACTAACGCTCCGATCCTTGAGTCAAAATATCAAAAATAACCTTGGAAAACATCTTCGCCTTACTAGGATCAGACAAGAGCTGCATCATCTGATTCTGATGTGCGGCGCTGCTGTCCATAACGGCATCGTCCACTGCCTTAGGGAAATCGCCCAGCATCGCCTGCTCCGGACTATTGGAGAGTAACTGACGCATCACCAGTTCGTTCTCACGCACCTTGTCGCTGATGGTAGTGGCGTAATTCACCATATCCGCTTCGGTCAGTTGATCGGTGATGAATAGCTCGTTGAGGCGGTACACGATCTGCGATAAAAACTCGACTTGCTTGTCTTTGGCCTTGGCCGTACCTACGGCATCGCCTGGTTCCAGCTTGTACTCATCCGACTCTTGCATGATCAAATGCTGCTGGCGAATTTTCGATATGCGGTAGTGACTTAACACGATACTGCTGAGATCAATCTCATCTTCATCCATGATGGTTTCTCGCAACATGGGGCGTAGATTGCGGGCGTAGAGGCTTAACTTTTCCAGGTCTTTGTCGTCGTAATCGACAATCTGCGACATGAATTCATAAAAGCGCACGAAGGTAGCTAGATCCTTTTTAAAAATTTCTAGTGCGTCCTTTTCTTTCTTGCACTCTTTTAAACTGTTCTCAGCGTTGGCAATCAAAACTGCATCGGCAGTTTTCTTGGTGCGTTCAAACATGTCGCGAGCGTATTTGTAGGCCTCTACTGCCGATTTATAACGCTTCTGCCATCGTTCGACGGCGGGTTTGCAGATATTCGCGATCGCTGCATTGCTTTTGCTCTTGACGAAGAAGGCATCGCAAAACTGCTCCACCTCTGTCCAGGTAAAGATGCCGGAAGCACGTAGCTTGTCGTTCAGATCAAAAATCAAATCCGAATCAGACACATCGGCCAGCTCCGCCGTCTGGAAGTATGGCTGGAAGGCGGCAAGGATGTCTTCTGGCTCGTTAAAGAAATCCAGTATGAAAGTGCCGGTCTCCTTCTTGCTCGGGTAAATACGATTCAGGCGTGACAGGGTTTGCACACATTCCACCCCGGCCAGCTTTTTATCGACGTACATGGCGCATAGTTTGGGTTGATCAAAGCCAGTCTGAAATTTATTCGCCACAATCATCACTTGATAATCATCGGTGTCAAAGGCTTTGCGCATGTCGCGCCCTTTTAACCGTGGGTTCATATTCATTTCAGTGTATTTATTACCCAGTACCGCTTCTGAATTTGGATCTTTATCGGTAAATTCCACCTCGCTCGAGAACGCCACCATCGCATGGATCTTTTGATAGCCCTGCGTTTTGATGTAGTTGTCGAAAGCCAGCTTATAACGTACTGCCTCTTTGCGTGAGCTGGTCACCACCATCGCCTTGGCTTGACCATTAAGCAAACCCATCACATGGGTTTTAAAATGCTCGACGATGACTTGCACTTTTTGGCTGATGTTGTAATCGTGCAGGCGTACCCATTGATTCAGCTTGACCTTGGCACGCTTACTCTCGACCTCTTGATCGGCATCCTTCATCTTCATCGCCAGGTTATAGGCGACTTTGTAATTGGTGTAGTTCTTCAGCACATCCAGAATAAAACCTTCCTCAATCGCCTGGCGCATGCTGTACACATGGAAGGCTTCGGGCTTGTTGGTTTTGGACGGTGCTTCCTGCGGGCGCGGCAAGCGACCGAATAGCTCTAAAGTCTTGGTCTTGGGCGTGGCGGTGAACGCCAGATAACTCAGATTTTTCGAAGCACGGCGCGAAGCCACTGCGGCATCCAGAATATCGTCGGTGGTCAATTCGGCTTCATCATCGCCAGTGGCTTCCACCATCAACACTTCTTTAAGCTGTCTTGCGGTAGAGCCAGTTTGTGAAGAATGCGCCTCGTCGGCAATTACAACGTAGTTACGTTCTTTCAGGCTGACGCTGTTTTCTATCGCCTTCAACACAAAGGGAAAGGTCTGTATCGTGACGATAATAATCGGCTGCGAGTTTTCTAAAGCCTTGGCGAGTTTTTCTGATTTAGAACCATCACCTTCCTGATTATTAATGCGCCCGACCACGCCATCGGTGTGCTCAAACTGGGCAATGGTGTCTTGCAACTGCGCATCTAGCACAGTGCGGTCAGTAACCACAATCACGGAATGAAACTGTTTATTCCCGTTGCCGTCATACAAGGACGACAGTTGATGTGCGGCCCAGGCGATGGAATTCGACTTACCCGATCCTGCACTGTGCTGTATCAGATACTTCTGCCCAGGTCCTTCAGCCCGCGCCGCCGCCAGCAGCTTATTCACCACATCCCACTGGTGATAACGCGGGAAAATCAGGCTTTCCTTCTTATATTTGAGGCCTTCCCAATTCTCTTTTTCTTCTATCTGCAAATGCACATACCGTGCCAGAATCGTCAGCAAGTTTTTCGGCAATAAGACTTCATTCCACAGATAGTCCGTCGCGTATTGCGTCAGTACCTCCGGTACATCATTGCCAGCGCCGCCCTCAGCCGTGCCCTTATTAAACGGCAAGAAATAAGTGTTATCACCCTCCAACCGCGTCGCCATATATACCTCATACTGGCTTACGGCAAAATGCACCAGCGCGCCGCGCTTAAAGCTCAGTAAAGGTTCTGGCTTTTTGGCGATTGGGTCGATCGGCAAGCGTGTAGTACGATACTGCGTCATTGCACTATGTACAGCTTGCTTGAATTCTGATTTAAGCTCCAGCGTAGCAACCGGTATGCCATTGACGAACAAGACCAGATCAATGCGCCATGCCTTGGCTTTGCTACCCGTCTCAGCCAATTGCGCTGCTGTCGCCCACGGGCTATACACCAGCTCAGGCACCACCCGCAGGCGGTTTTGCTGATAGCGCGCCAAGGTGTCCGGATTCAAATCATGTTCAGGCGCAAACTGACAAAGGGAAAAGCGCGTACCGCGATCCCGCAATTCGTGGCGCAATACACCCAGCGTGCCAAAGGTGCGCATCTCCTTATTCGCTGCATTCGGGTCGGCTTTATTGAGTTGCGTAGCCACCCGCTCCAGAAATTTTTGTTCGGGGTTATTTGGATAAAGCGCACAAAATTTTTGCCATTGCTCATCTTGCGTGTCTTTGACAAAACCGAGCACATCTTCCGGATACAAGGCCAACTCACGGTTGTAGTGTTCGGCTTTGCCGAGCAGCCAGCCATTGGCCAGCAGCTGGCTGATCATGTCGTTCTGGAAAGTGAGTTCGTTTGCTTTGCTCATAGACTTTGTTTTTCTTGGCTTATCCGGGTGATCGTATTTTACGCAGCCGCGTCTTCTAGTTCAGGCGCAAGTTGCCGTGGCTCTTGCCAATCACGTACATCGATTTTTCCGGTGACGGCAGCAGAAATTAGGGCTGTGCGGCGCTCTTGAATTAACTCAATAGTGCGTTCCGCATTTTTTTGCACCTCATCATATCTAGCAAGAACTCGATCCAAATGTTTTACGATTTGATCTTGTTCGTCCAACCCTGTTTCAAACAAAGGAATGTTGATGATGTCTGCCATGTTCATATGACTTACAGTACTCCCTTGCGATAGTTGTTTAATGAAATCATCTGCCAATCCAGAGTAAATTGAATATAAAACAAATTGTGGATTCATTCTTGATTTATTCAATTTAAACAAAACCATACGCTGACCAAGACACAGAATCGGCTCTTCTGGGACTATGCACGCTTCGCCAGCTGGTGCCTCTCTAGTGAATAAAATATCGCCCGATTCAGGTACTCCGCGCTTGATCCATTCCAGATATGTTTCTTGATTAGTATATTTCCCGCCGTCGAGTTTTAAGATGCCATCGCGAACATTTGTAGTTCGGCAAACTAGATAAGTACCGTCGTCAAAATATTCAGCAGTTTTATGCTCGGCATCAATGATCGCAATCAAAATATGTTTCATTTTTATTTGATTCCAATGCGTCGGCACTTCGCCTAACCACTCCACACCCGAGTTGCGCATGGTAGCGTTGGGGTTGAGGCCTTTGGTGACGGCATGACTAATCACTGCCTGCCGCTTTTCTTTGAGCAGCTTGATCAGCCCTTGCTGCTTCTCTATCAGGGTATCGATCTTAGCGGTTTCGTGGTCGAGGAAGTTGGCGATTTGCATCTGAACTTGCAAGCTCGGAAAGCCAAATTTCTCTGATAAATATGAAGCAGAATCTAAATTCTGGATTCCGGTATTTTGTTTAATAGAACAATAATTAATATTTTCATCGTAAAACCGACTAAAAACATAATTCAAATATCGACTGTCAAAACCGATATTCGGCGTCATTTTGGCAACAAAGTTAGACGTAACAGCCTCAAAATCTTTATCGAACAAAACTACCTGACCAACGAGCGTTTTTTCTCCACCACCAGATTTCTCTAGTAATAGATCTCCACGTTTTAATCTTCGTGTTGTTTTTTCTTTTTCTTCGATTTTGCGATATGTGTACCCGTCCTCATTTACTGACAACCTTGGACGATCAAAATCAGCAACTCGGATTACTATCGTATCGCTTCCGTCATTCGTTGGCTCGCCGCCCCAGATTCCATTTGTGCATCCTTCTACGCTGCGCTTCATCTGCATTACTTGCCAGCCCTTTGGTATTAAACCCAGTCCATCAATCCCTGAATTTACATATTCTGAATACTCCTTATATCGACTCATAGTGCCTCCCCCTGTGCAATATTCAACAGATAAAATTCATGCAATTTCGCTTGCAGCAGTTTTTTATCGGGCAATTGGGTTTGGTATTCGGCGATCATGGCTGGTGACAGGCTACGACTAAGTGCGTACTCCACCACTTCATCATCTTTACTGGCGCACAGCAGCACGCCGATGGCAGGATTTTCATGCGATTTGCGGTGATCACGATCCAACGCTTCCAGGTAAAAATTGAGTTTGCCTAAGTGCTCCGGCTCGAAGCGGTCTACTTTCAGCTCAATCGCTACCAAGGCATTTAAGCCGCGATGAAAGAACAGCAGATCTAGCGCAAAATCTTGTGTGCCGACCTGAATTGGGAATTCACTGCCCACAAAACAAAAGTCACGACCGAGTTCTAACAAAAAATGCTTCAATTTGGCCAACAGGCTATGATGCAAATCGGCTTCGCTATGATGTTCTTGTAAGTTTAAAAAATCGATAACATAACTGTCTTTAAATACACTCAGTGCTTCAGGATGCGTTTGTGTCAGCACTGCTGACACTTTTGCCGGATTAAGTACCATCCGTTCAAACAATGCCGCCTTAAACTGACGCTCAAGTTCACGGCTAGACCATTTCTCCTTAATTGCCATCTTGATATAAAACTCGCGCTCCTCAGGATGCTTACTGCGGCTGAGGATGGTGAGATTGTGCGTCCAAGGCAATTGTGTCAGCAGTGCTGACACAATTTGATCATGTTGATAGGCGTCATAAAACTGGCGCATACGGAATAGATTGCGACGGGTGAATCCCGTTAAATTTGGTTGCGTGGCAGCAAGATGATTAGCCAGCGCATCAACAACGCCATCACCCCATTCTGCAGCTTGCAATTTACGACTGATATACGCGCCTATTTGCCAATATAGTTCGATTAGGGCAGTGTTGACGGCCTGATAAGCATGCTGGCGTGCCGCATCAATGAGTTGCACAACTTCAGCAAACTCTTGATGTCCCGTACTTTCCTGGATCTTGCTTACTTTCGTCATGAATGCACCTCTTGCAGCAGCTTCATGATTTCGGCACTGACCGCATCGAGATCGGCATCAATTTCAGCCAGATCACGCGGCGGCTGGTATTGGTAAAAATGGCGATTGAACGGAATCTCATAACCGACGATGCCGATTTGCTGGTCTTTGCTGTCTTTCTTGCTGGCATCGATCCAGGCGTCTGGTACATGCGGTTGTACTTCTTTTTTGAAATAGGCTTCGTTGATTTCGTTGACATTTTTACTCGGATCGAGCGCGACGTTTTCTGCATCGCGTAGATCGCCGTCGGCTTTGTATTCGACGGTTTTGCCAACGTTATCGCCTTCGCCGGCAAACAAACCGTAAATCGGGTCAGTTTTGCTTTTGTGGATTTTCTTGATGACTTTTTGCGCGTCAGGGTTCTTCCAACTAACGGCCGCTTCGATGATTTTTTTCTCTTTGGCGTCCAGGCTGATACCTTGTTTTTTTGCGGCCTTGGCGAGTACATCGTCAAAGGCATTCATGTCATCAAACTGAGCGCTGCCGATGGTCACTTGCAATCTGTATGCTTTGAGCATGATGGCCAATTGATCGCACCATGTATGGCGATCCAGAAGGTCTTTGATTTGCTTCTCTTTGAGATCGGCAAAGTGCAGTTTGATGTAACGGCGTATGGCGTCTTGGTGGTTGCTGAGGTCGCCATAGTTTGCGGAGAGTTCTGCATCTATCCATACCGCGCCGTATTCTGCATACGTCCATTGCATCACCGCGTTGAGCGCGCCCGATTCAAAACGCAAACTAGCAATACGTTCATCGCTGAATTGGTAAGACATGCGCAGCGGGCGTTCTATGGTGATACGGCGATAGCCAAACTCGTGGGTTTTAAAGATTTTGGCAGCAAAGGTTTTGGCTGCTTCAGTTTTGGGATTGGCAGATTGGCGGCCGCGATTGCTCTTTTGTTCGGCAGGTTTATCCAGTTCACGCGCATCGACCACTTCAAAATCACCGAAGCATTTGGTGATGGTGGCGATGTCGCTGTCATCCATGACATTGCGCTTGCTGCCCAGAGATTTGCGCATCTTGCCGCACAGGTTCACGCCATTGATCAATTGCACCAGCCCTTTGCGTGCCTTGGTTTTTTTATTCGATAGCACCCAGACATAGGTGGAGATGCCAGTGTTGTAGAACATATCGGTAGGCAGCGCGACGATGGCTTCGAGTAAATCGGCTTCCAGAATATAGCGGCGGATTTCTGACTCGCCCGAACCGGCGCCGCCAGTGAACAAGGGCGAGCCATTGAGGATAATACCGATGCGTGCTCCGCCATCGGCTGAATCACGCAACTTGCTGATCAGATGCAGCAGAAACAGCAGCGAGCCGTCCGAAACCCGTGGCAAACCTGCGCCAAAGCGGCCGTCAAAACCTTTGTGGTTATGTTCATCATTGATTTCTTGCTCGATCTTTTTCCAATCGACGCCAAACGGCGGATTCGACAGCATGTAATCAAACTTGTCGGCAAACAACTGGTCATTCGTGAGTGTATTACCCAGCTTGATGTTGCTGACATCTTGCCCTTTGATGAGCATGTCTGCCTTGCAGATAGCATAGCTTTCTGGATTCAGTTCTTGTCCATAGGCACGCATGACAGCTTTTGGGTTAAGTTCATGCACGTATTCCATGCCAGACGACAAGAAGCCACCGGTACCGGCCGTCGGGTCGTAAATGGTGCGAATAATGCCAGGCCTGGACAGCGCATCATCATCTTCCATGAACACCAGTGAGGTGGTCAGGCGCACGATGTCGCGTGGGGTGAAGTGTTCGCCGGCAGTCTCGTTCGAGCCTTCAGCAAAGCGGCGGATGAGCTCTTCAAACACCAAACCCATATCGTGGTTCGATACTGCCTTAGGGCCGAGATCAATGGTGCGCACTTTTTGCACGACCTTATAGAGCAAATTGGCGTCGTTCAACTGGCCGATGAATTCGGCGAAGTTAAAGTATTCAAATATCTGACGGGCGTCTTTGGAAAAGCTTTGGATATAACTTTCTAGGTTGGCCTTGATGCCCGCTTCACCCAACTTCGACAAATCCATCTTGGACGTATTGAAAAACGACAATCCACCCGTAGCGCGCAAGATCATTTTCTCTTGCGCTTCTTCCGGCAGATTCATCGCCTGTATTTTTTGTTGCTCGGCGAGTACCGCCTCTTTGGTCGGTTCCAGCACACATTCCAGACGGCGTAACAGGCAAAACGGCAGAATGATACGGCCATATTGGCTTTGCTTGAAGTCACCACGCAGAAGGTCAGCGATTGCCCAAGAATCTGAGGCCAGGTTGTTGGTGGTTTGAGTCATGGATTGTTGTTTGAGACAAATAGGGTGGATAAAGCGAGGCGGTAAAGGGCTTGAATACGACTGGCAAGCTCTGCATTACTACCATTTTATGGTGAGGAATATATTACTCTATGGGCAACAAAAAACATAAAACATATGGCATTGAAATAACGACTAGCCCGCTTATGTGGGTATGTCCGAGGCGAAAGCGAATATGCGCAAGAAAAAACGCCAGAGCATCCCAAAAAATTTTGTTGGAGGGTAAATTCCAAAAATGAAAAAGGCCAATCCGAAGACTGGCCTAAGTCATTGATTCGATTGGTCGGAGCGAGAAGATTCGAGCTTCCGCCCCCTGCATTCCATCTTGATATTAACCGGCATATATTTCTGTGCAACGCATTGCGGGTGACCCAGAGATAGAACAGCATGGCTAATCAGACGTCAATATTCCCAGCCTGCAGCGCATTCAACTCAATAAACGCTCTCCGCGGTTCAACATCATCCCCCATCAAGGTCATGAAAATCTGATCCGCAGCAATCGCATCCTCAATCTGCACCTTCAACAAGCGGCGCACTGTCGGGTCCATCGTGGTTTCCCACAATTGCGACGGGTTCATTTCTCCCAGACCTTTATAGCGCTGCTTGCTGACGCCGCGTTCTGCTTCGTCGCGCAGCCAGGCCATGGCTTGGTGGAAGTCGATGATGGCTGACTCTTTGGTTTTTTCTCCTGCGCCGCGGCGGATGACTGCGCCGGCGCCGATCAGGCCTTTGAAGGTTGCTGCGGCGTTGGTCAGCACTGCGTAGTCGGGGCTGGCGACGAAGTCGCTGTCGATGGCGCTGGCTTTGATGTTGCCGTGGTAGCGGCGGTTGATGCGCAGGGCGTGCTTGTCGGAGAGTTCGTCGGATTTGAGGACGACCTGGACCGATGGCTCGTTGATGGAGGCTTCCAGGGCTGCGCGCGAGATTTCTGCATCGGCCAGCGTATCGAGCTTGAGGGTGACGCCGGTCATGATGGAGGTGAGGGCGGCGCCGTCGATTGCGCGGGTGAGGCGGGTGATGATGGCGTTGGCGGTGTTGTACTGACGCACCAGCTCGGCCAGGGCCGGGCCGCTGATCGGGTCGGCGCCTTCGCTTGGGACGAGGGCGGCGTCGTTCAGGGCTACCTGCATCATGTAGGAGACTTCTTCGGCGTCGTCTTTCAAATAGCGCTCGTCCTTGCCGTGCTTGACTTTGTAGAGCGGCGGCTGGGCGATGTAGATGTGGCCACGCTCTACCAGTTGCGGCATCTGGCGGTAGAACAGGGTCAGCAGCAGGGTGCGGATGTGGGCGCCGTCGACGTCCGCATCGGTCATGATGATGATGCGGTGGTAGCGCAGCTTGTCGGCGTTGAATTCATCGGCGCCGATGCTGGTGCCGAGGGTGGCGATCAGGGTGGTGATCTGCTCGGAGGACAGCATTTTTTCGAAGCGGGCTTTTTCGACGTTGAGCACTTTACCGCGCAACGGCAGGATGGCCTGGAATTTACGGTCGCGGCCTTGCTTGGCTGAACCGCCCGCGGAGTCACCCTCGACGATGTAGAGTTCGCACAGGGCGGGGTCTTTTTCCTGGCAGTCGGCCAGTTTGGAGGAGAGGCCGAGGCCGTCCATGACGCCTTTGCGGCGCGTCAGTTCGCGCGCTTTACGGGCGGCGTCACGGGCGCGGGCGGCTTCGACGATCTTGCCGCAGATGATCTTGGCGTCGTTCGGGCGTTCTTGCAGGTAGTCGTTAAGCGTCTTGGCGACGATTTCTTCTACCGGCAGGCGCACTTCGCTGGAGACCAGCTTGTCTTTGGTTTGCGAGCTGAATTTTGGCTCGGGTACTTTTACCGACAACACGCAGGTGAGGCCTTCGCGCATGTCGTCGCCGCTGGTTTCTACCTTGGCTTTCTTGGCGAAATCATGCTCTTCGATGTACTTGTTGAGCACGCGGGTCATCGCGGCGCGCAGCCCTGTTAAGTGGGTGCCGCCGTCGCGTTGCGGGATGTTGTTGGTGAAGCAGAGTACTTGTTCGTTGTAGGCGTCGTTCCATTGCATGGAGACGTCGACGGAGACGCCGTCTTTTTCGCCGGTGGCCTGGAAAATGGTCGGGTGCAGGACGCTCTTGGCTTTGTTGATGTATTCCACAAAGCCGCGGGTGCCGCCTTCGAAGGCGAAGTTTTCTTCCTTGCCGGTGCGCTGGTCGGTCAGCTTGATGTGCACGCCGTTGTTGAGGAAGGACAGTTCGCGGATGCGCTTGGCCAGGATTTCGTAGTGGAATTCAACATGCGTGAAGATTTCTTCGTCGGCCCAGAAGTGCACTTCGGTGCCGCGCTTGTCGGTGTCGCCGATGACTTTGATTGGCGAGACGAGCATGCCGTCGATGGTTTCGGTTTCGCGGTTTTGCGGTACGCCGCGGACGAACTCCATGTAATGCACTTTGCCGTCGCGGCGGATGGTCAGCTTGAGCAGCTTGGACAGGCCGTTGACGCAAGACACACCCACACCGTGCAGACCACCGGATACCTTGTAGGAGTTCTGGTCGAACTTGCCGCCGGCGTGGAGCTCGGTCATGACGATTTCGGCTGCGCTGCGCTTTGGGTCGTGCTTGTCGTCGAACTTGATGCCGGTCGGCACGCCGCGGCCGTTGTCGGTGATCGAGATCGAGTTGTCGGAGTGGATCGTTACGTGGATTTCGGTGCAGTGGCCCGCCAGCGATTCGTCGATGGAGTTGTCCAGCACTTCGAACACCAGGTGGTGCAGGCCCGTGCCGTCAGAGGTGTCGCCGATGTACATCCCGGGGCGTTTGCGTACCGCTTCAAGACCTTCGAGAATTTGGATCGAGGACGCTCCGTATGAACTGGATTGCGGCTGATTGGTGTTATCTGGGGCTGATGACATGGCTACCTTCTGAAAAACTGACTTCGGGACTGCGTATATAAACACTAAGTAGAAACTATGTAAGTACTAAGTAAGAACTAAGTTGGGGCTAAGTGCTTGTTTTACAAGTGAATTGCGGGTCGATTACTGGTCGATTGCAATGCATTTGGAAATGCGCAGGGCGGACAAGCGCTTTGCTTTCCGCCCTGCTTTTGCAGCGGATCAGATCCGCATCGGCATGACGACATATTTAAAGTCTGCGTTTTCCGGCACGGTGATCAATGCGGAGGAATTGGCGTCGCCGAGGGCGATGTTGACGTTGTCGCCCTTGAGGTTGTTGAGTACGTCGAGCAGGTAGGTGACGTTGAAGCCGATGTCGACGCTGTCGCCGCCGTAATCGATTTCGAGTTCTTCGATCGCTTCTTCCTGGTCGGCATTGGTGGAGCTGATCTTGAGACTGCCTGGCGTGACTACCCAGCGCACGCCTTTGAACTTGTCGCTGGTCATGATGGCGGCGCGTTGCAGCGAGCGCAGCAGCTGGTCGCGGCTGATGGTGAAGTCGTTCTTGTAGCCCTTCGGCACCACGCGAGTGTAATCAGGGAACTTGCCTTCCACCAGCTTGGAGATCAGTTCGATATCGGCGAACGACAGCTTGACCTGGTTGTTGGCGATTTCGAGCTGGACCGGTTCGTCGGTTTCTTCCAGCAGGCGTTGCAGCTCGATGATGGTCTTGCGCGGGATGATGACTTCCTGGCGCGCGAACTCTTGCTCGGTGGCGACCTGGCAAAACGCCAAGCGGTGGCCGTCGGTAGCAACGGCGATGACGTTCTTGCCGTCGAGGACCAGCAGCAGGCCGTTGAGGTAGTAACGGATATCTTGCTGCGCCATCGAGAAGTGCACCATGTTGAACAGGTGCTTGAGGGTCTTTTGCGGCAGGGTGACGGTGGCGTTGTAGTGGTCTGCCTGGGCGACTGTCGGGAATTCTTCGGCGGCCAGTGTTTGCAGCGCAAAACGCGACTTGCCGGACTGCACCGTCATGCGCTTGTTGCTCAGCGTGAGCGAGACTTCGCCGGTATCGGGCAGGGCGCGCAGGATGTCGAGCAGCTTGCGGGCGGCAACCGTCGTCGCGGCTACTTCGCTACCGCTGCCGACCTTGGCGTTGGTGGTGATTTGCACTTCGATGTCGGTAGACAAGAAAGAGACCTTTTCGCCGTCTTTGCGAATGAGGATATTGGCCAGAATCGGCAATGTGTGCCGACGCTCGACAATACCGCTCACGATCTGCAGTGGCCGGAGAAGGGTATCTCGGTTGGTTTTGACCAATTGCATAGCTATATCCTTGTTATTTAAAAATCAAATATTGCTGCTTGCGAATCTGCTGGTGGGCGTGTTCGTTGGAATGCTGGGTAAGCAGTCTGTAAATGTAACTTAAATCGACCCTCTACGACTCACAAACCGTGTAAAACAGCACCGCTTTGCGGCTTTTTTTGCTATTTTTAACAAGCTGCTTACTAGCTGGTTGATTTAACCAAATCAGCAAAAAAACCACACTTCCTGTCTTTTGTTAAATTTGCCTTATACAAACTTATCCACAGGGCGATGGGCAAAGTGCACAATCGCCCAGGATGCCGAAATCAACCCTTCAGGGTCTGTTCCAGCACATGCAATTCGTGGTTGCATTCCGGATTTTTTGTGCGGTCGCCAGCGATCTTGCGAACGGCGTGCAACACCGTTGTGTGGTCGCGGCCACCGAACAATTCGCCGATTTCCGGCAAGCTTTTCTGCGTTAATTCCTTGGCAAGATACATCGCGATCTGGCGCGGACGGGCGATATTGGCCGGCCGCTTTTTCGAGTACATATCGGCAACTTTAATGTTGAAGAAGTCCGCTACCGTCTTCTGGATATTCTCTACCGAGATCTGGCGATTCTGTACCGAGAGCAAATCTTTCAGTGCATCTTTGACAACGTCGATGCTGATGTCTTTGCCATGGAAACGGGAGTAAGCAAGAATCTTGCGCAGCGCGCCTTCCAGTTCGCGGACGTTGGAACGTAGGTGTTTTGCAACAAAAAAAGCGACGTCGTCGGAGAAAGTCACGCCTTCGGATGCTGCTTTTTTGAGCAGAATCGCGACCCGCATTTCCAGTTCCGGCGGTTCGATGGCGACCGTCAGACCGGAGTCGAAACGCGAAATCAGGCGGTCATCCATACCGGTGATTTCTTTCGGATAGGTGTCGCTGGTGATGATGATTTGTTTCTTCGCTGCAATCAAAGCTTCGAACGCATAGAAGAATTCTTCCTGGGTGCGGCTCTTGCCGCCGAAGAACTGGATATCGTCGATGAGCAGTAAATCGAGCGAGTGGTAATAACGCTTGAAGTCGTCGAAACCCTTGCGTTGGTAAGCAGTCACTACGTCGCGAACGTACTGTTCTGCGTGGATGTAGCGAATCTTGGCGTTGGGGTTATCGGCCAGCAACTGGTTGCCGATGGCGTGGATCAAGTGGGTTTTACCGAGACCGACGCCGCCATACAGGAACAGCGGATTGTAGGAAACACCGGGATTATTGGCGACCTGGATCGCTGCCGCGCGGGCCAGCTGGTTGGCTTTACCGGTGACGAAACTGTCAAAACTGAGTGCTGTATTAATACGCGACTGGTCACGCCGGGCGCTGACGGCGCTGTTCTCGGTCTGCACTTCCGGCAGGCGGTCGAAGTTGCTATTGCCATAATTACCGCCGCTGGCTGCCGACGCCTGGGCGCCGGACTGTTCGCTGCCGTTGCTACTATTATTAGTGAGCGCTACCGGCATGCTGGAGATGGCCGAGGCCGGAGCCGCCGTCGACTTGCGCGGGTCGAGCACGAACAGCACCTCGATCGGCGCTTCCCAATATTGGTGCGCCAGGGTGGTGATGCGGCTGGCGAATTGCGTTTTGACCCAATCCAGCTTGAAGCGATTTGGCGCCGCTATGCGCAAGCGGCCGTCCTCGTAGTCGAGGGGCGTCAGCGGTTTTATCCACGCGCTAAATTGTTGAGGCGTCAATTCCTGCTCCAACTGGGTAGAGCAGCTCTGCCAGAAATTTTCCAT